>QZJT01000113.1 GCA_003597935.1 Phycisphaerales bacterium | reverse complement strand
GCATCCGTGCGACCGTGGCGGACGCCGTTCGACGGGATGCCTCAGCGGCGATTCCCCATCCGCATCGGCGCCTACGGAGCGCCGTATCTGCGGATTTCCATCAACGATCGACCCGTCGAACTCATGCTCGACACCGGCAATCTTACCGGGCTTTCGCTGTCCCCGGCAACGGCCCGCCGGCTGAAGCTGCCGCGCGTGGGAGAATGGACGAGCTACGGTTCTGACGGGCAAACTCGAGGCCGGTTTCCCGTAGTGCGGGCCGAGCGGGTGGAGATTCTGGGCGCGACGTTTACCGACCAGCGCTGTTACGTGCTGGACAATGACCGGATCCCCGGACTGATCGGGCCGCGGTACCTCTTGAACCGGCGCTTCACGGTGGACTACCGGGCTGGATGGCTGGCGGTGGCGGATAGCGCGGCATGGGTGGCGCCCGCCGACGGCGACGCGCTTCCGCTGATCCCGGTGACCCGACTCCCTGGCATGATCGTCGTGGAGGGATCGGTCAACGAGCGGCCCGTGCTCGTGCAACTGGATACGGGCAAAAGCAGAGCGTGTATCGACCCGTCGCTGGTCGCGGAACTCGGGCTGGCAGCCGACCCCCGCGGCGCAGCCATCGATCGCCTCACACTGGGAACCCGAACGTTCACGATCGCGTCCGCCAAGATCGTCAGCTTTGCCGGGATCAGCGAAGGTCTCGCGGCGCCGATCCTGGTCGGTGTGGGTTCCGACGTGCTGTCGCAGTTCACCTGGAGTGTGGATTACCCGGCGGAGCGATTCGTGCTCTGGCGCGACGCCCGCAACGCACAGAAGCCGGAAACGCCGACGACCGGAACGAGGGCAAGACCATGATCCGCGGCCGAGCCGACGTGCAGACCTCGCTCTGGCCCGCCGAGGAGTCGCTGGCGGGCAATTACTTCGTCTCGACCTATCCGCCGTTTTCCACCTGGACGGAGGACCAACTCGGGCAGGTCCGTCGCGTCCTCGGCCAGCCGCCCCCACCCGGCGACGCCCCGCCGCTGGGCCTGTACGTACACGTTCCCTTCTGCGTCAAGCGCTGCGACTATTGTTATTATCTCTCCTACGCCGGCAAGCCGACGCGCGACGTGGACGCTTACATCGATGGGCTGCTGCGCGAACTGGACACGTTCGCCCGCACGCCGGCGCTGGCACGGCGGCGGCTCGATTTCGTGTACTTCGGCGGCGGCACGCCGTCGCTGCTGACGCCGCTGCAGTTGAATCGCCTGCTGGGCGGGCTTCAGGCCGTCATGTCGTGGACCGAGGTCCGCGAAGTCACGTTCGAATGCGCTCCGCAGTCGGTCACGCCGGAAAGGCTCGCGGTGCTGCGGGAGCACGGCGTGACGCGGATCAGCCTCGGCGTGCAGCAGCTTGACGACGACGTGCTGCGCCGCAGCGGCCGCGTCCACCTGACAGCCGACGTCGAACGCGCCTGGCTGGCCATCCGCAGCGCCGACTTTCCGATCGTCAACGTGGATCTGATCGTCGGCCTGCCGGGCGAAACGGAAGCGTCGCTCGACGCCGGCCTCGAGCGCGTCATTGCGATGCAGCCGGAGAGCGTGACGATCTACCAACTCGAAATCCCACAGAACACACCGCTCTTTCGCCACTGGCGCGACGGCGAGACGCCGGTCGAGCCCGCGGACTGGCCGACGAAGCGTGCCCGGCTGGACCGCGCGTTCGCCCGGCTGGAGCAGCGCGGCTACGTCGTCCGCAGCGCCTACGCGGCCGTGCGCGACCCGGCGCGGCACGCGTTCGTCTATCAGGACGCCCAGTACGCCGGCGCCGATCTGCTGGGCATCGGGGTGTCGTCGTTTTCGTATATCGCGGGCGTACACTTTCAGAACGTCGCCGACTTGGAGCGCTATCTGGCCCGGCTCAGCGGTGGTGACCTGCCGCTGCAGCGCGCGTGCGCCCTGAGTTGGCAAGAGCGTCTGATCCGGGAGTTCGTGCTCCAGTTGAAGCTGGGCGCCGCCGGTGCAGCACGGTTTCGGCACCGATTCGGCGTCGACGTCCTCGAGTACTTCGCCGAGCCGTTGTCGCGATTCGCCGCGGCCGGGCTGCTGAACACCGACGAAGGCGGGGTCACGCTGACGCGCGAGGGGCTGCTGTGCGTGGACCGCCTGCTCCCGGCTTTTTATCTCGATCGGCATCGATCCGTGCGGTATACGTGAGCGCAGCAGGGAGTCAGGGAGTGAGGGAAGCAAGAACAAACGTCAGCGGTACCCGCTGCCTGACGCTCTTCCCTGACTCCCTCCTGCCCTCTTCCCTCATTCCCTGTTTCGTGACGGTTTTGATTGCGGCCGGCGGCCGCGTTACGATAACGCTCAGTGGATCGCCTGCTGGATATCCTGGAAACCGCCGCGGATGGGGATCGCAACGGCCGGCCGGTGGCCTTGTGCGCCATCGTGGCCACGCGGGGATCGTCGCCGCAGCCGGCCGGTACGCTGGTGTGCGTGGATGAAGACGCCAACATGACGGGCACGCTGGGCGGCGGTTGCATGGAGGCGGAGGTAAGAAATCGGGCGCGGGCGGCGCTGGTCGGCGGGACGGGCGGCGTGGCGACCTTCGACCTCGACTTCACACACGGGTTGGATGAGGGGATGATCTGCGGCGGACACGTCGACGTGGCGATCAGCGTTGTCGGCACGGATGAAGCGCGGCGCGCCTGTCGTGAGGCGGCCGATAGTCTCCGCGCCGGCCGGCCGGCCCGTCTGCCACTGAGGGTGGAAACGACCGACGAACCGGTCGAATACGTCATCCACCTCGAAGCGCAGCCGAAGCTCCTGATCGCCGGCGGCGGTCACATCGGCAAGCGCCTGGCGGGGCTGATGGCGGACCTGGATTTCGCCGTCACGGTGATCGACGACCGCCAGGAATACGCCAATCCAGGGCGCTTTCCGCCGCCGATCGTGCCCGTGGTCGGCGACATCGAGGCGGTGCTGTCCGGCTGGCCCATCGACACCCGAACCTACGTCGTGATCGTCACCCGCGGGCATCAGCGCGACGAGCGCGCCCTGGCGGCAGTGGTTCACTCACCGGCGTGCTACGTCGGCATGATCGGCAGCCGCCGCAAGATCGACGTCGTCTTCAACGACCTGCGGCAATGCGGCGTTACGGACGACGCCCTCGCCCGCGTGTACGCCCCGATCGGCCTCGACATTCACGCGGTCACGCCGGGCGAGATCGCGGTGAGCATCGCCGCCCAACTGGTCCGCGTCCGCCGGCAGCGCCGCCCGGCAGCGGTGGAAGGGCCGTTCTCGGCGTTGACGAGTCCTCGGTCGTGAGCCGTCAGCCGGAAGCCGCGGTCCGGGCGCCGAACGCCAAGTCGATCGCTGACGGTTGAAAGCCAGGAGCCCATGCCCGCGAAACATCCATGAGTGCCAGCATTCCAAGTCGACCGAACATCTGGGCGATCGTGCCGGCCGCCGGCGTGAGCCGCCGCATGGGCCGGCCCAAGCAACTGATGCCCTGGGGCGATACGGACATGGCGTCACACGTATGCCGTACGCTTTTGGAGGCCGGTGTGAGCGGTCTGATCCTGGTGACGCGCCGCGCCCTGGTGGACGCGATGGACCTGCCGCGCGATCCGCGGGTCCGGGTGGCGTTCAACGAGGAGTGCGACAGCCAGATGCTCGACTCGATCCGCATCGGGCTGGAAACAATCGCCGCTGAGTCGCGCGGCCTGGGTGAAGACGCGAATGACGGTACACGTCCTCGAGCGGCGGCTCCGTCGGAAACGTCGTGCGGGGCGGCCTGCCCGCCGACGGGCACCAGCGAGGCGGTCTGCCCGCCGACGGGCAGCAGAGAGGCGGCCCGCCGCCCGCGCCGGATCGCGCACGGCGACGTAGACGGCGTTATGGTGCTACCGGCCGACGTGCCCGGCGTGTGTCCGCAGACCTGCCGCGACTGCACCGCTGCGTTCGCCGCCGATCCGCGGCGGATCGTCGTCGCCACCTGCGAGGGCCGCCGCGGCCACCCGATCATCTTCCCGTGGGAGCTGCGTGCCGAGGTGTCAACGCTCAAAGGTGGCCTGCGCGACCTGCTGGCGCAACACCCCGACCGCCTGCTGCTCGTGGACACCGCGGACCCCGGTGTGACGCAGAACGTCAACGCGCCGCAAGACTACCCGGCGCGGACGGCTCCGAGACCCAATCGGCGGCTTCTCTGAGCGAGCCGCGTGGCTTGAAGCCCGCGCGGAGGTTCCCCGTGACTTCAGCGGCGGATCGCCCCACCGATGCCCGGATGGCGCCCAGTTCGCCGGGGAGAACGCTCGGTCGTCGGCAGTCGCCGTTCCGGGGGAGGCTCCGCGCGGGCTGAATCCACGCGGCTAGATCAGCGGAGCAGCCGATTCCGTCAGGCACCGGCAGCCGAGGGTCCTGCCCGTGATCGCACGCCGTGCGTTGCGGTCCACTTCTTGGAACGCCGTGCCACGCAGGACGACGCGGCCTCACGGCGCCGGCGGTGCAGTGTCGTTCTGCGCCTTCGGCATCCACACCCCGTCGCGAACGATCCACCCCAGCCGGGCGATCGCGTCTTCGTGGGGGGCCAGGGCGCGGGTGATGCGGTTCATCTTGGCGACGGATTCGTTCGCGGCCCGTTCGGTTTTGCGGGCCTGGGTCTCGATGAGCTTGCGCTGCGCCGCGATCTTGTCGAACTCTCCGCCGCCGCGGGCGCCGCCGCGGCCGCTGCGCGCCTGCTGGCGGATCAGTTCCCGCGCGCGGGCGTCCAGCGCGTCCAGTTCGCTTTTCGCGTCCGCCAGTTCCTTCTGAAGCGCGTCGTACTGTTCCTTCTGTTGCTGCCACTGCTGCAACAGCCAGCGGGCGTTAGTAGTCTGGTCGCCGAACACCACCTCGATGTCCGCCAGGCCGGCGGGCAGGTCCGCGGGCGCGTCGGCCGGTCGGTCGATCGGGCCTCCGCGCTCCTGCTCAGCCAGCCACAGGCCGCGCAGGTCGTCCGGGAACAGCGCCGTCACCTGACGCGCGAGGCGGGCCGCGTCGGCATCGCGGCCGTCGGCGCGGGCTGCCCGAAAGGCCGCCAGCATTCGCGAGCGCAGCTCACCGCGCAGCCCCGTCAGGCCGTCCGCGTCGGGATCGAGACGCTCGATGGCTCGGGTCCACTCCACGGCCTCCCCGAAGCGATCCGCCACGATCAGCGTCCGCACGAAAGCCACCAGTGACGAAGCCGGCCGCGTCGGCAGCGCGCCGGCCGTTCTGGCCGTACCGGTCACGTCCAGGTAACGCAGCAGCAGAAGCCGGCTCACGAGCCGCAACGTCGGCTCGGCGGCATACGCGGGAGCGCCCCAGACGCGATGCCCGGCGGCCGTGGCCAGCGTGTCGAACGGCGTGAGCACCGCCACGGTGCGGCCGTCCTTCTCCAGCGTGCGCATCGGCGGCGCGCCGCCCCGCAACCGCACCAGTCCCCATCGGTTCGGCCGCAGCGCCGCCGCTTCTGCCGCCGCTTCCGTTGTCGGCTCCCCCGCCAGACCCGGCAAGCGGCCGGCCAGCAGTACGTGATCGCGCTCGACGGGCCGGACCTCGCCGCCGATCCTGGTGGACACCGCGTCCATCAGCGCGGCCGCGGAGCGCACCCATCCCTCGTCGCCGCCGGCGGCCTCCAGCCAGATAAAGCCGCCGCGCTGGACGTACCCTGCCAATTCGTCGACCCGCCCGTCATCGACGTTGAACGCGGCCGTGCCGGTGACGTGCAGAACGTCCGACGGGCGAAGCGGTGTGGTTAACGAAGCCGGTGTCCGCGGCTTCGCTTCGTCCTTCTTGCCGTAGTCGTCATATTCGGCCGCGCCGGCCGTCGCCGGGGGGGGGCAGGCGGCCAGGACGTACACGCCGCTCGCATGCGCCAACTGCCCGCCGACGGTCAGCCATTTGCCCGTCGTCTGGAGAGGCCGGCCGCCCAGAAAGCGCGTGTCCACCGTCAGATACCCCAGCGGCTTTGCGCCCGGCCCTGCCCGCAGCGGCGGACGCAGGCGCCGGGGGAGGTCGTCGTATTCTCCGCCGGCGTATTCGGTCATGTTCGACATGAGCGCGAACACGTCCGGGTGCTGCTGCTGCCGGTTCTGGTGCCAGGCGCCCGCCAGGTCGTTGGGAAAGAGGAACACGCAGGTGCGGACGCCGTCGTCCACGCCCTCGATGCGGTAGTCTTGAGCCCACGCCTTCCCCCCCCCGCCGGACGCCGTGTAGAGCGGGTGGTCCGCGGCCAGCGGCTTGAGCATGCCGCCGCGGTCGGCGAACCACTCCGCACACAACTGCCGGAAGCTCGCCGTGAAGCGGTCATTGCCGTGATCGGCGTGTCCGATGATGGTGCCGCCGGCGTCGACGTAATCCAGCAGCCGCGTCCGCTGCTCGCCGGTCAAGTCCAGTCCGTATTCGCCGCTGATGACGAGGATCGGCGCATCGAGCAGGTCATCGAGGCCCTCGTCGGCGTCTACGATCTGCCACTTGAAGATGCGCTCGTAGCGGCCGGAAAGATACGACGTCAGGAAGTGCAGGTCCCGGTAGTAGCGGTTCCACCCCTGCCCCTCACCATAGCGGAGCTTCGCCATCAGCACCGGCGCCCGCCCATAGACCAGAAAGAGCAGGCTGAAGGCGTCCTCGACGACGTCTCCCGACGGCCCGCGGACGCTGGCCGCGCCCGCCCGATACCAGTCCACGCCGCCGATCACCTTTCGCCCGGACGCCACGCCCAGACGCTCCAGACCGAAAAGCTGATAGCCGCCGCCGTCCAGCAGGCTTCGCGACTTGAGCCAGGCGAAGCCGCGGTCGGCCGCGTCGAAGAGCCGCTTCACCTCGTTGTCCATCTCGTCGCGCCGGGCCACGCCGCGCAGGCGGCTGTACACCGGCTCTTTCTGGGTGAGGTACTCGGCGGCCAGGATGTAGAGCGTGTTGATGCCGGCCGTGGTCATGGTCACGCTGCCGGCCTTGGCGCCGGAGTAGCTCCACGAGCCGTCGTCGTCCTGGTGGGCGAGCCAGTGGTTCCGGACGCGTTCCCAGTAGTTCAGCGAGACCTCGATGGGTGATGGACCCGGGATCATCCGCGCCGCCCACACGCCCAGGACGCCGAACTGGGAGCAGGAGTGATCTCCGCCGGTGCCTTCCGCGTCGTAGCCGTAGTAGCCGTCCTCGCGCAGGGCATCGGTCAACCACTTAACGTCCGTGCGCAGGGCGCGCTGATAGCGCTGCCGGGCGGTGGATTCGCCGGTGCGGGCGATCAGGTGCGACCACGTGGCCGCCCGCAGGCTGCGGCTGTAGGTGCCGGGCAGCGGATGCTCTTCGAGGAAGCCGATGGCGCGCTCGATCACCGGATCGTACGGCGACACGCCCGCGGCCAGCAGGGCGTAGGTCGCCAGCGTCGAGACCCCCCCCGCGTGAACGCCCGGCATCTCGCCGCGAAAGCTGCCGGCCTGCGGCCCGTCGACGACCTGGGCCTGCTTCAGCGCCGCGACGAGCTTGTCGATGAGGGCGTCCACCTGGGCATCCGACTGGGCGGACGCGAGGTTGGCGGCCAGGAGCAGAACGGCGGCGGCCACGGACGCCGTGGCACACCGTGAGGCAGCAAGGCCCGCCGCCGCGGCCGCGCCTGGAGTCGCGTGCGTCGGTCGGGGCGACACCAGTGGTGCGTGCGTCTGCTCAGTTGGCACGAGTGGTGCGTGCGTCCGTTCGGTTTGCACGAGTGGTGCGGGAGTCTGAGGCATCGGTGAATCCCGGGCGCGCGCCGTCGCCCCGATCAAAGCTCCCACACTCTATTCTCGGCGCGGATCGGGGCGAAGTAAAGCGGCGGATGACCGCGCGGCGTGCGTAACGCGCGCGTGACACTCTGGGCGGGCAACGAGAACGGCCATCTCGCGTGTGGCACCGGCATCTTGCCGGTGATCGCAGCACAGGCTGCGATTGGCCTGGCCTGGAAGGCCATGCCCACCGGCTGGAAGCCGGTACCACACTGAAAAGGCTTCCGCCCAGGCGGTCACGCACCGCGTGCGTAACCGAATCCGCGGGACTGCCAACCGGGCACTCGGCGCGCGGGTCAACGGCTTTGCGGGCGCAGGGCGTGCTATGGCTTGAGAGACGACTCGTTCTCGAACTTCTCGACGGTGCGGGCGTACTTCTTCCACGCCGCCGGTTCCGCGAAGTCCTGCGGGGTGAGCTTCTGCCGCAGCGACTCGGCCGACAGATCGGGGAAGTTCGCCACCACGGTGCGGTAGCCGCCGTTCTCGATGCTGAGGATGCGGCGCGGCAGGTGGAGGTCGCGCAGGACGAAGAACTCCAGCCTTTCATAGCGGCGGGCCAGCGGGCTGCCCTCACGCGGCGTGCAGACGAGGTGGTCGGTGTTCTCCGGGTCGGCCGGCTTGGGCGGAACCAGCTTGACCTCGAAGTGCTTGAGAATCTCGTCACGCTTCTGGCCGAACGGCATCGGAAAAGGCGCCGTGTCCAGGTCGAACAGGTCGAGCGTCTGGCCGGCCGAGACCACCTGGCGTTCGATCATCGCCCGATCGCGCTCGCGGGCTTCCAGCAGCGAGGAGCCGTTGAACACGTACCAGATGCGGGACTCGGCCACCATGTCGTCCGTCACCTGCTTGTGGAACTCGATCCAGAACAGGGGATTGCCGCCGGTGCGCAGGTACTTGACGAAGCCTTCCCGCCGGGTGGTGGAGAGGTTCAGCTCGTCCGTGTCCGAGTATTCCACCTGACACCCGACGCCGCGCAGGTGCTGGCCGACGCGCTCCTGGTCGGCGAGGATCTCATCCACCCGGGCGCGGGCGGTTTGGGCCTGATCTTCCGGCGGCTGCTGTTCGTCGTCCGGCACCTCCTGCACCGGTTCCGGCGGCTCGGAAGGCGGCGCCGGCGGCGGATCCTGGGCGAATCCCATCGACGCGAACGTCAGCATCAGGGCGGTCAGTCGGATCATCGTGAGGTTCCTCTCAGCATCGTCAGCCACGGGCGGCATTGTGCCGCGGACGCGGACGCTTGCCAATCCAGCCGCGCCCTCCGATGATAGCCCGCCGGAGGCGATTCGGCGTGCCGTTGTTGCAGAATCTGACCGTGCGGACCCGCTGGAGGCTCAACCGACGTGGAGACCGTGACTCAGGCCATTCTCTCGATCGTCGTCCTTCTCGGCATCCGCGGCTGCATTGCGGAAAACCCCCCCTTCACCACGCCGGAAGTGGCGCTGCGGCACGCGGCCACGATGGACGCGGGCCCGGGTGGGCAGGACGCCGGCCCACGCGCGGGGACGCGGGCCGTGCCCGACGGTGTCGCCCGGGGCGTCGTACTCCTGGCCGGATTTCGGTCCCGTGATGGCGCCTCGGCATCCGACGGCCCGGGACTCGATCCTGGCGAGTTCTCCGGCGCTCGCCGTCTTCGAGCGTCCGGGCTAGCTGAAGCCCGTGGCTCGCTGCACACGTGCCCCAGCCGGCTGACCGTTGCTGCCCTTCCTGCGGATCCATGTTCCCTGCCCTGGAGTGCCTCAGCGTGACGCTGCCTCTGGCCGACCGAGTCCAGTCCATCCAGCAAAGTGCCATCCGCCGCTACTCGGCCATCTGCGCCGCGATGGGCGGCGTGAACCTGTCGCAGGGCGTCTGCGATCAGCCCGCCCCGGACGCGGTCAAGGCGGCCGCCAAGAAGGCCATCGACGACGACCACGCGACCTACACCAACCTGCGCGGCATCATCGAGCTGCGCCGTGCGATCGCCGCCAAGATGGAGAAGTTCAACGGCATCCGCTGCGACCCGGAGACGGAGGTCTGCGTCAACGTGGGCACGGCCGGGTCGTTCGCCTGTGCGGCGCTGTCCATCCTGAACCCCGGCGACGAGGCGATCGTCTTCAGCCCGTTCTACAGCTACCACGTCAACCTGTTGACGCTGATCGGGGCCAGGGTGACCTACGTGGACATGGCCCCGCCGGACTGGAAGTTCGACGCTGGGCAACTCGCGGCCGCGTTCAACGACCGCACCCGCCTGATCCTGGTCAACACGCCCGCCAACCCCAGCGGCAAGGTTTACTCCGAAGCGGAGCTGCGCACGATCGCGGAGTTGGCGAACCGCCACAACTGCTGGGTCGTCACCGATGAGATCTACGAGTACATCACCCACGACAGGCCGCACGTCAGCGTGGGGGCGTTCCCGCAGGCGCGCGAGCGGACGATCACCATCAGCGGGGCGTCGAAGACCTATGCCGTCACCGGCTGGCGGGTGGGGTACACGGTCGGCCCGGCCGCGGTTATCGACAAGATCGCCGTGGTCAGCGACCTGTTCTACATCTGCACGCCGTCGCCGCTGCAGCACGGCATCGTGGCCGGGCTGGGTTTGCCGGATTCCTATTATACGCGGATGTGCGAGGACTACCGCGTCAAGCGGGACCTGACGGCCGACGCGCTGCGGGCCATCGGCTTCGACCCCTACGTCCCGTACGGCAGCTACTACATGCTGGCGGCGTTCGACCGCGGACGCTGGCCGGACGCGAAGACGGCCTGTGAAGTCATCCTCGAAAAAGTCGGCGTGGCGACGGTGCCGGGCAGCGCCTTCTATCGCAATCCGGAAGACGGCCAGAACCAACTGCGGTTCTGCTATGCCAAGAAGATGCCGGAACTGGAAGAAGCGTGCCGGCGGTTGCGGAAGCTGGGACGATAGTGAAAAGCCCTTTCCGCCGCGAAGCTCGGAGCGGGGGCGGCTGCTCGGGCCGGTGTCGATCCTGGTACCCTGTCCCCCATTCTGCGGACTACGAGCGACACCGCGAAGCGCAACACCGAGCGCGACGAGGTTTCCCTCCACGCTCGGGCAACGGTGCATCCGGCGCAACATCGTGTCGCAGATAGCGGCGCTTCCTGTCCGCCTACGGGCAACGGGCGACTCGACACATTTCGGGGCACTCGCAGATGCACACCTGCTGACGTCCCGAGGGGTTGACCCAGGCCGTTTTGCCTCGGCCCTTGCCATTGATGCGGATCGCGTGCGGCTCCTCGCCGTTGCGGGTCAGCGTCAATGTGGTTCCGGGCGGCAGCGACGACTTGACCTTGGCGGTCAGCTTCCCGTTATCGGTGCAGCGGGCAATCAGTTTCTTCACCGCGTCGCAGGCGACGCCGGCGCCGTTGCGCCACACGCCCAGCCCGGCCGTGCCGGCGTAGACCACGCCCGGCGCAGAGGCCAGCACGTTCGTCCGCCGGCCGGGCAGGCCGCCGTCGGCCGGTTGCCAGCTTCGGCCGAAGTCGGTGCTGACGAAGAGAGACCGGGCGTCGTCATTGACGGCCGCGTAGAGCGTGCCGCAGCCCGCGGCCGCCAGCGAGTTGACCGCGGTGGCCGTCGGTAAGCCGTTCGAAGAATCCACCCAGCGCCGCCCGCCGTCGTCGGACCGGTAGAGCGTGGGCAGGAACTGCCCGAACGTGTCGGCGCCGGCGAAGATCTCGCCGTCGAGTTCCACCAGCGACGTCACCGAGGGCGTGACCGGCGCGCGCGGCAGGCCCGCGTTGGATTCCTGCCAGCTCTGGCCGCCGTCCTCGGAGCGGAACACGCCGCGGCGGAACGTGCCCGCCAGCAGCAGCCCGTCGAAGGCGCCCAAGCCGGTGACGGGGTCGAACTTGGGATCGCCGAAGCTGTCGAAGGTGATGATGGGCAGTCCCTGCCGCGCCGGCTGCCAGTTGCGGCCATTGTCGGTGGTCTTGAACACGCCGGCGCCGGTGTTCTCGAAGCGCTGCTGGCCGGTGATGAACTCCAGGTCGATGCCGGTGGCGACGTAAATGGCGCCGTCGAGCTGCACGAAGTGCGACATGCGGCGGAACTGCAACCCGGCCGTGCCGTTGAACTCCGGCAGGCCGCGGTTGATCTTCTTCCACGTCTGCCCGCCGTCGTCGGACCGGAACGCCCCCACCCGATCCGTACCGGCGAACACCAGGTCCTCGTTGACCGCCAGCAGCCCTTCGGTCCGCGTGCCGTGGGCAAACCCTTCGCCGCTGGAGGTCCACGTGTCGCCGCCGTCATCGCTGCGGTAGACGCGGCGCATGTTGGTCACGGTTGCGAACAGCGTCGTGCCGGCCGTCGACAAGGCCCGCACGAAGGTGGTGACCATGCCCCGGTTGGCCTCGGTCCACAATGCCCCGCCGTCAGTCGAGCGCCACGCTCCCCCCTCCACGCCGGCCAGCACGGTGTCGCCGATGGCGCCGAACGTCCAGGGATACGCTTCCATGTCCATCGGAGCGCCCTGGTTCATCCACTCCCACCGTCCGCCGCTGTCGACGCTGCGGTACATCGCGATGCCGTGAAGATCGGTCTGAGCGCCGACGAAGAGCACGCCGCCATGCTCGAAGAGCGCCTGTATCTGCGGCTGCACGCCCAGGCCGTTGTTGATCGGCTCCCACGTCAGACCATCGTCCTCCGACCGGTACACCCCGGTGATCGACGTCCCGGCGATCAGCGACCGGGCGTCCGGGCCGCGGACGACGTGGTTCACGAAGCCGGCCCCGACGTTGATCGTGTCCCAGCTCTGCCCGCCGTCGGTCGAGCGATGCGCGCCGACGGCGAATCCGGATCCCACCAGCAGGAGTCGCCCGTCCGCGAAGATGGACGTGGCCAGGTCGTTGAAGGGCAGGACGATCTCGCTCCAGTCGCGGCCGCGGTTGGAACTGTGCATCGGCACGCGGTCGGAGATGACGTAGACCTCGCCGCCGTCGGCGAAGGCGTGCGTGACGCGGGCGGAGGGCAGCCCGCCGCTGACGTCGACCCACGTGTCCCCCAGATCGTCCGAACGCAGCACGCCGGCGCCGAAGGTGGCGGCGAAGATGTCGCCTTGGGAGACGCACATCGACGACACCACCTGGCCGCGCGGAAAGGTGGGCAGCGGCCCGCTCCAAGTCAGCCCTTCGTCGAGCGAGCGAAAGACGCCGCCGCGCCCCCCGGCCAGCAGTACGCCCTCGAGCGACGTGTATGCCAGCACGGCGCCGCCCTCCGGCCCGGAGGTAGGCATCCAGGTGTCGCCGGCCCGCGCGGGCAGCGGGATGCAGAGCAAGCCGATCGTGGCACCGGCAATGGTGGCGCGAACACAAACACGAACAGAACGCCGCGGCATGGTGAGTATCCCCCTGGGTTTGCCGATACGAGCCGATTGTCCCGTATGCATGTAGCCGTATCTGCCGCGTCTTGCATTGTGCGTGTGCAAAAGCCCCGCGGTGGGCGGCGGTCCCGTCGAAGACGGTCGGCCGTGGTTCACGCCGCCGCCGGCTCGCCCCGCTCCGCGGCCTCTTCGATCTCTTCTACCTCCGCCTCCGTCGGCACGTGGTACGAACCCAGCATGAACAGCAACCCGCCCGGAAGCGACGCCGTCAACTGGACCGCGCGGACGGCAAAGGCCAGGCAGAGAATGGCGTTCAGCGTGGCGTAGGGCGAGAACATCTCCTTGTAGGCCAGCTCCATCGTGCCCATCCCCTGCACCGAGATGGGGATCGAAGCCACCACCACGCCCGCCCCGAAGAAGGCGTAGCAGTCGAAGACGTCGCGCAGACCGGTGATGTTGAAGTGGAGGGCGAAGGCCGCCAGCAGGTAGGAGCCGGTGCAGAACATCTGCAGGACGATGGTGGCGAGAATCGACGCGGCCGACAGCCACCGGTGCTCCCAGCAGTTCAGGGCCATGCGGTCGATGCGGCGGAAGTACTCGAACTTCGGAACCCGCTCCAGCAGCGACAGCGGCGCCAGTCGCCGCGTGGCGGGGGAAAGATAGACGAAGGCCCCCACGCCGGTGGCCGCCACCATCGCCCAGGTGATCCAGCGGAACTGGGCGACCAGCCCGCCGGTGCCCGACAGCGTCAGCAGCAGCGCCACCATCATCACCAGCCCCAGCAGACCCACCAGACGGTCCAAGAGCACCGTCAGCACGGCCTCGGTGCGGCGGTCCGTGTGCCGCGCCACCTGGTACATCTTGAACACGTCGCCCGCGGTCGAGCCGATCGCGAAGACGAAGTTCAGGAAGTTGCCGATCCAGCAGAGCTTGGTGGACTCCCAGTAGCCGACGCGGATGGACTGGGCCCGCAGCATCCACTCGAACCGCTTGCCCTGGATCAGCGTGCCGGGGACGTAGAGCACCACCGCCAGGGCGATCATCCACAATTCGGCCTGCCGGAAGACGGTGTAGATGCCGTAGTGTATGGCCGGCTGCCCGCTTTCCATCGCCACGCTTTCGGTGGCGATCGTGCGCACCGTCCCGTCGGCGCCGGTCAGCGTGTAGGGGCCGTCGCCGTCGAGCCGTCCGTGGTACGTGGCCACCCCGTCGTCCGTAACGATGGTGATGGCATCACGCCAGGTGATCTGGCTGAGCACGTACGCCAGCGCGACGATGCAGACGACGATGCGAATGCCGTTCTTCAGCCAGCTCTTGCGTCTGCTCGTCGCGCTCAAGAACGAGGATCCCTCACGGCGGCGGCCTGGCGGTCTTCCCCGGGCGGACCGGGGCCCTGCGGCCGGGGCCGCACCGCGCGCGGCCCCATCGGCGGCCGGGCCGCAACGATCACGGTGGAATAACGTCCCTCCATCGGGTTGACAACCCGAGACCGCCCGCAGCCCCGCCCCGGTGCGCCCGTCTCGTGGGTTCCGCCTTCAACGGCGCGTCGTGCGCAGCACGTAGCGGATCATCATGGCGAGCTGCTCGCAGACGAACTCGCGGAACCGCCCCTGGTCCAGCGTGCGGATGCTGAGCATCGGGCCGCTGCACACTTCGCCGCCGCTCTCGCCCACGAAGCGGGTGACCTCGAAGGCCACCACGTCGCGGGCCAGGGTGCCGCGCAGCCGCCAGCGGACCGGCCGCAGGGCGAACTCGATGATCATCTCGCGGCCGCCCGTCAGCATGGAGGAGAGGTCCCATTCGATCACGATGCCCTTGGCCACGTACTTCGAGGCCAGTTCGTCCAGAATCGGGACGAACTGGGACTCCACCTTGCGGCGGAAGATCTCGGCCGGATCCGAGGGTGGAGGCTTGGCAGCGGCCTGGGCGCGCATGCGGTTGTCGCGCAGCTTCAGCAGCGCATCGAGCTGGAGTTCCGCCGTCGCCTTGACGGGAACGTGTCCTGCCGCTGTTCTGGTCGCAGCCATCGCCGTGTCCGTGCCTGCCGCCGCCTGATTGACATCTGCCCGGTAAGAAACATACGATAGAGACTGGGAAGAGTGGAAATGAGACCCATAGCGAGGCGCCGTGCCCGCGGCGGCGGCCGCCGCGGGGCAAGGGGCCTGCCTGGGGCGGGGCCGCGCGCCGCCGCCACGATTCGAGGGTCGCCGGGTGGCCACTCTGTACGCACTTCGAGGTCCCGACAAGGGATGCACCTTTCAGACCGGTGACGACCACGTCATTATCGGGCGCCTTTCCGACCAGGTGCAGTTGACCGACGACAGCGTCTCCCGCCAGCACGCGGAGCTGCACCGCACCAACGGTTCCTGGACGATCAGCGACCACAACAGCTCGAACGGGACGTTCCTGAACGGACGCCGCATTTTCGGCCCCACGCCGCTGCAGGACGGCGACCAGATCAAGCTCGGCGCCTCCATCCTGGTGTTCAGCGGACACGCCTCGGTCGAACGGGTGGACGGTCCGCAGAAGATCCGCGACCTGGTCGACATCGACTCCGAACCGGCCCCCGGCGGGTCGGCCATCCTGTCGGCCATCGCCGCCTCAGACGACAGCGTCATCCTGCACCCGCCCGAGTCCGCCGATCAGGCGACCGCGGGCAGCGTCATGTACCAGCTCGCCGAGATGATGGGTACCGTCGGAGGGATCGACGCGTTCCTGGAGCGCCTGGCCGACCTCGTGTTCGCCCATCTGACGGTCGATTGCCTGGTGATCCTGATGCCGGACGCCTCCACCGGACAGATGGTGCCGCGGGCGGTGCGCTTCCGCACCCGCCAGCGCCGAGACCGACCCCGCATCAACACCTCCCAGACGATCATCAGCCACGTGCGGACGCGCCGGGAGGGGATCCTGTGCGCCAACGCCATGACGGACAACCGCTTCGCCGTCGACGGCAGTCAGGACAGTATCCACCGGCTCGGCCTGCGCAGCGTCATCTGCGTGCCGATCATCGCCCATGACGAGGTGCTGGGCGTGCTGCACGTCGACTGCTCCATGTCGCACCACACGTATACGCAGGAGCACCTGCGGCTGGCCATCGCGATCGGGCGGATGGCGGGGCTGGTGATCGAGAACGCCCGCCTGCTGGAGGAACGGGTGCGGCACGAGCGGCTCGCCGCCACTGGCGAGGCCGTCGCCCACCTGTCGCACGAAATCCGCAACATCCTGCAGGGGCTGCGCAGCGGCGCCGACGTGATCGAAAGCGGCCTGGCCCGCGACCGCGTGCCGATGATCCGCACGGGGTGGGGAATCATCCGGCGCGGCATCGACCGGGCGGTGGTGCTGGCGACCAACATGCTGACATTCAGCAAGGAACGCGCCCCGCGGCGGCAGATGACGCAGCTCAACCAGATCGTGGTCGACGCGGTCGCGGACGCCCAGGCGCCGGCGGACGAGAAATCGGTCATGCTGCTGACGGAACTGGACGACGTGCCCGCCATCTCGACCGACCCGCACGGCGTGCAGCAGGTGGTGGGCAACCTGCTGCTGAACGCCATCGACGCCGTCCCGTCCGGCTCCGGACGGGTGAACGTCCACACCCACTACGACCCGGACGCCGCCGCGGCCATCCTGGTCGTCACCGACAACGGCCCGGGCATCGAGGCCAAGCACCGCGACCTGATCTTCGAGCCCTTCTTCTCCACCAAGGGACACGCCGGGACCGGCCTGGGTCTGGCGGCCGCCCGCAAGATTGTGCAGGAGCTTGACGGCCGGATCGAAGTGGACGGCCTGGCCGGCGAAGGCGCCGTCTTTCGCGTCATCCTGCCCGATCTGGAACGATCGCGCTCGGATTCCGAGCGCACCCACGGCGGCGCGGCGCCCTCGAATTGACGGCGCCGCCGTCGGCGGGGTGGGTAGCCCA
>QZJT01000151.1 GCA_003597935.1 Phycisphaerales bacterium | reverse complement strand
GCCGCACCACGTCCACGATCTTCTGCTGCGCGCTTTCCACGTCGCTGACCCGCACCGGGCCCATGTATTCCATGTCTTCCCTGATGAGCTGCACCGCCCGCTCGGACATGTTCTGGAAGATCTTCTCCTTCAGGTCTTCGCTGGCGGTCTTGAGCGCCAGGGCGAGTTCTTCCGAGTCGATCTCCTTCAGCACAGCCTGGATGCCCTTGTCGTTGACCAGCAGGATGTCCTCGAACACGAACATCAGGCGGCGGATCTGCTCGACCAGATCCGGGTCTTCGATCTCCAGCGCTTCGAGGATCCCCTTTTCGGTGGAGCGGTCCACCAGATTGAGGATCTCGGCCACGTTCTCGACGCCGCCCACCCGCTGGAACGTCTGCGACATGATGCCGCTGAGCCGCATCTCCAGCGTTTTTTCCACCTCGTGGACGACCTGCGGGTTGGTCTGGTCCATGTTCGCCACCCGGGTGACGACTTCGATCTGTTTGGTGGTCGTCAGCCGCGTGAGGATCTCGCTCGCCTTGCCCGCCGGCAGGTGCGACAGGATCAGCGCGATCGTCTGCGGGTGCTCGTCCTGAATGAACGTCAGCAGACTCTCGCCGTCGGTCTTGTTCAGGAAGGAGAACGGCTGCTTGTGAACCTGGTGCTCGATCTGGGCCAGGATGCGGTTGGCCGAATCCAGCGACATGGCCTTGGTGAGCAGCAGCCGGGCGTAGGAGAGCCCGCCCTTCTTGACGTACTGATTGGCCAGCGCCAGGTTGTAGAACTCCTCGACGATGCCGCAGCGCGTCGAGGCGTCCAGCTTGCCCATCGACGCGATCTCCCGCGTGACGTCTTCGACCGTGTCCAGGTCGAGCACGCGGAGCAGCTTCGACGCGACCTCCGGCTCCAGCGCCAAAAGCAGGATCGCCGCCTTGCGCGTTCCGGGCATCGTGTCCATCGTCGCCTGTTCGGTCACGGTCACTCTTCCTTGATCCACGCCGAGACCAGTTCCGCCGCCGCCTGCGGATCGCCGTCGACCAGTTCAGAGACCTGTTGACTCAATTCGGTGTAGCGCAGGTCGGTCTCGGTCAGCTCCTGCCCCTGCAGGAACCCGCCGGTGCGGGCCGCCTTGCCCACCGGCCCCCCCCCGACGCGCAGCACGGCGTGGCCGTCGGCGTCTTCGTCGTCGTCCTCCTCCGCCGTTCCGGCCGCGGCCGCCCCCACCAGGTGCGTCGTCTTCTTCACCACCCGCATCATCATGAGCAGGCTCACCAGCGCCAGCGCCGTCAGCCCGATCTGTCCGCCGTAGTCGCGGGCCATCGAGATGGCCGTGTCCGTCGGCGTCCGTTCCGCCGCCGCCAGCATCGACGCCGCGAACGGCCGCCCCTGATCGTCCAGATCGGGGTAGACGTCCACGCTGACGTCATTGCCGACGGCGTCGCTCTCCGCCAGGATGACTTTGGCCACGCTGGCCTCGATGCTGGCCAGTTGCACCGTGCGCGTGTCGGCCAGTTGATCGTCGGTCGGGTCCGCCACGTCCGGGTTGGCCCGTTTGAAGACGCGCACCAGCCAACTGCGCGGGACCATGACCGCGGCGGTCACGCGCCGCCGCGCCGGCGCGATCTGCTCGATGGTCGTCTTCTCAGTCAGATTGGGGTTGAAGAACTCCGTCTTGGAGTCCTCCGAGCGGTTCGATTCTCCCTCGCCCGCGCCCGACAATCCCATGCCCAGGTTGGTGTTCACGCCGGGCTCCGCCGGCGCCGAGGCCGTACCCGACTCTTCCGACTTGCTGTCCTCCAGCTTCACCTGCGGCTTGTCGTAGACCTGCTTCAGCGTCATCGAGCGCGAGTTGTCCAGCGCCACGCTGACGTTGACGATGGAGCCGGGGATGTACGTCAGCACCTGTTCCACCTTCTTTTGCAGGTAGTCCTCGTGCTTGCGGATCTCCTCCAGGAACCCCGCCGCGTCCGCCTCGTCCGGGGCGGGAACGCGGTGGCTCTTCATGGTGGCCGCGTTGACCACGTCCACGTTGTGGATCTCCAGCCCCGACACCGAGCGCGACACGGTGGCCGCGATCCCGTGGACCATCTGCTGGTTCAGTTCCGCGGCGCCGCGCAGCGTCACGAAGACGGACGCCGTCGGAACGTCCGTCTTGTGGCCGATGCGCCGCTGGGTGGTGGGGTTGAGCATGACGTTGGCCTTTTCGACCAGGGGACTGGAGCCGATGATCCGCCCCAGTTCGTTCTGCCAGGCCACCTTGCGCTCGAAGACCTTGTCCGACTCCGGCTTGAAGGGTGAGCTGGTCAGGATCAGGTCTTCCAGCGTCAGCCGCGAGTCCGCCGGCGCCGCGTCCTGCTCGTACAGAATGCGGGTGGCGTTGTAGCGGTCCTCGGCCCGCACGAAGAGCCGGGCGCCGCGCACCTCGAATGCCACGCCGGCGCTCTTCAGCGCCTCCTCCGCCTCCGCCACCTGGTCCGTCGGGTACTCGCTGTCGAACACCGGCGCCATCACCGGCGCGGTGGACCACTGCAGCAGCCACAGCAGCGACGTGGCGATCAGCGCCGCGCACAGCGCGATCGCGACGCGCTGCGACAGCGTCAGCAGCGCCAGCCGGGCGTTGATCTGCTTGAGCATGTCCGCCAGCCGGTCCATTCAACCCTCAACCTGCACCCTGCAAACCTGCAACCTGCAACCTGCAACCTGCAAACCTGCAACCTGCAAACCTGCAACCTGCAAACCTACAACCTGCAAGCCTGCAACCTGCAACCTGCAACCTGCTAACCTGCAACCTTCTAACCCCGCTCAAACACTCATCTGCTTGATCTCGTCATACGCGTCGATCAGCTTGTTCCGCACTTCCATGAGCAGGTCGAACGCGACTCCCGACTTGTTGATCGCCATGAACACTTCCGCCACGTTGTCCGTCTCGCCCGTGACCAGCCGCTGCACCTGGCGGTCCGCCTCCGACTGCAAGCGGTTCACCTCGCTTAAGTTGTCCAGCAGCAGCGATTTGAAGTCCTTCCCCGGCGCGGACGGCGCCGGCGGACCCGGCTGCGCCTGGAACGGCGCGGCCGGCAGGATCGGACCCGCCTGTCGCAACGGATCGGTCATGGGTCTTGCCTCAAGGCGTTCTTACGCCTATGCGATCAGCCTCAACGACGACTGGGCGACCGACTTGCTCACCTGGATCACGGACACGTTCGCCTCATACGCCCGCTGCGCCAGCATCAGGTTGACCATCTCGGTGTGATAGTCCACGTTCGGCATGCGCACGTATCCGGCCTGCGGGCCGGACCGCACCGCGTCCGGATGGGTCGGCTCGAAGCGCAGTTGAAACGGCGCGGGATCCTCCACGATGCGGTCGACCCGCACGCCCGGCCGCAGGCCCTCCGCCGTGACGCGCCCGGGCGAAAACAGCGGCACCTTCCGCCGATAGGGATTCGGATTCCCATCGGCGTCGCGGGTCACGTCCTTGTTGGCGATGTTCCCCGCGATGACGTCCATGTGCGCCCGTTGAGCGACCAAGGCCGACGTGCTGGTATCAAAGATGCCGAACATGGTCTTCCACCTACACCGTGCCGCGGATCGCCTTCTCCAGGCTGTCGATCCTGCTCCGCAGCAGCGTGGCCATCAGTTCCTGCGTCATCCCGGTCTCCGCCAGGTCTGACATCTGCCGTTCGATCGACGCCTGGGTGTCGTCGTGGAACAGGATGTTCTCGACGGGGCGCTTCGACGGCGTCACCTCGATGGACCCGTCGTCGAGCGTCCGCACCTGGCGGCCGGACTCGACCTTCAGCGGCTTGCTCACCTCGCCGCCGCGTTCGTCCAGGGCCCGCCGCAACGCCCGCTGAAAGCCGCGGGTGTCCAACTGGCCGGGGCGATAGTGAGGCGTGCCGTAGTTGGCGACGTTCTCGGAGATCATCGCCAGCCGGGCGTGGGTGAACGACATCGTGCGCACCAGCGCCGGCGTCGCTCCGGTGTCGGTCAGGCTCGATATGAACATCGTCATGCGTTCGCACTCATGCGGCGCAGCGCCGCTCCTTCCGCCGACCGCCGATGACAGTTCCCGTTCCACGCCGCGTCAGCGGCCCCCGCGACACTGGCGATCGCCGGCCGCTGCCGCTGCCACGCGCATTTCCTGCCCCTCTCGGCAAATACTGCGCCTTCGTCATCCGTGATTCGTCAATCGCAATCCGCCATTCAACCCTCAACCTGCAACCTGCCGACCTGCAACCTTCAACCTTCTAACTTTTCAACCTTCTAACCCCGCGCCGCCCCCGTCCCGACCGTTTCGAGGCGTTCCCGCCGTTGCCGGTCTTCCTCTCGCCATTGCTTGAGCTTCATTCCCAGCGTCCGCACGCCCATGCCCAGTGCCCGGGCCGAGTTGGCCCGATGGCCGTTGTGCCGAGCCAGCGTCCGCTCGATGAGTTTGCGTTCCATGTCCTCCAGCATCCGCCCCTCGCGCAGCGGGCCCAGGTCCACGTCGTACACCACGCTGTTGCGGATCCACGGCCGCAGCAGGTCCGCGTCGATCGTCCCCCCCCGGCACAGCGTCGCCGCCCTCCGACAGATGTTCTCCAGTTCGCGCACGTTGCCCGGCCACTCGTAGGCCTTCAGCAGCGCCATCGCGTCCGGCGCCACGCTCAACGCCGCCCGCCCATCCTGCCGCGCCGCCTGCGAGAGGAACCACTGCACCAGCTCCGGCACGTCCTCCACCCGGTCGCGAAGCGTCGGCACAGCGACCGGCAGCACGTTGAGACGGTAATACAGGTCGCCGCGGAAGCGCCGCCGCGCGACCCATTCGTCCAGATTGCGATTCGTGGTGGCGATGACGCGCACGTCGGCGCTCTGCGTCACGCTGCTGCCGACGCGCTCGAACTGTCCCTCCTGCAACACCCGCAGGAGCTTGGCCTGCAGCGGCAGCGCCATTTCCGAGATCTCGTCCAGCAGCAGCGTGCCCCCGTCGGCCATCTCGAAGCGGCCCTTGCGCGTGCGGTCGGCGCCGGTGAACGCCCCGCGCTCGTGTCCGAACAGCTCGCTCTCCAGCAGCGTGGCCGAAAGCGCCGCGCAGTTCAGACACAGCATCGGCCGGTCACGCCGGTTGGACGCGGCGTGAATTGCCGACGCCACCAGCTCCTTGCCCGACCCGGACTCGCCGGTGATGAGCACGGTCGCCTCGCTGCCCCCGACGCGCTCGATCAGATCGCGCAGCGCCTGCATCGCCGCCCCCGATCCGACCAGCTCCCGCCGCGGGAGGAGGTCCTGCACCGACGTGCGCAGCGCTTCGTTTTCCGCCCGCAGCCGCGCGTGCTCCAGCGCCCGCTCCACGGCCGCCAGAATCACGTCCGGCTCGAACGGCTTCTGCACGTAGTCGAATGCGCCCAGCTTCAGCGCTTCCACCGCCGTGCCGACCGTCGCAAACGCCGTCATCACGATCACCGGCGCGTCGACGTCCGCCTCGCGCAGGCGGCGCAGCAGTCCGATGCCGTCCAGCCGTGGCATCTTCAGATCGCTGACGATCAGGTCGAACCGTCGCGAACGCGCCGCGGCCAGCGCCTCCAGCGGGTCGGCGAACGTCTCCACCGCGTGGTCCTGCCGCCCCAGCACGGCGGCCAGCGAATCCCGCAGAATCTCCTGGTCATCCACGACGCAGATTTCAGCCATGCGTCAAGCTCCTGTCCCTTGGCACATCAGATCACCCGTCAGCAACCGCGGTCCGGGATCCGGAAACTCCAGCACGAACCGCGCGCCGCCGTTGGGCGCGGCCCCCACCCGGACGGCGCCTCCGTGCGCCTCCGCCACGCGGTGGACGATCGCCAGGCCCAGACCCGTCCCGCTGTCCTTGGTGGTGAAGAACGGATTGAAAATCTGATCGACCAACTCGGCCGGCACACCCGGTCCCGAGTCGTCCACTGTGATCGACAACCGCCGGTCGCCATGGACCACCCCGACGCAGACGCTTCCGCCGTCACCCCCCGCATCCAGCGCATTGAGCACCAGATTCAGCAGCGCTCGCGTCACCTGATTGCGATCACAGCGCAGCGTCAGCTCCCGACTCGGCGCATCCACCACCATCCGTGCGCCGAATTCCAGCCGCCGCGGCGCCGCCAGCTCGACGACGTCGTCGAAAAGCTCCGCCACGTGTACGTCTGACAGACACGCCGACGCGTGACCCGCGAACAGCAGAATGTCGCCCACCAGCCGATCCAGCCCCGCGATGGCGCGTTCGATCTTGCCGACCGTGTCGAACTCGGCCGGCCGGTCCGCCAGGTCCTGCTGCAGCATCGAAGCGTACAGCCGGATCCCGGCCAGTGGATTGCGGATCTCGTGCGCCACTCCCGCCGCCATCCGGCCCAGCGCCGCCAGCCGCTCGCGCCGGGCCAGTTCGCGGTTCTTTTCCGCCAGTTCCACGCGAAGCCGGCGTACCTCCAGCCCCAGCCGCTCGTGCGACCGCTTCATGCGCTCCGTCACCGAGTTGAAGGTGCGCAGCATCTCCGCCAGCTCGAGTTCGCGCGGCGAGGCTGAGAGCGTGGCCGTCGTGCTCATGCGTCATCGACCTCGACGCGGCAGGCCCGGGGCGAAGCCTCCGTCCCGCCGTACGCGCTCAAGGCGCCCTGGGCGCACACCATCTCAGACACGCCCTGCCGGGATTGCTGCTTGCGGATGTCGAGCGTGCGGGCGTCTTCGGTGTCCGATTCGATGACGCGCCGCATCCGGCTTCCCACCTCATCGACCAGACGCTGCGCCGCATCGGCTTCGTCCGGCGGGAGTCCGGCGCGCAACTGCGGCCAGTCGCGCCGAACGCCCTCCAGCCGCTTGACCATCCCGGCCAGTTCATCCGTGACTTCCTGCCGCCGGGTCAGCAGCGCCAGCAGGCCGCGGGTATCGCCGCGCTCGATCAGATCGCGCTGGCGATGCGCGAGCCCCTCCAGCCGGCCGAGCGCCGCGACGTGATGACGCAGCAACTCCAGCGCCTCGCGGCCGCGGTCCTGCACTGGATCCGTCAATGAGCTTGTCATACCCATGGCGCCTTCAGAACAACTCCGCCCTCTCCAGCCAGTCCAGGTACCGTTGCCAGTCCGCCCGCGTCTCCGGCGAGAAATCCGCCTCGAACGCGCGGTCCGCCAGCGTCCGCGTCAGCACCTTCGCCCGCGTCAGCGCCGCCGCCGCCTCCACCGGACGCCCCAGAAAAACGTGGCAGTTGATCATCTGAACGTACGCCGCCAGCGCCGCCGTAGTATGGGCGAGCGTCCCCGCCGCCGCTTCGTACAGTTCGATCGCCTCGGCGTAGCGGTGGTTCTCGAAGTGGCAGTCCGCTTCGTAGAGCAACGCGTGGCGATAGTAGACCCGGTCGATCGTCGCCAGCGGCGTCTGCCGGGCTTCGTACTCGATGATCAGGTCGCGATAGAGCCGGCGGGCCGTCTCCAGCCGTCGCTGAGCCGACTCGCGCATCTGCCCCGCCTCGCCCACGTGCTGCGCGCTCATCAGGTCGGCCTTCAGCGCCATGCCGCTCTGACGGTACGAGTCCGCCAGAATGTACAGGACGCGGTGCAGGCGCAGATCGTCCGGGTACCGCTGCCGCGCCTCCTCCAGCACCGTGATCGCCTCCTCGAATCGCCCGCTCTGGTTCAGCACGTCGCCCAGAAGAAACAGCGCTTCGGCGTATTCCTGCGCCTCCGGCGTGAAGACGCGGGAATCGTCGACGACGAACTGCAACGTCTTGTACGCCAGATCGAGTTCGCGCGGCCGCATCGCCATGTAGGCCCGCGCCATCGGCAGCAGCGACCGCGCCGCGTTCAGCGAATCCGGGAAGTCGCCGATGCAACGGCGATACGCCTCCACCGCTTCCTGCGGCTGGCCCGTCTCGCGCCGCACGTCTCCCAGCAGCAAAAGCGCCGACGACACGTCCCGGCTTTCCGGAAAGGCATCGACGAACTCGCCCAGCAGCGCCTCCGCCCGTCGCCGATCGCCGGAGCGATAGGCCAGCCGGGCCGCGTGGAGAAAAGCCTCCGCGGCTTCGGCCGGCCGCTCATGGAGCAGTTCGCTCAGCGCCAACATCGCGTCGGCCGCGCCGCTCGTCGCTATGCGGATGGCTTCGCTCAGCTCCGCCGGCAACGGTTGTCCCTCCGTGGCCGCGGTGGTCGCCAAGTGGTCTGCCAGCGATTCCTGCAGCGCCCCCAGCCGGCGGTAGTGGCGGATGCGCGTCTCCGCATCCGCATCTTCCATCAACGATCCGTTCAGTGACTCCAACGCGACCGCGGCCGGGAGGTTGCCCCGATGCCGCAGGATGTCCGAGTGGACGGTCAGCGAGACGCGCAGCACGTCGCGGTTGGCCAGATAATGCCGATCGGCGGAAGCGGTCTCGTCGATGGCGATCCGGTAGGCGTCGATCGCCTCGTCCACGCGCTCCAGGTTCGCCAGCGCCTCCGCCAGCCCGATCCGCGCCGCCACCCGGTACGGCCCCGGCGGCTGCGTCTCGATGACGTTCTGAAAGAACGACATGGCCTCGAAGGCCCGCCCGTCACCATCGCCCAGCAGCACGCGCCCCAACAGCCATCCCGTCCGGGCGTCCAGGTCCCCGCCGGGCGGGTGCGCGTTGCGAAGCGCCCGCAGCCGCAGTTCCGCCTCGTCCAGCCGCCCGGTCCAGTACAACACCAGCGATTCGAGGTACTCGAAGCCCGGCGAAAAGTCGCTGTCCTTGAAGCGGGCCGCGTGTCGCCCCAGCACGGTGGCGGACTCATCATCGCGGCCGTCCGCGTTGAGAACGTGTACCTCCTGTTCGACCGCCCAGAAAGCCAGATCGAGTCGGTCGCCGCACTCGGAAGCGAATCGGTCCAGCGCCGCCAGCGGCTCGTCCGTCCACGGCGCCCGCTGCGCCAGCCGCAGCGACAGAGCGTCACGCTGCAAGTCGAGCCGCGGACCGTCCATCGCCACGGCCAGGTCGAAGTGCTGCACTGCCCGCGGAGCGTTGTCCGTCCACGTCAGCGCCCGGCCCCACCATTCGTGATCGTCAGCGGTCAGGGTCGCCCCGTAGTCTTCCGCGAACTGGAAGTGCCCGGCGGCTTTTTCGCCCAGCGCGGCCGTACCCTGCCGCTCCTGCAACGCCAGCAGGACCAGCGATCGCGCCACCCGAAGCTGGACCGGTGCGAGTTGCTCCGGCGGCAACGGCGCTTCCGCCAGCGCTTTCTCCGCGATACGCAGCGCGCCCGCGTACACCTTGCCGTCGATCAGCAGGTCAAGCTGCCGGATGGTCTCGGCCAGCGGAAAATCATCGGGGGCGGGCTTGGCGAGGAAGAACGACCCGGCCAGCGCCCCCAGCGAGACCACGAACAGCGGCAGTTGCCACTTGTTCGCAATCCGTCGTTGAAGTTCCGGCCACGTCGCCACGTCGCTCCTCCTGAGCATTCCATCCATGCCGCCCGGGTCCTCCTGACGCGGGCACCCAGTCTTGTCGGCAATTCCTGCCGGATGCCTTGACGGCAAGCGGGAGGGGGCGGAGACACGTCGCGCCCGGGCGGATGACTCCGCCGCGATTCGCGCGGACCGGTCCGGAACGGCGTTTTTCCGAAGCTCGTGCGGAACAACCGGCGTATCAGTACTGGCGCGCCAGACCGGCCTCCAGAGCCCCGGCTTTCGCCGCCAGAGTCCCGGCCTTCGCCTCCAGAGCCCCGGCTTTCAAGCCGGGCGGGCAACGGTATCGCGTCCAGACAGGAGCAGCCCAATCCGAACCGGGAGCGTAAGCGACCGGCCGCCCGCGGCGCACGGCAAAGAACAACGGCAAAGAACACCCGGGCCACCAGCGACATCGCATTCAGGCAGGAGCAGGCCCATCCGAACCCGGAGCGTAAGCGACCGGCCGCCCCCAGCGTACGGCAAAAACACCCGGGCAACTTCGCACCCGCAGCGACATCGCGTCCAGACGGGCGCAGCCCAATCCGAACCCGGAGCGTAAGCGACGGGCCGCCCCCAGCGTACGGCAAAAACACCCGGGCAACTTCGCACCCGCAGCGACATCGCGTCCGGACGGGCGCAGCCCAATCCGAACCGGGAGCGTAAGCGACCGGCCGCCCGCAGCGCATGACAAAACCCTCGGCCAACCCTCCGGCAGCAGCGTGCCGCGGCTTCAGCTTGCGCAGACATACGTCGTCCGCGTGACTTCGGAGGCTCCGTGCGTCATGTTCTCGAGCCTGAAGGGTCTCGCCCCATAAGCGCAGGACGCACCCCTGGCATCCCGATGCCCAATCAAATCCCGATGCCGATCAAGGCGACCCCCGAAGGGGCCATCCACCCGCGTTGGCGCACCAACGGCGAACGGCCCTTTCAGGGCCGAATCGTCCTGCCGACCCGTGTTCCCAGGCCTTCGGCCTGGGCTGACAGAATCGGCCCTTCAGGCCGCTGATCTCGCGAATGTCGCAGAACCAGCGTGGCAGGCCGGTGCCCGCGGCGGATCCGCCCGCCTTGAAAGACGGGGCTCTGAGTGTGTCATCGCGCGCTGTTCAACTCGATGCCAAACCCTCGGCTGGCGCCATTCGCCACCCGCCACCCGCCACTCGCCATTCGTCATTCGCCACTCGCCATTCGTCATTCGCCACTCGGCATTCGCCATTCGTCATTCGCCACTCGCCACTCGCCATTCGCCATTCGCCATTCGCCGTTCGCCATTCACCATTCACCTCCCTGCCGGCCGCCCGCCCTTGCGCGGGTCGCTCGCGCCCGCCCAGCCACCGAGCCGCCGCAGGATCGCCTGCACGATCCCCGTCTTGCGCTCGTCGGCGATCTCGTATCCGCGCGAGCGCAGGTCGACCGCCAGCGGGTCGGGGGGGGCCTGGTCGAAGTAGAGCACGTCCGGCTGCCATTGATGGTGCGGGCGCGGCGCGGTCATCGCGTCCTCCAACGACATGCGGTAGTCCAGCACGTTGATCATGACGTGCAGCACCGACGTGATGATCCGCGGCCCGCCTGAGGCGCCGAGCATCAGCACCGGTTTATCCTTTTTCAAGACGATCGTCGGTGACATGCTCGACAGCGGCCGCTTGCCCGGCTGCGGCGCATTGCGATCCGATTGGATCAGCCCATACGCATTCGGCTCGCCCGGCCGCGAGGTGAAGTCGTCCATCTCGTTGTTCAGCACCAGGCCCCATTCCTCCACCGCCGCCAGCGACCCGAACTCGGTGTTGATCGTTTCCGTCCCCACCACGACGTTGCCCCAGCGGTCCACGATGGAATAGTGGCTGGTTCCGGCATCGTCAGAAACCTGAGACGTGCCATACGCGCCAGGCGGGCGCTGTGGCGCCGACTCCTCATCAATCACCAGCCCCCCCGCGTACGCCTTCGACGTCAGCAGTGCAGCGGGCACCGGCGCGAAGTCCGCGTCCGCCAGATGCCGCGCCCGATCGGCGAAGGCGTGCTTGAACGCCTCGACGATGACGTGGTCCGCCCGCCCCTGCGACCGCCGCCGCACCGCCCGCAGGTTAAACCGCTCCAGCACGTTGAGCGTCTGTGCGATGGCGACCCCCCCCGACGACGGCGGCGGCATCGTGATGATGTCATAACCGCGGTAGGTGGCGCCAATCGGTTCGCGGCGCAGCACTTCGTAGTTGCGCAGGTCCGCGGCCCGCACGACCCCGCCATGCGCCGCCATCTCGCGCTCGATCGCTTCCGCCACCCGTCCCCGCGTCATCAGCCCCGGCCCCTCCGACGCCAGCGCTTCCAGCAGTTTCGCCAGCGCCGGCTGACGCAACCGGTGTCCCACCGGAAAGAGTTCCCCTCCGTTCAGATAGGTACGATAGACGTACGGGCAGGAAGCCGTCAGCGACGAGTCGGTTCGATAGCGCTTCAGCGCTTCCTCGGCCGCATCCGTGAAGTGCCGGTCGATCAGAAACCCGTCTCGCGCCAACCGGATCGCCGGTTGCAGCGTCCGCGCCCACGGCAGCGTACCCAGTTCCTCCAGAACGGCCCGTCGCCCCGCCACCAGCCCCGGCACCGCCACCGCCAGGTGCCCGTCGCGGCTGGCGTGTTCCGCCACCGGCCCGCCATCGTCGCCGCGCACGTACATGTCCGGCCGCGCCTTCGCCGGGGCCGTTTCTCGGTAGTCGAACACGTACACGCGGCCGTTCGCCGTGCGGGCGATCAGGAACCCGCCCCCCCCAATGCCGGTGCTGTAGGGACGCGTCACGCCCAGCGCGAACGACACGGCCGCTGCGGCGTCGATCGCGTTCCCGCCGGCCTCCAGCATCTCCAGCCCGGCCGCCGAGGCTTCAGCCGAGTCGCTGGCCACCATGCACTGCCGGCCGTAAGCCAACCACTGCGGCGCCGGACGCTGACACGCCCCCACGGCCAGCAGCGCCGCGCACGCCGTGCCAGCAAGCCCGAGTCTGAGCCTTCCCTTATTCGACATTCGCCATTCGACATTCGACATTCGACATTTGACATTCGCCATTCCCCACCTCACGGCGACGCCGACAGCTCGAACTCCGTCGCCTCTATCAGGTCCACCGTCACCTGCGGGAGCACGAGGTATCGGTCTGCGACAATCCTCGGCCGCAGGTCCGCATGACCCGCCAGACGCAGGAACTCACGCAGTTCCGCCATGGAGATACGGGCCGACACGCCGACGATCGCCACCGGCGCCCCGCCGCGCAGCGCGGCATCGACCGCCCGCGGGTATGCCGCAAGCCGGTCGCCCGGCGCTTTCCATCGCGCGAGGATCTCCTCGCCGCTTTCAAACATGATGTTCCACTGCAAGAGCGGATCGTCAACGTACACGTGGTGGATGCCGTCGGCCAGCAGCTCATCCACCAGCATCCGCAGCGCCTGCGGCTCCGGCACGGCGCCCCCGCTCGGGTAGCCGTTGAACGGAATCCGCCCGAACTCCACCATCGACGCGGCCCCGGTGGCGAGCAGCAACAGCGCCCCTGCCCGTACCGCGACTCGGTGTCCGCGGCCGCCTTCCAGAAAGTGCTTCACGTCCGCGGAAACGGCGACGACCAGCGCCGCCGATATCGGCAGCAGGTAGCGGAACGCGTACCACTCGTTGTCGATGACCAGTGAGAGCGCCGCCACGCCTGCCACGCCCAGCATCGAAAGGCGGGCGACGGCATCGTCCCCCCCCGCCCGCCGCCGCAGCCGCCACCACACGGCCGCCAGCAGGAGCATGCACCAGAGTGCAGCGCAGATCTCGCTGAATCGGACGCCCTGATTGTAACGGTACGTGATGTGATAAGCGCCGGTGAAGTGCGCCCAGACTCGATAGGGCAACTCCGATAGGGCCAGCACCACGTCGGGGCGGCTGAACGTCGCCGGGAGCCAGTACCCGTTCGACTGATACAGCCCGATGACCAGCAGCGGCGCCACCAGTACCACTCCGCCGGCCACCAGAAACCACCAATGGCCCGCCGCCTTCCGGCGCAGGCCGGGTAGCAGCAGCAACGGCCCCGTCGCGATCAGCCAGAACGGGTGCGCCAGGAGGATCAGACCCAGCGCCACGCCCAGGAGGGCCAGAAGGGCGCGGATGCGCCCCGCGCCGGCATCGACGCGGGCGATCAACCACGTGGCCAGCCCGGCCGCGGCGAACGCCGTGACGTACCCGCCGCGTGCTTTCATCGACCACGCCCCCCACGCCGGACAGAGCACCAGCAGCGCGCCGGCCGCCAGCGCCACCCGCGGACCCTGCCAGCGGCCGACGGCCAGCACGTAGAGGACCGCGCCCACCGCCCACAGGCTCAGCACCGCGGCCTTCAGCACGGCCGTCGAGACGCCGAACGCCAGAAAAAAAGCAGCCCCCAAACCCGCTTCCAGCAGGGCAAACCCGTATCGCTGCCCATAGAAGAACACGACCGGCGGTCCCCCTTCCGCGAGGTGCCTGGCCATCAGGCCGACCACCGCCTCGTCGCCATCGAGAATGAGTTGACGGCCGAGCAGTTGCGGCAGCCGGCTCGCGGCCAGCATCGCCACTCCGGCGGTCAGCAGAAGGTTGAATCGACGCGAGTTCAATGTATCCGGGTGCATGGCGGATTCGGCGGCCGTTCCTGGAATCGCCGGGCTCCAGCCTGGCGGCCGTGCCTATCCCATACCCGCTCGGGAAACGGCGTCCAGTCGGAAACACCGCGCCGGCTGAAGCCGCGCGGCTCGCTCATCCGCCGCCAGCGCCTGCCGGCCCTCTCACGCCGCCCGAGAATCCGGGTGCGCGACACATTGGGCGGCGACGACCTGCGTGGCACGGCCTTCCAGGCCGTGGGCAGACCCGCGCGACGTGGCATCACGGGCAAGACGCCCGTGCCACGCTCGCGGTCGCCCCTTTTTTCCGCTCCGCCGATCGTGTCACGCACCCCCGACAATCCCCACTCGCGTGCCGCTCATTGCCGGCGGCGTCCGGTCCCGGTATGATAGGAGCGTCGCAGCGACGCCCGTTTCGGAGGAAACGGCCGCGCTGGTCCCACCGTTTGCCGTGCGAGGAGAACAGGTCATGTCTTTAAACCGATTCGCTTTCATCTGTGGCATAGCCCTCGCCCTCGGCGCCGGCCCTGCCACCGCCGAGGTCATCTACGATTCGCTCTGGATTTACGACGAGGGCTACATGGACGCCGGCGTCGGCAACGCCATCGGCGGCCTGAACGGCCCGCTCCGGGAGGTCACGGATTCGCAGATTGCCGAGGACTTCGTCGTCGAGCAGCCCTCCAAGCTCACCCGGGCCGTCATGGATCTCAACGCCTATAACGACACCATCCCGGCAGAGGGCATCTGGGTCCAGTTCTATCGCGACAACGACGGCAAGCCCCACGAAGATGTCGCGTTCGATTACGTCGTGACGCGCGACCATTTCGAAGCCACTGAGATCCCGACGCCGCTTCGCTACAAGGGCTGGCGCATCGACATGGACCTGACCGGCTCGGGTATCGAACTCGACGAGGGCACCTGGTGGGTCAACTTCCAGCCGCTGGACATCGAGACGAACGGCGACTGGTTCTGGTTCATCGCGTCCATCAGTCAACCGCCCATCGGCCATCCGTCGCACGTCCGCGACGGCTGGCAGGACCACGGCAACCAGTACCGCGGTCTGTGGAACACCACCGATTGGGTGCCGCACAGCTTCCGCGGCAACGCCGTGCTCTCCTGGCGGCTGGAGGGCACGGGTGGTGACTGCACCTCCAGAGAGAAGCTCAAGGCCCGGTGCAAGGCCGCGTCCTGCGGAAACCGCGTGGTCGCCAAGCTGAAGAAGGGCATGCCCGGCGCGGCCGTGACGTTCTTGCTCGACGGCGAGAACCCCACGCCCGCCCAGGTGGATGGCAAGGGGAGGACCAAGGTCAAGTGGTGCCCCGTGGACCCCGGCAGCCACACCGTGGAACTCAGCGAGTGCGGCGTCACGGCAGAGACAACCTGCCCGTGACGGGATGCGGTGACGAGTTCCGCGCGAACCCGAGCGTTCGACGACCTCGCGGTGGCGCGCGGGTACCAGGAATGGTACGCCGGCCCCGGACGTTACGCCGATTACGTCGAGCGGGCGCTGCTCGAAACGATGCTGGCCGGGCTCGGCGGGATCACGACCGTGCTCGAGGTCGGCTGCGGCACCGGTCACTTCACGCGCTGGTTCGCCGACATTGGGTTTCAGGTCACCGGAGTGGAACTCTCGGCCGCGATGCTGGCCGAAGCCCGCAGATCGGGGAGTCCTCTCTGTATCCAGGCCGACGCTCAAAGCCTGCCGTTTGCGGCCGGCGCGTTCGACCTGGTGGCGATGATCACGTCGCTTGAGTTCGTCGCGGACCCCGACCAGGCCGTGCAGGAAGCCGTGCGCGTCGCCGACAAGGCCCTTCTGCTGGGCGTGCTGAACCGGTGCAGCCTCCTGGCCGTCTGGCAACACGGGCTCGGACACAAGTTGCTGCCCGCGGCGCGTTTCTTCGCCCCATGGGAGCTGGAAGCGATGGTCCGTCGCGTGGCCGCCCAACGCCTCCGCAGCCTGCGCTGGCGGACAACGCTGTGGCCGCTTCCCGGAGTGTGGCACTCCGCGCTGCCATGGGGCGGCTTCATCGGACTTTGCGCTGAGTTCACCACGCGCGATAGTGCGCCTCAGCGAGCCGCGGGCTTCAGCCCGCGCGGACTCCTCCCCTGAGCCGCGCGCTTCAGCCCGCGCGGATTGCCCGGCTCTGACGTAGTTATGAATCGGGCAAAGTGATGCGGGACAGCGGAAACCGTACCTGCCGGCCATGTGCTGCCGCGCTCCCTCACTCCCTCGATCCCTGACTCCCTCACTCCCTCACTCCCTTTCCTCCTGTCACTCGAACTCCACGAACGAAAACGCCGTGTGGATCGCCAGCACTCCCAGCGACGCCCAGAAGATGGTCAGCCCGGTGTCGCGGCTGACGGCGACCGACGACTCCTTCCGCCGGTTGCCCAGCGCGTACGCCACGGCCGCGATGAGCACGCCGCAGCACACGACCTTCAGCAGCACCCAGCCGGCCCCCACCGGCCAGCCGGACGTGATCGACCATCCGCCCGTCGCTGACGGCGCCGCCCCCCCCGGCAGCACCGTCGCGAAGTAGTTCCGCCGGAACGTGGCCAGCGTCGCCTCTGGCGACGTGAGCAGGAACGCGACCAGCGAGGCGTAGACGTTGGCCAGATACGCCAGGGCGGTCAGCACCGGCATCGACAGCACCATCGCGATGACCATGTTGCCGTGCATGTACGCAGCCGGGCTGGCCCCGAAGCTGCGCATGGCGTCAAACTGTTTTGTCAGCCGCCGGGCGCCGATGTCGGCCGCCAGCGCGGCGCCGACTTTGCCCGCCAGCAGCACGCAGATCAGAAGCGGCGCGATCACCCGGAACGTGCTGTACCCCGCGGCCGCAAGAAACTCCTCCCGCAGCAGCGGCACCGTCACCTGCGGATAGGGCAACTGCGAGAACCCGAAGAAGATGGTGACGAACCCCAGCATCGCCCCGGCGATGGCCACGTAGACGGACGTCGCCCCAATCAGCGTGATCCGCAGATAGTGCCACAGATAACGCAACTTCCAGCGGACGGTAGCCCACCGCGACCAGCTCCGCAACGGCGCGACCAGCGAGGACACACAGGCCATGAGCACCACGCCCGTCGTGTGCATCGCCCGCACGCCCCCCCCCGCCAGCGAGCCGCGGGCTT
>QZJT01000076.1 GCA_003597935.1 Phycisphaerales bacterium | reverse complement strand
CCGCGCGGACGACGCACGCCGGGCGCTGGAGTCCTTCACCCGCGACCACCCGCGGGCCGCGGCCGTACACCAGCGCCTCATCCAGCTTCACCTCGCTCGCGGCGACTGGGCGGCGGCGATGGCGGAGGCAGGCGCCGCCATCGAAGCGGATCCGGCGGACTATCCGAGTTACGTCGCGATGATCGCAGAGCCGGCGGGCGCCGAAGACGCCACCACGACGGCGCTGGCCGGACGCACGGACGCCGCCGGCCACGGGCTGGCGTACCTGCTGGGGGCGCTGGCGTCGGGTCGTTCAGACTGGCAAGCGGCCGAGCGCTGGCTGACCCGTGCTACCGAGGCGAATGCTTCGTTTGTCCCGGCGCGGGCGGCGCTGGGAACGGTATATCTGAAGCAGTATCGCTGGGAGGACGCCATCCGCACGGCAGCCCGTCGCGAACCGAACACCGCCGAGGATGCCCGCCTGGAGGTCATCCTGGCGAAGGCGTTCGAGGGGCTGGACCAGGACGCCGTCGCAGAGCTGCACTACCGCGCCGCCATCCAGTTGAACCGCGCCAACTCGGAGGCGATGTTCGCGCTGGCGGAGTTGTATCGGCGGACGGGCCGTTCGCTTCAGTATGAGCGCCAACTCCTGGCGCTGCTGGCGGAGGACCCGACGCACGAGGCCGCCCGCGAGGCCGTCATACGGCGGTACGTGGAAACGGGCAATATCGAGGAAGCGTCTCGAGCCATCGACGAGATACGACTGCTGTCCGCCAGCCCGGCCCTGGTCGAGCGATGCGCCGCGCTTGTGGCGCTGGCGCGCACGCGCGACGCGCAGGCCTATCGCGCGGCCCTGGAGACGACCCTCGCCACCCACGGAGAAGACGTGGCCACCCTCATGGCGCTCGGCGACGCCTGCCGTCAGGCGCGCGACTTTGCGGCGGCGCTGGACTGCTTCCAGAAGGTGCGGCGGTTGGATCCCGGCGACACCGACGCGGCCATGAATCTCGTGCGCGTACGATACTCGATGTTGGAGTTCGAGCAGGCCGTCGAGATCCTCAGCGAGCTGATTCCGAACTATCCGAACCGCCACCAGTGGCGGCTGGCGCTGCTCGAGCTGCTGCTGGTCATTCAGGACTTCGACGGCGCCGCAGCACTCGCAGAGGAACAACTGCGCCGCGACGACGTTGACGACCGGGCGCGCGATGAGTACCGGACCATGCTGATCACGGCGCTGCGGCTGCAGCGGCGCGACGCGGAAGCGCTGGACCGGCTGAGGACCTGGGCCCATCAGGAAGACCCGCCCGACAACTGGACGACGGCCCTGATCGACGCATGCTTGCAGGAGAAACGGGCCGACGACGCGCTGGCCGAGATTCGCCGCGCCTACGGCGACTCGGTGGATTCACCCACGGCACGTTCGCTGATGACGGCTGCGCTGAGCACCGCAGGGCGGCACGTGCAGGCTTCCCAACTCGTTCTCGGCTGGCTGGCGGACGACCCCAACGACCCGGTGACGACGCGCCGGCTGATGCGAACGCTGGCGGCCGGCGGGCAGGTGGACGACGCGCTGGAACTGGTTCGCAACCAGATGGCCGATCCAGCCATCCGCGACTCGTACGTGCCGGAGTACGCCGGCCTGCTGGACCAGGCCGGTCGTCACGTCGAGTGCGCCCGCTTCCTCGACGATTATCCGCAGGGAAACAACCCGGCCGTCGCAGCCCGGCTCGACCTGAGGGCGGCGGAGCAGTGGATCCGCGCCGGCGAGTACGCCCAGGCCGAGCGTCGTCTGACCGAGTGGCTGGACGGGACCAAAGACCCGGCCCGGCTGGCCGATTATGCCCAGATGCTGGCCGTCTGCTACCAGGAGCAGGGGTTCACCGATCAGGCGGCCCAGATGTACGAGCGGGCGCTGTCGCTGCGGCCCAATGACGCCCTGCTGAACAACAACCTCGGCTATCTGTGGGTGGAACGGGGCGAGCACCTCGACCAGGCGGAAGCGATGATCCGCCGGGCGGTGGCGGAATCGCCGCGGCAGGCCAGCTATCTCGACAGTCTAGGATGGGTGTTGTACAAGAAAGGCGACTTTGAAGGCGCGTACACGTGGCTGGTGCGCGCCGTGCGTGCGGAGCGTGAGGCGGACGCGGTGGTGCTGGACCACGTCGGCGATGCCGCCTGGCGCACCGGGCGCCGGGAGGAGGCGGTGGCCCGGTGGGAGGCTTCGGTGGCGGCCGCGGGCGCGCTGCTGGACGACGATCCGGACGACGCGGAAGCCCGGCGGACGCTGGAGGCGGCCAGAGCCAAGCTCGAGCGCGCGAAGGCGGGGCAGCAGCCGCAGACGTCGCCGGTAGTGGGCCCACCTGCCGAGGGCAAGGAGTAACGACGTGTCCGGCCATTCGAAATGGTCCACCATCAAGCACAAGAAGGCCGCCCTGGACGCCAAGCGCGGCAAGGCGTGGAGCAAGCTGGCCCGCGCCATCACCATGGCCGCCAGGAACGGCGGCAAGCCGGAGGACAACCCGCGGCTGCGGCTGGCGATCGACAAGGCCCGCGGCGCCAACATGCCCAAGGACACCATCGAGAAGGCGATCAAGAAGGGCACAGGCGAACTGGAAGGGGAAAGCTACGAGGAGGTCATCTACGAAGGCTACGGACCCGAGGGCGTGGCGGTGATGTGCAAAGTGCTCACCGACAACCGCCACCGTACCGCCCCCGAGATCAAGAAGATCTTCGAGCGCAGCGGCGGAAACCTGGGCACGCCCAACTGCGTCGCCTGGATGTTCCAGGCCAAGGGCGTGATCACGGTGGCGGCGGAGGCCGCCGACGAAGACCGGATCATGGAGCTGGCGCTGGAGGCGGGGGCGGAGGACGTCGAGTCCTCCGAGATGGTCCACCAGATCACCACCACGGTGGACGCCTTCGAGGCCGTCCGCGACGCAATCCGGGCGGCCGGCATCGAGGTGCAGACGGCGGACGTGGAGATGGTGGCGTCGAATCAGATTTCCCTGGGGCTGGCGGCGGCGCAGAAAGTCATGCGCCTGATCGACGCGCTGGACAACCACGACGACGTCGAGAGCGTGTCGTCCAACTTCGACGTCCCCGACAGCGTCATGCGGGAGCTGGCGAGGGGAGAATAGCGAATAACGAATGGCGAATAACGAATCATGACGACGACGCACCTTGGCCCTCTGTAATTCGTTATTCGCTATTCGTCATTCGGTATTCCCGCCATGAGGTAGAACGCCATTGCGCGAGCGGCTGCAGACCCCATTCCCGATCCTGTTCGTCCAGTATCACCTGCTGGGTTCGACGCGCCGGTTCGCCGCCATCGCGGCCGCGTACACGGGGTGTGTGATCCTCGGCATCCTGGTCTATAAGCGGAGCCGGCCCATGACCGACTGGTCGGTGATCGCCGGGTACGTGCTGTACGTCCTTCCCGTCGTGCAGACGGGCATTCTCGTGCTGGGCAGTCTGGGCGCGCTGCACAAGGCCCTGATGCGCGACCACCAGACGGCGATGATCGAATCTCACCGGCTGACGCCCATGTCCAACGTCGCGATCGCGCTGGGCTATCTGCTGGGGCCCACGCTTCAGATCAGCCTGCTGTTCGGCGTCAATCTCGTGATGGGCGCCGTGCTGTTCCTCGTCGCCGCCCAGCCGCTGTGGCAGTGGGTCGCCGGGAACCTGATTCTCTACAACGGCATGTTGACCGTCTGGTCCATGATGGTCTTCATGGGCGTCGGCAAGACCAAGCCCACGGCGTCCGTCGGCATCTTCGTGGCCGTGGGCATGTTCTCCAACCTCTTCATCCTGCTCCTGCCCGGCGCCGGGCTGATGCTGGGCGTGCTTCCCGTCATGTGCGGACTGCTGTTGATGCTGGGCACGGCCACGATCACCGGACTGGGCGTCATCCTGTGGGTTCCGGTGGCGGTCAATCTGACGCTGACCGTTTACTGGCTGCTGGCGGCGGCGTCGCGATATCGACGTCCGGACCTGCCGGCGCTGAACGCGGCGCGCGGCGGGATCCTGCTGCTGCTGTGGCTGGTGTTTACGGGAGTCGGCATGGTCTTCTATCAGCGGGTGGTGAAATCCGGCGTCGCCGTCCCGGAAGCCCCGGCCGATGTTCAGTGGATCTCGGCGCTGATCTCGTCGCTGCTGGTCGCGATCGTGCCGCTGGCCGGCAGCGCCATCTGCAGCCAGCGCATCCGCCAGGGGGCGGCGGCGCGGGGCTGGACGGACCGCGTTCCGGACTGGCTGGTGGCGGTGGTGTGCGCCCCGCTCCTGTGCGGCGTGCTGGGCGTCATCGCCTCCGAGGTCTGGCGGCCTCTGATCGCCACAGGGGCGGCTGCGGGCGGATCTGACGCGGATATCGCGCTATTCGTCTGGGGAATGACGTTGGCTGCCGCAGCATTGTTCTTGCTGACAGTGCTGGGTCTGCTGCGGGCGGTCTGCTGGTCGAACCGGGGCATGAGGGTGATCGCCCTGATCATCGCCATTGTCGGGCTTGCCGGCCCGCCCGTGGTCGATGGGGTACTGACCGCGTTGCAGCACGAGTTCGGATACGCGCCCGATCCCAGTTGGGTCTTCGGCTGTTCGCCCGCGGGCACGATCATCGCGGTGTGGTCCTCCATGAACACGCCGCTGGCGCCGGGGTTGGGAGTGCAGGCGGCCGCGGCGATAGGCGCCCTGGCGGTGGCTCACTGGATCCGCCAGCGTCGCGAAGCCTTGCTGCCGCCGGCGGCCGCGGCGCCGGCCTAGCAGGCGCTGCGACGTGCTCAGCGCCCTCGGAAGGCCCATGATGCCCATCGCCCGAGAAGGACTCCGCCAGATCGTGCTCTCGACCCTGCTGCTGGCAGCGCTGGGCGGGGCGCTGGCGTGGTGGCTGGGCTGGCCGGCGGCGACGCCTTTTCTGCTGGTGTGGGTCTGGGTGCTCTCGTTTTTCCGCGATCCGCCGCGCCGGGGGTGCCATCCGGAGGGGGCGTTGTGCTCGGCCTGCGACGGCACCGTCACCGAGATCAGCCGGCTGGACCACCACGAGACCATCGGCGGCCCAGCCGTGCGGATCGGCGCCTTCCTGAGCCTGTTCAACGTCCACGTCAACCGGTCGCCCTGCTCCGGGCGGGTCCGCTCGATCCGTTATCAGCCCGGCGAGTTCCTCGACGCCCGCCACCCGCAGTCCGGCCGCCGCAACGAGTCCAACACGCTGGTGATCGACCCCGATCCGCCCATGCCGGGGCCGGTGGTGGTACGCCAGGTGGCGGGGAAAATCGCCCGCCGGATCATCTGCCACCCTTCGATCAACGATTATATGGAGATAGGATACCGGTTCGGGCTGATCAAGTTCGGCTCGCGCACCGAGGTGATCCTCCCCGAACGGCCGGGGACGAAAGTGCTGGTGACGCTTGGCCAGAAGGTGCGGGGCGGGTTGACGCTGCTGGCGGTACAGGAAGAATGTCGAATGACGACAGAAAGTCGAAGCTCGAAGGTCGATGGTCGAAAGGAAGAAGGGGACGTGGCGCTGACGTAGGCACACTGTGTGGAGATTCTGAAACCGGCGACGCCGCTCTCTGTAATTCGACCTTCGACTTTCGACCTTTGACCTTCGACCTTCCCCAAGGAGTTCTCGATGCCCATCATCGCCCGCGCCACCACGCCGCACCCCCGCCGCCGGCGGCGGCTGCGGTCGATGCGCTTCCTGCCGTCGGTCCTGACCCTGGGCAACCTCCTCTGCGGGTTCGCCGCCATCTATTTCACCCAGCGGGCCATGTTCCCGCTGGGGGCCGGCGACGAGATTCCGATGAGCCACATCCGCATCCTGCCCCGGTTTCCGTCCATCCTGTCGTTTGCGGCCGGCATGGTCTTTCTGGGGATGTTCTTCGACATGCTCGACGGGCTGGCAGCCCGCGTCACGCGCAGCACCACCGACTTCGGCGGACAGCTTGATTCGCTGGCCGACATGGTGACGTGCGGCATCGCCCCGGCGGCGCTGATGATCGCGTTCATGCTGCAGCACTTCAAAGGAGACGCGGCGCCCTCGCCGATCAGTGAGAACCCGTTCGGCCGGCTGTCGTGGGCGTGTGCGGCCGCCTATGTGGCGCTGGCGGCCGTGCGGCTGGCCCGATACAACGTCGAACACGCCCAGGCGGACTTCGATTACCGTACCTTCCGCGGTCTGCCCAGCCCCGGCGCGGCGGGCCTCTTGTGCATGTTCATCATTCTGTACGACCAGCTTCCGCTGATCCTGTCGGACCTGGCCACCGCCGAGCTGCTGCAAGAGCTGCTGGTGTACGCGATCCCGGGCGTGTCGCTGCTGGCGGGGTGCCTCATGGTCAGCTCGATCCGCTACCGCCGCTTCCATTCCTACCTGCAGGGCCGCCGGCCGTTCTGGCAGTTGGTCACGGTGATCCTGCTGTTCGCCGCCTTCTGGGCCTACAAGACGCCCACCCTGTTCGCACTGATGCTGTGTTACGTCCTCAGCGGCCCGACGGGACACTTCGTGCGAATCCTGAGGCCGGGTGCAAGGCAACGGGAAGCCCCCACGCCGGCGGCGACGAGGAATGGTGAATGGCGAATAGCGAATAACGAATAAGGAGGACACGAGAAACGGTGAAAACACTCGTACAATCGCGTCGCCGGGAACAGTTTCGACGGGCCTGTCTGTAGAGGTCTCCGTTTTTCTCTGTAATTCGTTATTCGCTATTCGACATTCGATATTCTTGACATGAGTACTTCCCCTCCCATGCGTCTGCGTTTCGCCCCTTCCCCGACCGGGTATCTGCACGTCGGCGGCGCCCGCACGGTGCTGTTCAACTGGCTGCTGGCCCGCAAGAACGGCGGAACGCTGATCCTGCGCATCGAAGACACCGACCGCGCCCGTCACGTGGAGGACTCGGTGAAGAAGATCCTGGCGGACCTGCGCTGGCTGGGCCTGACCTGGGACGAGGGGCCGGAGGTGGGCGGCGCGTACGGCCCCTATTTCCAGAGCGAGTGCCTGCCGCACTACTACGCCGCCGTGCAGCGGCTGCTGGAATGCGGCGACGCCTACTACGCACTGGAGACGCCGGAGGAACTGGCCGCGATGCGCGAGCGGATGAAGGATCAGCCGGGCGGCTTCAAGTACCCGCGGCCGGACCCGCTACCGACCATCGAGCAGGGGTTGGCGGCGCGGGCGGGCGGGCGCCCGGTGGTGGTGCGCTTCCGGATGCCGGGCACGGACATCCGCGTGAACGACGACATCCTGGGACGGGTGGTGCTGCCCGCGGCCGAGCTGGAAGACTTCGTCATCCAGAAAAGCGACGGCTGGCCGACCTACCACTTCGCCTGCGTGGTGGACGACGAGCGCATGCGTATCACCCACGTCCTGCGCGGGCAGGAACACCTGATGAACACGCCCAAGCACATCGCCCTGCAGAAGGCGCTGGGCTTCAACACGCCGTTCTACGCTCATCTGCCGGTCATTTTCAACATGAGCGGCTCGAAGATGAGCAAGCGCGACAAGGAAAGGGCGATCAAGCGCGGCGAGCCGCCGCCGGAGATCGACGTCCACGACTTCCGCGCCGCAGGGTATCTACCGGAAGCCGTGCTGAACTTCATTGCCCTTCTGGGCTGGAACCCGGGCGACGATCGGGAACGGTTCACCCTGTCGGAGCTGACCGAGGCGTTCACGATCGAGCGCATCGGCAAGACCAACGCCCGTTTCGACCGCGAGAAGCTCCTGTCGTTCAACATGGACTGGTGCGGGCGGGTCGGCGAAGCCCGGCTGCTGGCGGCGCTGAAGGACTATCTGACGGTCAACGCCCGGCCCGCGGTGAACGCGGGGAGCGAACCGGACGCGGCCGGCGCCGGACCGCCGCCGGCGACCGCGAGCGCGACGTTGGCCGCCCGCGCCCTGACCTTCGGCGACGACACGCTGAGGCGGCTGCTGGCGATCTGCGCCGGGTTCAAGACCTTCGCCCAATGGCTCGGCAAGGTGGCGTTCCTGTTCATGGACGATGACGCCATCGAGTTCGACGAGAAGTCCGTCCGCAAGGTCCTGGCCGCGAGCAACGGCGCCGGCTACGACGCCCTGGCGGGCGTGGCGGACCGGCTGAGTGTGATCGATCCGTGGACGGTGGCATCGATACAGGCGGCGATCGAATCCCACATGAGCGCCAGCGGGTTGAAACTCGGCGACGTCGCCCAGCCCCTGCGCGTCGCCATCACCGGGGCCACGGTCAGCCCGCCCATCTTCGACAGCCTCGAACTGCTCGGGAAAGAAGCGACGCTGAACCGCATCCGCCGATGCCAGCAGACCCGTAAGCCGGTCTGATCGGCGCCGGGTCTTCAAGCGTGCATGCGGCCCAGGGCTCCACCCGTGGCTACCGCCCTTTGGCCGTTGCGGGGCGCCAGGACATGGCAGCGTATCGCTCCCCGCGGGAGGATCGCATCACCTGTATTTTGCGGTTGGACAAGAGGTGTTTATTCCTTATTATGATCCCCATAGCAGTGGATACGCCATACATCTTCGCCCGAAGGGCGCGCGGGCGTAGCCGGGGACTTCAGTCCCTGGGATGCGCGCTCCTATGAACGCTGCCGCCCGGAGGGCGAACAATGAGCCGCGGGCAAAGCCCGCGCTTCGTCATCCGGGCCGTTCGTGGTAGTTCTGTACCGTCAATCGCCGTTGCCACTATCAGTGTTCATCCGCGCCATCTGCGGCTGTTTACACCATCTGCGGCTGTTTACACCATCTGCGGTCATCAGTGCCGTCTGTGGTTGTTTATACTATTCGTGGTCATCGGCCCATCTGTGGAACGGGCCGGGGTATGACCCCCGGCCCAGCCGGTGACGGTCGCACGCTGTGGTGCGTCGCGTGCGTCAGGCGCACGCTTCGGGCGGGCTTCCTGTAGAGCGGCCTTGCCTCACCGATCTCCCAGCGTATTCCGGTACCACACCAGCCGGTCGTCGGACAGGCCCGCGCCGGTGCGGCGGTCCAGGGTGCCGATCACGTCGTTGAAGCCGTCGCCGTCCAGGTCCACGATCAGCAGGCCGTTGATGATGGTGCTGATGTCGACCTGGGTGACGCCGACGCCGCTGCCGCCGGGCGGCTGCTGCTGGCCGCCGGGGCTGCCCGGGGTGGTGACGTTGGCGGTGCCGGTCTCGTCCTGAATGATGGTGTTTTCGATCCACGGATCGAACGGCGTCAGCACGGTCGATTCATCGAACCACAGCACCGCCCCCGCGGCCGCGACCAGCACCTCGAGGCGCCGGTCGCCGTCGATGTCGCCCGCGGTGACGCCGCCGGGCACGCGGTCGGAGAACTCCGTCAGCGTGTACACCTGCCAGGGGAAGTTGAAGCGGTCGGGCACGGGGTCGGGGGGGGGAAACTCCGGCTCGAGCGCCTCGAAGGTCGGGCGGCGGAACCACTGCACGATCTGCCCGGCGGTCGACCGGACGATCACGTCGTCGGCGCCGTCGGCGTCCACGTCGCCCAGCGTCATCACGTCGGCGCCGAAGTCCAGCGAGGCGATCGGGCGCAGCTCCCAGTTGTTGGCCATGTAACGGCCGAAGCCGGGGGCGCAGGTGCCGTTGGTGGCGCCGGGGCAGTCGTCGTCCGTCGTGCAGGCGCCGCCGGGCACCGTGCCGCCGACGCAGGAACCGGCGGTACAGACGCCGCCGGGCACGCCCAGGCAGTCCGCGTCAGCGTCGCACGCGCCGCCCTCGTTGGCGCCCCCGACGCAGACGTCGGTGAAATCGAACCCGCCCTGGCTTACGGCGTCCGGTCCGGACGGACCGCCGGGGAAATGCGGCACCAGCGGATTACGGGCCCAGCGGATGTTCTGGCTGATGGAGTTGGTGTAGGTCGCGATGATGTCCAGGTCGCCGTCGCTGTCGATGTCCATCACCTCCAGGTCCCGTACCATCGGCGCGTCGGCGAAGATCGTCACCGGCACTGACGACGAATTCGGGCCCCACATCTGGAAGATCTCGGAGTCGCCCGGACCGGGGTTGATCCACAAGTCGACGGTGTTGATCGGCGGCTCCTGTCCCAGTTCGTCGCATATCGCCGGGTTCAGCGCCACGATGATGTCGTCGCCGTTCTGCCCGTCGATGTCCGCCACCACCAGCGACGTGAATCCGCCCAGTTCCGGCGTGGCCGCCATGGTGGAGAAGTCGCCGTCGTCGATCCCCGGATACTGGTTGTGGATCCAGGGGTCTTGCACGATGACATTGACCAGAATCATCTCCGTCCAGCGATCGCCGTTGGGAATCTCCACGTCGTTGCCGGGGCTGAAGAGGATGATGATCTCGCCTTCCAGCAGCGACACGGCCACCGGTCCCTCCGCCTTGGGGCAGAACCCCGCGACGCCGGTGGCCTTGGAGAGGATCACCACGTCCAGCCAGTCGTCGTCGTCGATGACGCCGTTGCCGTCGTCATCGTTGATCTGGCCGAACTCCACCCCGGCCACCAGCGCGATCGGCGACGTACCGCCGAGGGTGATGGTCCGGAACGAGATGTTGTCGTCCTCGTCGCGGCGCTGCAGGTGCAACTGGACCGGCTGCGACTGGTTCCAGGCGCTGACCAGGTCCAGCAGGCCGTCCTTGTCCACGTCCGCGGCCTGCACGAACTTGGGGCCGGCGCTGTCTTCCGCCTGCGGGTCGATCTGGAACGCCTTGAAGAAGCTCAGCGTCTCCTCGCCGCTATCTTCGATGGGCGGGGGCTCTGCGTCGGGCGGCGGAATAGTGGGCACGTCGATGTTGGCGTTGGAGAACTCATTCGGGATGGAGGAGAAGTTGTTGCTGACGGCCTCGACCTCTCCCTCGTCGCTGCCCCCGCCGCCGGTCAGCAGCGACCCGCAACCGATCACGATGCAGAGCGTCAGGACGGAAACAATGATGCCGCGATACGATCGCATTGAGAATCTCCCCGTGGCGGGCGGGCGCCCGCGGTGGTCCGCATAGTCTTCAGCGGGGTTATCGGCAGCGCAGCGGGGCTACTTTCGGCCTCCCGAGCCCCGCCTTTCAAGGCGGGCGCATCCGCCGCGCGGCAGGCCCCCGTCCCCCGAGCCCCGCCTTTCAAGGCGGGAGTCGGGTTCCCGCTCCGCCAGCCGTGACGAAGCGCTGCCAATAGACGGAATCTCCCCCGCCGGCCGGCCGATAACCGCGCGCAGATGCGTTGCCCGTGTCCCCGCGGTCACGCGCATCCCGCCAACGCCCCCATCCAATCCAGAAGCATACGATAAATCGGTCGGGGATCACGCCGTCAGATCTATCGAGGACTCCCCACCGCCGCCCTGGCCGCCGCCGGACGCCTCGCCTGAATACGCCGACTCCTGCACCGAATAGGACGAGAATGAAGTCTGCACGGACGTCATGGAAAGATACTCGAACGAGCCGGTCGATTGCCACGCCGAATTCGACCGCCCCGACTCCTGTGAATCCAGTTGTTGGAGCAACGACAGCAGCAGCAGGGCGATCAGGAAGCGCAGCAGGGAATCCGACTCGGAACCGCTGCCCAGCAAGGAGAGCGCTGACGATGCGCTGGACTGGACCGACGTGGCCGCCATGACCGACTGCGACGAGATCTGCGCCACCTGCGACGAGGACGCCTGTGCGGTCCGAGACGTTCCGCCGGCCGAGTTCGCTATCTGAGCCACGCTCTGGCCGACCAGCGCGTCCGCCGGACGGCCGGCCGCCCAGGCCGGGCTCGATCCGCCCGATATGCCTCCCACGCAGTCCATGACGATTCCCCCCCGACTTCGACGAGGCGCCGCGTCCCAGGTGCGCAGCACGCCCGCCAGTGGGCTTGCAGCCGTCGCGCCGCGGCCGGGAATCGCGCGCTGGTCAGATAACGTCGCGTTCTGGCCGGCCGCGGCGGCGTGGATGTGAAGCTGGTGCGACTGTGCCGAAAACGCAGCCGGTGGCAATGGGCGGCAACGTGGCGTTGCGGGCAGGCCGGATGTTGAACGCGCCCGTCACGCCATCCGCAGCAGCACCTTCAACGTGCCCGGACGGTCCGCATGGGCGATCGCTTCCAGTCCGCGCGTCAGTGGATACTCACCCGCCAGCAGCGGCGCGATCTGCACGTCGCCACGGGCCAGGGCGTGGATGGCCTCATGGAAGGGTCCGCAGCGGCTGCCGATAACCGTGAGTTCGTCGATGACGATGGAGGCCAGGTTGGCCGTTCCCGCCCCGGCGTGGGTCGTCTTGAGGACGATCGTGCCGCGCGGCCGGACCAGCTTCATCGCCAGCTCGATCCCGTGTGGCGAGCCGGTGCAGTCGACCACCACGTCCCGATCGTGCGACGTGGATAGTTCGTCGGGTCTGGCGGACTGGATCCGCAGTTTGTCGGCCGTTTCGAGCGTCGCGGGATTGCGCCCGACGACGTCCAGCGTGCAGCCGGTGTTCGAGAGCACCTGGGCGACCAGCAGCCCGAGCTTGCCGCTGCCCACCACCGTGACGCGCGTCCGCGGTTCGATGCGGCACTGCTGCAACACCTGATACGCGGCCGCGACCGGCTCGACGAAGACGGCTTGCTCGTCGCTCAGCGACGCCGGCATCTCGTGCAGGTTCCGCTCCGGCGCCACGACGTATTCGGCGAAGCAGCCGTCGCGCCCCAGGATGCCCATCACGCTGCGCCGGCGGCAGTGATTCGCCAGGCCCGACTGGCACATGTCGCATCCGCCGCACACGCAGTTGATCTCGCTGACCACGCGCTTGCCGCGCCAGCGCGGCGAGCCTCGTTCGACCACGCCGACCATTTCGTGGCCCGGCACCCCCTTGAAGGCCATGTAGCCCCGGAAGAGGTGCAGATCGGTGGAACAGATCCCGGCGCAGCGGACGCGGATCAGGCATTCGCCCGGTCCCGGCTCGGGACGCGGGTAGTCCGACCTGAGTTGGATCTGCGAATCGAAGTGGATAGCGAGCATGGGACCGGGGTTTTAAGGTTGAAGGTTGTAAGGTTGAAGGTTGTAAGGTTGAGGGTCGAGAAGGCGTAGCAGATTGGTGGCTGCGCGGGTTCTTCCCTTTCTCCCTCACTCCCCGTTTCCGTCACTCCTGGCTCCCCGACTCCCTGGTATTCGCGTCACTCGCCGATGGTTACGATGGCCGGCTGCGACGTCTGGCTGACTTCGCCGCTGGCGAGGATGGCGCGGCAGGAGAATTCGAGTGAGGTGTTCACGTCCGACTCGCTGACCACGAAGCGGGCGGCGCCGGAGCGCTCGTCGATCACCAGCCGGTCCGTCTGGCCGAAGAACTCATACCGCTCGACGTCCGTCGGCGTGCCGGAGCCGTCGTCCACGACGCGGCACGTCAGTTGGACCAGTTCGTTCACGCTCGGCGTGGGATTGCTGACTTGCAGCACCGCACGGACCGGCTCGCGGGCGTTCTCATTGTCGGGACCGGCGTTCTCATTGTCGGGATCGGCGTTGTCGTTGTCCCCGCCGGCATTCTGATTCGTGTTGCCCGAATCCCCATTGTCGTTGGCATTGCCGTGCGGCAGATCGCCGGAAGAAACACCGCAACCGTGCGTCATCAGTGGCGCCGCCGCAGCCATCGCCAGCACCAACGCCGCAATCCTGCACTCATCAATCGCGCTTCGACCTTTCAACTTTCCAACCTTCAACCTTCAACCTTCCAACCTTGAAACCTGCAACCTGCAACCTTGAAACCTTCGACCTTCCGCATCGCCCGCCGCGTCCGGGTCACACCTCCACGTTCAACTGCTGTGCCGCGGCGTCGGCGGTGTGATCGATCAGCACCGCGATGGTCATCGGTCCCACGCCGCCCGGCACGGGGGTGATCATCGACGCCCGCCGCGACGCCGACTCGAAGTCCACGTCGCCGACGTTGCCGGGATTATACCCGGCGTCGATCACGACCGCCCCCGGCTTGAGCCAGTCGCCCTGAATGTACCGCGGCTGGCCCACGGCCGCGATCAGCACGTCCGCCCGCGCGATGATCGAGGGCAGTTCGCGGGTGCGCGAATGGCACAGCGTCACCGTCGCGTGCGCGTTGATGAGCATCGACGCCATCGGGCGCCCCAGGATCGGGCTGCGCCCCACCACCACGGCATCGGCGCCGTCGAGCGGCACTCGGTATTCGGCGAGCAGCTTCATGATCCCGGCGGGCGTGCAGGATGCGAACGCCGGCATCCCGAGGATGGTGCGACCCAGCGTCGTCGAGGTGACGCCGTCCACGTCTTTCGCTACCGGGATCGCCTCGAATGCCGCCCGCCGGTCGATGGGGGCGGGAACGGGGTGCTGTACCAGGATCCCGTGGACGGAAGGGTCTTCGCCCAACCGCACGATCTCGGCCACGAGTTGCGCGGTCGAGGTCCCGTGCGGCAACTCGACGCGGACCGACCTCATGCCGGCCTGTTCGCAGCGCCGGCGCTTCATCCGCACGTACACCGCTGACGCCGCGTTGTCGCCGACCAGCACGGTAGCCAGGGTCGGGATCTGTCCCGTGCGCTCGACGATGAGCCGCACCTTCTGCGCCGCCGCGGCGAGCATCCGCGCGGCCAGCGCGGTTCCGTTCATCAGGATGGCGCGAGGCTCGTCCGTCATGGCTGCAAGTCCGGGTGGCCGCGGGCCTGTGGAAGCCCATCCAGTGCGGGCTTCCATCGATACGGTGCGGTGCGGGCCTCAACCCACGCCCGGTCCAAGCGATGGTACGATTTCTCAGATTGATTGGCGATCCCGCGGCACGATCAGCGGCGACTGCCCGACGGGGCATGTGCACACGCGTGCCGGTCCTTCCCGCGACCATCGGCGGGCGCCCCGCAGCACTTTTTGTATTTGCGGCCGCTGCCGCACGGGCACTTGGCGTTGCGGGGCGTCGATGGGTACGGATCCCGCTCCAGCGCTGCGGGGCGCGCGGCGTGCGATGCCGTCTGCGGCGGCGCGTCCTGGAAACCTGCGAACATGGCACACAGAGTGAGCCAATCGTCCTCGTCGGACAGATCCAGGTCGGTCATTCTCAGAACGATGTGACTTCGCAGCCCGTAGGGGCGTGCCGCAATCGCCCTGCGGCCGCGCCGGCTCAGGATATCCATGGCGTCATCCAGGCGGTCCGCCTCTGCCAGGGCGCTCAGTGCCAGCGATACGGCGTTCACCCGCTTCTGCGGCTCCAGCGTCCGATCCAACGGCGCGCACGCCAGCATCGCCAGCCACTCCCTGATCGCGGCCTCGGGCCGGTTCATAGCCTCATGGCACCTGGCCAGGACGTTGTGCGGCCTCATGCAGTTCGGATTGAGTTCCACCGCTCGCCGCAACGGCCGCAGTGCAAGGTCGGACCGGTCGCCGTTGTGGTAGACGTTGCCCAGCCGCAGCCACAGGTCCGGGTCGGTGGGGTTCTGGTCCAGCAGCGATTTCAGATAGGCGGCGATCTGTGTCGGATAGGGAATCCGCTTGCCGTCGATCGTGGCCGACTCTCCCACCACCACGCCGCACGGCACATTCGTCGCCGCCGACCAGTCGAGGTGCACGAGCAGCGCGGCCTGGGTCTGGGCGCTGACTCTCCACGGCCCCCCCCCGTCGCAATGCCGGCACAGAAAGTAGTGCGTAAACGAGAGGTATGGGCTGATGTCGTCGTCGGTTGCGTCGGCGAAGCACGGCGAGATGAGGACGGTCCCGACGTCGTACCGATCCGACCGGCCGCACGGCTCACAGGTTAATTCGATTCGGTCTCGCAGCTTCGCCACATGAGATGGATGCACCATCTCCGGGTCCCGGCCGAGTCGATGAGTTCATGTGTACACCACAGCGTCCTCCTTGCCGGATGTGGGCCCAGGATGTCACGCGGCCCGCGGGTCCGTCGCGGGCGAGACGCCGGCATCGTCGCATCATCAATGCGATCCTACACCCGCCGTGCCGCGTTGACCAGCCGCGGGGGTCTTCGACGGCGCCCCGCAGCACTTTTTGTATTTGCGGCCGCTGCCGCACGAACACCTGGCGTTCCTTCCTTCCGGTCGGCTCTGCGGCGCGGTGGGCCGGCCGGCCGGACCCGGCGTGCGGTGGGCGCCGGCGAATGCCAGTGGCCCTTCGATGAACATGCGGCAGACCCGGTCCCAGTGCTTCTGCTTCGAGAAGTCGAGCGACGTGAGGTACAGAGTGACCGGTTCCTCGACCTTCGTCCTGGAGGGATCCACTCCGGCGTCGCCGCGTCGATTCAGGATCGCGATCGCCTCCGTAAACCGATCAGCGGACAGGACTCGGTCCAGCGCCATGGACACCAGTTTTTCCAGGATCCCGGGCTCGGTAGTTCGGTCGTCCGCCGCCCGCTCCAGCAACGTCAGCCATTCCGCGACCGCGTCACCGGGGCGATTCATGGCTTCAAAGCACTGGGCCAATTGCGAATGGAGTTCGGCGCTGGCCGGCTCGAGTTCGATGCCGCGGCGGAAGGGTGCGAGGGCCAGATCGGGGCGTCCGCCGTTTGCGTAGACGTTGCCGAGTCGCAGCCACAGCTCGGCACTGTCGGGGGCCCGCTTCAGCAGCGAGCGGACGTAGGCCGCCGTTTGTGTCGGATAGCGAAACCACTTGCCGTCAAAGGTGCGGGTCTCGCCGAAGTACACGCCGGTCGGCTGGCGAGTCTTCAGCCAGACCATGCCCTTGAGCGTCAATCCCACCTGAGCCTGCGGCGCGACCCGCCACGGTCCGCCGGCGTCACAGTATCGGCAGTGGAAGTATCGCGTGAAGCTGGCGTATTCCTCCACGCTGGCCTCCTTGTCAGCGCCGAAACGCGGCGAGATGATGACCGCGCCAACGTCGTACCATGCGCTGCGGCCGCAGGGCTCGCACTTCAGTTCGATGCGCTCACCCAACGGGGTCAGATCGCGCGGATTGCCGTGGATCACCCGAACCTCGGGCGATGGGGACGCGGGCGAACGCGACATGGTGTTCTCCTTGGTCAGCGCCGGGCGGGCAGAACCCCTCTGCGCCGCGGCGCGGGAAAGAGCTTTCCTTGTGCTGGCCGACGGAGACTCCACCGGGGCGTGGACCCAATATGTAGGGTCATCGTCGGTCGCCGGACACTATACCTTGCCCCACTGTGGCCCGCAACCCCTTTGCCGGACGGGGGGGACACGGCGACCGGGGCATATGCGGCGGATGCCTCTGTGACCACCCGAATGAGACCCGCCGGGCCGGGCGAACCATCTGTAGCAGGTAGTCGGCGTTCCGAGGGAGGCTCCGCGCGGGCTGACCTGGCTGCCGGCAGGCAGGAGCCACGCGGCTCGCTCGGGATGGCCGCCGATTCGGGTGCGCACCCTACCGCCGCTGCCTCGCTCTTCTACACAAGTCTGCGCGGCAGGCGGCCCATGCGGCCAGTGAGGCTGGAAAACGCCTCCCGCTACCGGATGCTGCCTGCCCCGAAGGC
>QZJT01000140.1 GCA_003597935.1 Phycisphaerales bacterium | reverse complement strand
GGACAACCCGCGGCGTCGAAACTCCGCGCGGGCTGAAGCCACGCGGCTCGCTCAGAAACGCGGACAACCCGCGGCGTCGAAACTCCGCGCGGGCTGAAGGCACGCGGCTCGCCGAACGATGCCGGCAGCGCGCGGGCTTCAAGCCGCGCGGCCCGCCGAATGTCGCCTGCCGCGCGCCGCTTCAACCTTTGCGGCCGGCGCCCTCGGCGGGCTTCGGCCGCTCGACCTTCAATGCCTTTTCGATCGCCTCCGTCAGCCGCGGATCATCCGGCGCCACCCGCGGGTCGAACTTCTCGATCGACTTGCCGTCGCGGCCCACCAGGTACTTCTGGAAGTTCCACTTCACCTCGCCGGCGACCTTCTCATCCGGGTGCCTGGTCAGGAACCGGTAGAGCGGGTCGGCCTCGTCGCCCTTGACCTTGACCTTGGAGAACAGGCCGTACGTGCCGTGGTGCGTCACCCGGCAGAACGTCTTGATCTCCTCGTGCGACCCCGGCTCCTGCCCGCCGAAGTCGTTGCAGGGGAACGCCAGGATCCGCAGGCCCTGGTCCTTGTACTTCTGGTACAGCGGCTCGAGTGCGGTGTAGTTCGCCTGCGTCAGGCCGCACTTCGTGGCGACGTTGACGATCAGCAGCACGTCGCCGGCGTACTTCGACAGGGCCACGTCCTTGCCGTCGATGTCTTTGACGGTGAAGTCCAGCACGGAGGTCTCCTTGCCAGAGCGCGCGGACGGCTTCGCATCGGCGCCGCCGCCGGCAGGCGCCTGCCCGGCGGCGCCCTCCTGCTTCGATCCGCCCAATCCGTCGTCGGCCAGCGCCACGGCCGCGCCCACCGCCGCCACCAGACACACCGCCGCCACCCGGCGCATCGCCCGACAACACACTTGAGCCATCGCTCCTTCTCCTTCGATTCCCTGGGAAGCCCACCGTCCGCGACGACGGCGGCGACACGCCACGCGGTTCGCTGCAAAAGCTCGAACTCTGCGCGGCCCCGGCCAAAGCGGGATTGTACGCGGGCAGGGCGCCGACGTCCAAACGAGGGGCGGCGGTGATCCGACTACAAGTGCCTCGCTGCTGGCTTCCCTATGCGATCCCGTTCACGGTCCGGCATCGCGCGGCGCGAGTATCTGATCCGCCCACGTCAGCGCCGTGCGAACCAGCCGCATGGCGCCGGCGCGATCAAAACCTTCGCCCGGCGCAGCCTCCGGCGGCAGGTAATCGTAGCGCATCTCCGCCGCAAACGGCGTCAGCTCGACGCACCGTTCCAATTCAGTCGGTATCGGCGCCCGGGCGGCCGCGAGGAAGTCCAATAGCTCGCTAAGGTCGTGAGTCCGGCGATAGGAAACTCCGAGGCGCGAAAGCACGGCCTTCAGGGCCTTCTCGATGGCCTGCTGAGCCAGGAACCCGATCTGTTCATCCGTAATGAGCGGCTCCCTGATCGCGAGCAGCGCCAGACGCTCGTCGTCCCTCGCCTTCCGCAGTAGTACGCTTGGCGGGTCAGGCGGCACGGGTGAACACCTTTCCTTCGCGGGCCGCCTGGTGGATGACGTTGTTCGGAAGGTCCTTCCATGCCTCGAACACGGCGCGGCTGACCACGAGGACGTCCACGGGGATTCGCAGAGGCCGCAACGTCTGCCGAAGCCGCACCATCTCGGCACGCCTTGATCGAAGAGCGGGCTCGACGACCAGGAAATCGAGGTCGCTGTCATCCCGGGCGGTACCGCGAGCGTACGATCCGAACAGAATGACCTCCGATCCGGACGGCGCGGCATCAAGCAGCGTCCGGACTGCTTCTTCGATTGTGGACGAGTCGATCACCGCAACACCGTTGACAAACTTGACCTCAGAACCGTACGCGTCGTCCCTTGCAGGCGCAACCGTCCGAACTGCCTGGCTGATGGCGCTGTTACTCGCCATACTTCGCCACGATCTCTTCCCTCTTCGTCCCCAGAATGTCATACTTCCGCCCGACTTCGGCAAACGCCGCAATCGCCCGGTCGATGTGCGAGAACTCGTGCCCGGCGGAAAGTTGCACCCGGATGCGGGCCTGGCCCTTGGCGACCACCGGATAGTAGAAGCCGATGACGTAGACGCCTTCGGCGTACAGATCGCGGGCGACGTCCTGGCTGAGCTTGGCGTTGTAGAGCATGATCGGCACGATCGGGTGTACGCCCGGGCGGATGTCGAAGCCGGCCTCGGTCATGCCCTTGCGGAACCGCTGCGTGTTCGCCTCCAGCTTGTCGCGAAGTGCGGTCGAGCCCGAAAGCAGGTCGAGCACGGCCAGCGACGCCTTGGCGATCGGCGGGGCCAGCGTGTTGCTGAACAGGTACGGCCGGCTGCGCTGCCGCAGCAGGTCGATGATCTCCTGCCGCCCGGACGTGAACCCGCCGGATGCCCCTCCCATCGCCTTGCCCAGTGTCGACGTGATCACATCCACGCGCCCCATCACGCCGCAGTGTTCCGCCGACCCGCGGCCGGTCCGGCCCATGAAGCCCGTGCAGTGGCAGTCGTCCACCATCACCAGGGCATCGTACTGGTCCGCCAGATCGCAGATCTTGTCGAGCCTGGCCACGTCGCCGTCCATCGAGAAGGCGCCGTCGGTGGCGATCATGCGATAGCGACAGCCCGACGCCTCCTTGAGTTTGGCCTCCAGATCGGCCATGTCGTTGTGGGCGTAGATCGATCGCTTCGCCTTGCACAACCGGATGCCGTCGATGATGGAGGCGTGGTTGAGCTGGTCGGTGATGATGGCGTCGTCCGGCCCCAGCAGCGGCTCGAACAGACCGCCGTTGGCGTCGAAGCAGGCGGCGTAGAGGATTGAGTCATCCGTGCCGAGAAACTCGGCGATGCGCCGCTCCAGGCGCCGATGGATGTCCTGCGTGCCGCAAATGAATCGCACGCTGGACATGCCGTAGCCGTGGCTGTCGAGCGCTTCCCGCGCGGCCGCGATCACCTTCGGGTGCGACGACAGGCCCAGGTAGTTGTTGGCGCAGAAGTTGATAACCTCCTTCGCCGGCGCCCCTTCCGGATACCGCACGCGAATGTCCGCCGCCTGCGGCGTCAGGATCTGCCGCTCTTCCTTGTACAGCCCGGCCTCGCGGATCGACGCCAGTTCCCGCTGCAAGTCGTCCTTCATTCGACCATACATGTCGTGTCTCCCTCATTCTCATTCAGTGTGGCACCGGTGGCACCGGATTTCAACTGGCGGGTGCAGCACCCTGTGGCACCGGTTTGCAACTGGCGGGTGCAGCACCCTGTGGCACCGGTTTGCAACCGGTGAGTGTGGCACCGGTTTTCAACCGGTGAGTGTGGCACCGGTTTTCAACCGGTGGTCCGCCCCGGGGGCTCCGGGTGTAGCACCTGTCCTCAATATCGGGCGGCGGCGCCTCCTGGGACCGCCTGGCTCCAGCCTGGCGGCAGCGGGGACCGGCGTTCGCGGCGTAAGACCGCACTCACCGCGGAACTCCGCGCGGGCTTCAAGCCCGCGGCACGTTCAGGAGCGGCGCCGATTCTGTCCGGCGCCCTGGTCAGGCGAACTTCGATGCACTGCTCGTAGCAGCGCCCGCCGTCGTACTGGATTCGTTTGCACCGCAGACGTTGGATTCTCCGGCCGCTCCCCCGGCCACCCCGCCCAGCGACAGCGACACCGCCCACGTGATCCAGGCCAGCACGAAGTTGCGATAGGGCCAGACGACGCCGGCGTCCGGCAGCGTCAGGACCAGGGGCAGCACCGCCAGACCGAGCGGCACGTCGCGCCAGCGGGCCAGGTTGAGCCGTAGCAGCTCGAAGGTGGGGACCAGCAGCAGGACGTAGGAGTAGTCGCGCATCCGCGGCACGATGAGGGCGTACGCTAGGATCATCAGGTAGACGCGGATTCGCCCGTCCTGCACGCGGCGCAGCGTGCGCCACGTGAGCAGCACCACCGCCAGGCAGTGGCCGGCGTAGATCGGCAGGCCCAGCGTGCGGCGATCGACGCCGTCCAGCGCGTCCACGTTGGCGGCTACGGCGTCCACGATGTCCCAGATCAGCACGCGCGATGAAGCGTTCTTCTCGCCGCCGCGTTCCTGGGCCCACAGAGCTTCGGACGTCTGTGAGAATTGCCGCGCCAGCTCCGGATGGGAGAGGTACACGCCGATTCCCAGCGCAACCGTGCAAGCCCCCCCGATGGAGACGGCCCGCCAGCCGCTCGAGCGGCCGCGAACGAACGCCAGCACCAGCAGGAGAATCCCCATGATCTTGAACTGGGCCGAGGCCACGACGGCGGCGCAGAACCACCCGCTTCGGCCGCTCACCAGTGCTGCGATGCCCAGCCACAGCAGAAGCTGCTCGAACGTGACGACGTTGCCCGTGACCAGATCTCTCAAGAGCGCCGCGTTGTAACCGAGCATGACAAACGCCAGGAACCACAGGCGTCCGGGCCGGGGGACGAACACCACCAGCCAGAGCGTACACAGTGCGGCCGCGCAGCCGACCTTGGCCGTGAAGTAGACGGCCTTGGCCTCCGCGACGTCCCACCGGGCGAACGTGGAGAAAAAGACCATCGTGTGGTGCGGGTAGACGAACGGAAACACGGGGTGGCCGGCCTCGCGCACCAGTTCGGCGCGATCGTAGGCGTCGCCGCCGCGGGCCTGCACCCGGGCCGCGTAGTAGTAGGACTCGAAGTCCCATTGCCCGGCCGGCGCCAGGGCTTCGAGCGTGCGGACCAGTCCCAGCGCCGCCGACCAACCCAGGGCGAGCCACAGCAGCGTCCGCCTGAACACGGCGCCGCGGCCGGAGGCTGTCTGAGTGGGGGTTGCGTGCATCCTGGCTTCCGCGGACCGGCCGCGCGGCGTGAGTGTAGGCGGAATCCGCCCCGCCGCCAGCGTGACGGGCGCACCGCAGCGGCACTCGGGCATTCACCGCTTGAACCCGCCCTCAGTCTGGACAAGATACGCGCAACTCCGGACGGGCCGATGCCCGCGGCCCGCACGGCCTTCCGACGTTCGGGCGCCTTCGAATTCGACGGTTGACGACGAGCAGACTTTGAGCCGAGCCGGAAAACACAAGTCCGCCCCCTCCGCACGGGCGGCGGTGCTACCGCACCTGGGGGTGGCCATCCGTTCGCACGCGCTTCTGCTGGCGCTGGGGCTGGCGACCGTGGCGCTGAAGAGCGCCATCTTCGCACCGGTGGAGGTCTGGCCGCTGGCGTACGTCTGCCTGGTGCCGTGGGTGCTGGGGGTGGGGACGGCCGCGGCCGCGCCGCGGGTCTATGCCCACGCCTACGTCTTAGGGGCGGTGTTTTTCCTGCTCAATCTGCGCTGGCTGGCGGCCGCGGCCGGCCCGTACTACGCGCCCCTGGCGCTCTACCTGGCGATCTACTTCCCGATGATGGCGTGCCCGCTGCGGCATGCGGTCCGGCGACGGCGGATGCCGCTGGCGATCGTCCTGCCGATCATCTGGACCGGCGGAGAACTGCTGCGGGCGGTGGTCATATCCGGGTTTCCCTGGTTTTTCCTGTCGCACAGCCACTACCGCGTGCTGGCGATGCTGCAAGTCGCGGACACGCTGGGGGCGTACGGCGTGTCGTTCGTCATCGCGTCCGTCAACGGGGCCGTCGCCGACGTCATCCTGGCCCGCGTGTCGGCGACACGGGCGAGCGAGCCGATCGTCAATCGCCGGCAGGCCCGGATCGGCGTCGGTTTCGCGGCCGCGTGCCTGGGGCTGAGCCTGATCTACGGCGTTTTCCGGCTGAACCAGGACACCATCACCGAGGGTCCGCGCCTGGCGGTGATTCAGGGGGACTACCTGGAAACCGTGGCAGGATCGAGCGCTCCGGCGGCGGCCAAACGACGGCAGTACACCGCGTGGATGGAGCAGGCCGCCGAGTACGACCCGGACCTGTTCCTGCTGCCGGAGTCGGCGTGGCCGGCCTGTTTGAACGTCGAGTTCCGCACGCTGCCGCCCTCGGACATGTTGCGCCTGCGCTGGATGAGGCAGTCCTTCGACGATTCGGTCAACTTCTTCCTGAACCATCAGCGATGGTCGCAGGCGACGTTCGACCTGCTGTCGTCGTTCGCTCGCCAGCACGACGCCTACGTGGTGATGGGCGCCGCCTCCTGGTTTCCGCGGCCGTTCGACCTGCGCTGCGACGTGCGCAGCCATAATTCCGCGTTCGTGTTCAGCCCGGAGGGGGGCGAACCGGAGCGCTACGACAAGCGCCACCTCGTCTACTTCGGCGAGATCGTCCCGTTCCGGTTCGGACGGCTGCGGCAGCTCTACTTTTGGTTGAACGCGATGACGCCTTACAGCCACGCGGGCAAGTGGGAGTTCTCCCTGTTCCCCGGCGAATCGTTCCACGCCCTGCGGATGAAGGCGGCGTCGCAGGAGGGGCGGGCATACCGCTTCGGTGTGCCCATCTGCTACGAGGACGTCATGCCCTACGTCGCCCGCGAGTTCACGGCCGGCCGGGACGGGGCCAAGCGCGTGGACTTCCTGCTCAACATCAGCAACGACGGCTGGTTCGAGCACGGCGGCCAGCAGGCCCAGCACCTGGCGATCTGCACCATGCGGGCGGTGGAGAACCGGGTGGGGATCGCCCGCTCCGTCAACACCGGGATCAGCGGCTTCATCGACCCGGACGGGCGCCTGCACGATCTTGTCGGCGCCGACCGCCCCGCCGGGACCGGCCACGGCGCCGGGTTCAGCGTGGCGCGGCTGAAGGTGGACAGCCGATTCACGCTGTACAGCCGCTACGGCGACTGGTTCGCCTGGCTTTCCGCCGCGCTGTGGCTGGTGTGCTATCTGGACTACGTCATCGTCCGCGCCATCGCCGGCCGCCGCGAGGCGGCCGAGGCCGCCGCGGCAGGCTGCGGCGGAGGGAATGACGGGGTCACGGCGGAGGGGAGCGAGGGAGTAAGGGAGTGAGGGAGTCAGGGAAGAATCCAGTTTCGCATCGCCCGCGGGCATTGGTCATTTGCGGCATCCGTTGCGTCGACCTCGGCACCCGACCAAGACGTTCCTCTCTTCCCTCACTCCCTCACTCCCTCACTCCCTTTGTCCCTTCTGCGTTGGCGGCCTGCGTCGCCTGTCTCGCCGGAGTTGCGGGTTGCGTCACGCCGCCACGGACGCTGACCGCCCCTCAGCGGCAGGAGATCGAAACGCGCTGCGTCGAGTTCCTGAAGCGCGGCCTGACGTACGAATACAACCCGGCCGTGCGGACGCAGGCGGTCGAGGCGATGCAGGAAGTGGCGGACGAGACGACCCTTCCTTGGCTGCGCGCGGCCGTGGCGGACTCCCATCCGGGCGTGCGGTTCGCGGCCTGCGTCGCGCTGGGCGTGCGGCGGGACAGCGTCTGCCGACAGGCGATAGAGGGCCGGCTGAACGATACCGACCGCAGTGTCCGACTGGCCGCGGTCTTCGCCTTGCACCGGCTCGGTGACACGAGCCGCTCCGGCGAGCTGGCGGAGCGGCTGCTCTCGGACGCCGATCCGTTGGTGCGGCGCAACGCGGCGCTGCTCATCGGGCTGCTGGAAGAACCGGGGGCGGCCGGCGTGCTGGCGCGGGCCATGCGCGATCGCGACGCCGGCGTGCAGAACCACGCCCTCGAGTCCATGGCCGTGCTCGGCGTGTCCGAGGCGCGCGATCAACTGGTGTTCCTCGCCAACGGCGGCATCGGCTCGCAGGAGGTGTTCGCGATCAACGCCCTGGCTCGGCTGCGGAGCAGGGAACTCGCAGACCTGTTCCGGTCGAAGGTCGCAAACGCGGTCCACCTGGAGACGAAGCTGGCCGCGGCGCGGGCGCTGGGCATGCTGAACCTGGCCGAGGGAGCCGAACTGGCGCGTGGGATCGTTCGCCGGGGGCAGCGCTTTCCGGCGCTGGATCCGGACGACACCACGGCGGACCGAACCCTGCGCGTCCACATGCTGGCGATCGCGGCGCTGGGCGCGGCCGGCGACGACGGCGACCTGTGGACGCTGGACCGGTTGATGCGGAACAACGCCGACCCGCGGCTGCAAGTCAGCGCCGCCCGCGCCATCCTGGAGATTCAGCGCCGCCGCAGTGCTGCGCTGCCGTTCCCTGCGGCGCGGTAATCCCCATGCGCTGGCTGCCGGTCATCGTCGTGTCCGCCCTGGCGATCGTGGCTCAGACGTCGGTCGTCCCGCTGCTGGCGATCGGCGGCGCGCGGCCGGACGTGATCCTCGTCGTCGTGATCTTCTGGGCGTGGCACCTGCCGTTTCCGCCCGCGGTGGCAGTGGGGCTGGGGATCGGCGTGGCCGCGGGGTGCCTCTCGGCGGAGCCGATGGGCCTGTTCGCCGTGGTCTATTTCGCAGCGGCGCTGGCGGCGTTCCGGCTGCGAGAGTTCCTTTTCCTGCGACATCTCGTGACGCAGGTGGTCGTCACCGCCGTGATCGCCGTGTTGACGGCAGCGCTGTTATCGGCCTACGTGGCGTGGCGGTATCCCGGTGCGGGCCACTGGACGTTCATCACCCGCCAGGTCTTCGCCGCCGCCGCCTACACCGCCTTGTGTGCCCCGTTGATCCACCGTCCGCTGCTGCGTGCGTCCAGGCTGCTGGGGATCGCGGGCGCGCGTTACCCCTATTCGCGATGACGCCCCGGCGCTCCGTGCCGTCGCATCTGCCCACCTTCGGGCGCTGGTGATATCCGCCTTGACTTTGGCCCTCACAACGCAACGATATCCACGTGCAGGTCAAGCTGGCTGAACATCGTGGATTCTGCTTCGGCGTCGAGGACGCCATCGAGATCGCCGAGGCGGCGGTGCGCGATCGCGGGGCCGGCAACGTCATCGCACTGGGCCCGGTCATTCACAATCCGCAGGTCGTCGAGAAGCTCGAACGCGAGGGGCTTGACCAGTCCGGCTCGCTGGAGACCATCGAGCCGGGGCGCAGCGTGCTGATCCGTTCGCACGGGGCAAGGCCTGAAACATACGAACAGGCGGTCGCCCGCGGGCTGAACGTCGTCGATGCGACGTGCATCCTGGTCAAGAAGGCCCAGGACGCCGTCAAGCAGCTTCATGACGAAGGCTACCGCGTGGTGATGATCGGCGACCCGGACCACCCGGAGGTCAAAGGGGTGGTGGGTTACGCCCCGGACGTCATCATCATCGACGAGAACTCCGACCTGGACGCCGTGCTGCCCTTCCGCGAGCGATTGGGCGTCGTGGCGCAGACCACGCACTCGCCGGAGTTTGCGGCCGAGATGATGCGCCGCATCCTGGTCCGCCCCTTCCGCGAGGTGAAGATCATCAACACCCTCTGCCTGGAGGTCGTCCATCGCCAGGAAGCGGCCGTGAAGCTCTGCGGCGAGGTGGACGTCATGTTCGTCATCGGCGGCCGGCACTCCGCCAACACCCGCGAGATGGTCCGCCTCTGCATCGAGCAAGGCGCCCCCACCCACCACGTTGAAACCTGGGACGACGTCGAGCCGTCCATGTACGCCGGCTGCACGGTGGCCGGCGTCACCGCCGGGGCCTCGACGCCGGAGTGGATCATCGCCGATTTCGTCCGGCGGCTGGAGGGGGTGTAGGGGCCATTCACAAGACCTTACCATGTTCGATCTTCCCGCGGCATGTTCTGATCTGGCGGATTCTCCCGCGGTTGCCTGCAATAGCACGCGGTTCACCACGCCAAGCTGTGGCAGTCGCCCGACCCAGCCACACCGCACGGCCACCCTTCCCGACACCGCCTGCGATCACCTACTGGACCGTCACCGGCATCGCGGGGTTAGGTCCGACGAGCCATGTCGGATCTAGAACATGCGTGCCTAGTCCCCGTCGATTGTCGAACATGGTGTTTGACAGTATGCAGACAAAAGCAAGCAACTCGCGATCTTCCTCTGGTTTGACTTCATACCACCCGGCAGACTTCTTCAACTCTTTGTTCTCCATCAAAAACCAGCATCCTCTGCCGAGGATGCAAACGCATTGAAGAGGGCATGTCGTCTGTTCGCTCACTGGTCGATAACCAATCCGATCGGACCTCTCTTGCAACAGCGCGGGAAGGCGATGATTGCCTCCGATGTCGGACGCAAACGCGAAGATCAACCCGATCGGCGCTGGGCTTGGGGAGATGCCAATCAGCTCTTTCGCGGCGTTCAGAGAGTCGTCCAAGTCCGACAGCCTCAAGACCGACTTGACCTCAATATGGGCACGAACACCCGTGATCGGAATGAGCGCATCTCGCCCTCGTGTCCGCAGCAACAGCGGAGCCCAAGTTTGATCAAACAAGACCAAGTCGTCCTCATTTCGAGCCTTTCGCTCCTGGCCGTCCCAGCCAATGATCGTGCCGGTAAGCACTTCTATAGTCGGTGGAAGGTACGGCAGAAGAAGGCTCTCCGCAAGGATCTCTCGAAACCTGCCGCGAAGACCAGCGTGCTGCACACCCCCGAGAGCATCCGAGTACTGCTTGATGTTCGCAAAGCGTGCGCGGACAAGATTGATCACTTCCGCAGGGGCCATCATCAACTCCTCTCGAAAACTTTGACACTACGATATCGCATTCTCCGCTCGGCAGCGGTGCAGTCAAGACGGACACGCAAGACCAAGTCCAGTTGGCGGCCGATGCACTGGGGCCTGGGTCACGGCCTTCGGTTTCGCAGGTGCATCGGATACCTGCCATCGGAAGCGTGTGGGGAACGGCTGCGATCGCCATGGGGGTACAGTGGACCGCCAATGGCGGTGTCGCAGGCAAACGCCGACGATGGACTGGTGGGCGATCGCGTCGCCCCGGAGGGGTCAAGGCGTGTAGCCACGGGTGGAGCGACGCGCAACCCGTGGAAGGCGTCGCCCCCCGTTCTTCCGCCCCGGATGGGGCGGAGGAGGGATTCGTCGCCGATCTGGCCCCGGAGTCCGGCCGGCATCCGTATGAGATTTTGGCGCCGCGGTGGTTGTGTGAGCGCCCACATTCGTGCGGACGGTGTCTGTCCCGGCCCGAATGTGCGCGCCGCGCGCTTCCGCCGCCCCTCCGGGGCGGGAGGCGTCGGGGGGAGCAGCTATCCACGGGTTCCGCTGCGCCGCCTGTCGGCGGCTCTGCTCCACCCGTGGCTACAGTCCTGAGCACGCCGTTGGTGCAAATGGCTTCAGTGCTCGTCGTCATCTGTCAATCCTCGCGGCGCCGGACGCCTGATGGAGTCGCATGAGACACGTGCAACCGATGCGTGTACAGGCGCCTGCTTCACGGCGCGGGGCACGTCGCCGGCTGACGCACGCGACGTTCGCCACCGGGCGCATCCCTGGTAGCATCCGCCTCGACATGGATCCGCTGGCTCAGGTTATCGCATACCACGAACGCACCAAGCACGACTTCCACCGCGGGGCCCGCTCGCCCGGATACCTCGACTGGGCGAACCAGCCAGACCCGTTCAGGCGGTTCGAGGGCAGCCCGCTCTTCGAGCTGCCGTTGGGACCGGACGATGGGCCGCCGGACTGGGAGGCGCTCTTCCGGCCCGGTCTCATCCCGCCGGCGCCGGTGGACCGCGATTCGCTGGGCCGGTTCTTCTATCTTTCCATGGCGGTGTCCGCCTGGAAGGAATATCAGGGCAGCCGATGGGCGCTGAGGTGCAACCCGTCGAGCGGGAATCTCCACCCCACCGAAGCCTATCTGCTGATCGGCGCGGCCCGTGGACTTTCCGACTCCGCCGCGCTGTACCACTACGCGCCGCAGGCGCATGGACTGGAACTGCGAGCCACCATCGACGCGGCGGCGTGGGCGGCATTTCCGGCCGCGGCCGCGGGGGACGCCTTCGTCGTCGCGCTGACGTCGGTTCACTGGCGGGAAGCGTGGAAGTACGGCGAGCGGGCGTATCGATACTGCCAGCACGACGCCGGGCACGCGGTGGGCGCGCTTCGGTTCGCGGCCGCGTGCCTGGGCTGGAACGCCGCCGTCCTCTCCCGCCCGTCCGACGACGACCTGAATGCGGTGCTCGGCACCGATCGCGAAGGCGACTTCTTCGCGGATGAACCAGAAGCCGCTGACCTCATGATGATTGTGAACCCCACCGGACCGGCGCGCCACGACGTGGACCTGCCGCCGGAGTTCGTCCGCGGGATGCGAAACGCCGGGTGGATCGGAAAGGCCAATCGACTCAGCTCGCAGACGGTCCGTTGGGACGCCATCGACATCGTTCACCAATTCTGCCGCAAGCCGCGCGGCGACGGATTCGGCACCCCACCGACGGCCGCTGAGCCGACGGCGACCGCGGATGACGTCCCATCGACACACCCGCGCGGCCGTCCGAACGCGGCCGTGACCAGCGCCCCCGCGATCATCCGGGTCCGGCGCAGCGCCGTGGCCTACGACGGCAGAACCACGATTCCCGGCGACCGCTTCTTCCACGTGCTGCAACGCACCGTGCCCGGTCCGGGTAAACTGCCCTTCGATGCGCTCGGTCCGCCCTATCTGATCGATCTGCTGCTCTTCGTACACCGCGTGGAGGGCGTGACGCCGGGACTTCATATCCTTGTCCGTGAGGGAACCCGGCTCGGACCGTTGCGGGCGGCGCTGGACGCGCGGCGGTCAACGGCATTTCTTGGGATCTCGACGCTGCAACACGGCCGGCCGGACGAGTTCGAGTGGGTCCAGCCCGACGGGTGCCCGCTGGACCTGCCGCTCTATCGCCTGCGTTCGGCGGGCTGCACGGCGCTGGCCAGTCAGCTCAGTTGCACGCAGGATATCGCAGGCGACGGGTGCTTCAGCGTGGGAATGCTGGCCACGTTCCATGATTCCCTGTTGAAATACGGCCCGTGGATCTACCGTCGCCTGTTCTGGGAGACGGGGCTGATCGGGCAATTGCTGTACCTGGAAGCGGAAGCCGCGGGAATCCGCGCCACCGGGATCGGGTGCTACTTCGACGATCCGGTACACCAGACGTTCGGCCTGGAGGGGATCGCGTATCAATCGCTGTATCACTTCACCATGGGAGGCGCCGTCGAGGACACGCGGCTGACCACGCTGCCGGCGTACGGAAGGCGGGGACGGGCGTGAGGGTAATGGAGCCGTGGCGATGTCCACATCGGCGATGGCGATTCACGGTCGACATATGTAGAACGGCGAAGCGCAGGTGGCGACAGGACGGGGCTACAGGCTGCCAGGCGCCAATCGGGCGTTGCTGGGGACATCCGCGGCACCTGTCACGCGCGCGTGTGTGACACTTGCGGCGGGCGGCCTCTCGGTGTGGCACCGGCTTCCAGCCGGTGGGCGTGGCCTTCCAGGCCGCGCCAGTTGCGGTTTCGCCGCAACCACTGGCAAGATGCCGGTGCCACACGCACAGCGGAGCGCATTCGCAGCCCCGCCGCATCCGTCACGCGCCCGTCACGCATCCAGCGGGGCGTCGCCGATTGACGTGCGGGCCGGGATTCGTACACTGTCTGCCTCCCGGTCCCCGTAGCGCAATTGGATAGCGCGTCGGCCTCCGGAGCCGAAGGTTCCAGGTTCGAGCCCTGGCGGGGACGTTGGGACCGGGCCGGCAAGGGCCGGCCGTGCGACCCTCCTTCCCCTCGTTTGATGCGGGTGAGAGCACGCGAGCCGCGTCGGGGCATGCCTGCGCCGTTGCATTCGACACGCCGCGCGGGCTTCAAGCCCGCAGCTCGCTTCGAGGAGCCGGCCACGGGGTCACCCCCCTAAAAAAGCCGCCGGGGGGCACTTTCCGCTTGTGAAAACGGTCGCACGCCCCTAAAATCACGCGCGCTCGTGGGGTTCGAGTGCGGATCTGCGCATGCCTGAATCGTCGCAACACGGGGTCAGCGCGTCGGCTCCCACGCCGACGGGTCCTCAAGGCCGGCAGAAGGCGGAAGCGACCCCGGCGCCTCCGCCGCCCGATGGCCCTCGCCGCCCTCACCCGGTGTTCTGGGCGATCGCCGGCGCTTTGGTCGTGATCGCCTGGCAGCAGGTCCGATCGCCCGCGGGCGGGCCGACCGGGCTGGCCATGGCCCAACCCACGGCCGGCAGCGGCCTGCGGGGGGTGTACTCCTTCGCGGCCGAACTGGGGCGGGAACGCTACGGCGTCTACATGGTCGACGTGGACACCATGACGATCTGGTGTTACGAATACGCGCGGGACGAGGGTTGCCTGAAGCTGGCGGCGGCGCGGTCGTGGAAGTACGATCGCTACCTGGAGAACTTCAACGGCTGCGGCATCCCGCCTGACAAGGTGAAGGAACTGCTGGAGGATCAGCGGGCGTATCGAAGCGAGTCAGTCCCCGCGCCCTAGCCGGGGACGATCGAGGCATCAGAGGCAGAAGCGATGGCGAATTTCTACAGCGCGGAAGAAGCGGCCGCCAAGCTCGGCAAATCGTTGGACCAACTCACTCAACTGGCCCGCGAAGGCAAGCTGCGCGAGTTCCGCGACGCAGGCAAAGTGACCTACCGGGCGGACGAAGTGGACGCGCTCGCCCGCGGCGACAAAGGATCCAGCGGGGAACTAGTGCTCGAGCCGGGGGAAGGATCCGGCCTCGAGATCGCCATGTCCGGCAGCGACGTACTCAGCCTCGAAGAGGTGGACTCGCGCGAGACGGCCGACGAGACCCGCGCCGGCGCCGCCAAGAGGAAGAAGGAGGGCACCGTGGTCCCCTCCGTCGGCGTGTCGGTGTTCGACGATGACGAACTGGACGAGGTGGTCGACCCGCTGGCCCAGACGCAGGTCACGGACGGGATCGGGCTGGACGGCGTCGGCAGCGGTTCCGGCATCCTCGACCTGACCCGCGAGAGCGATGAGACCTCGCTGGGGGCAGAGCTTCTGGACGAGATCTCTCCCGCCGACGACGATCAGACGCTGGAGATGGGCGAGGACACCCGCGCCGGGCTGGAGGCGGCGATCGGCAAAGACGCGCCCGGCTCGTCCGACATCCTGGAGCCCGTGGGCGCGGCCGCCGCCGGCCCGGCGGCCGTAGCGGCCCGCCGCGTGGTCGAATACGGTCCGGACGCGTTCTCGAGCGCGCTGACCGGGGCGATGGTCGTGGCGACGCTGGTGCTGCTCGTGGGCGGCCTGTCGGCGGCGGCGATGGTGCGCAGTGTGTGGCCGGCTCCGCTGGGCAGCATCTTCGAGAACATGCCGGTGTTCGGCGGCGTCACATTCGGCGGCGCGATCCTGGTGGCGCTGGTGACGTATCTGTTCGCCCGGCGGCGCTGAGTCGGCGGCCAATGGATCGTGCGCGATGGTGCGCCAGAAGCGAGCCGCGGGCTTTAGCCCGCGCGGATGCTCCGTCTTCGACGTAGCGACAAATCGGACACGGTGATACAGGGAGGGTCTCGGATGAAGGTCAGAAGGGTTCTTTGCGGCGCGCTGTGCGGTGTCGCTCTCGTTGCGAGTGGTTGCGTCTCGCTGGATGAGCATCGTCGGTTGCAGGCCGCGAATATGTCGCTGCGCGGCCAGAACCAGAACCTGGAAGCCGATCTCTTCGATGCCCGTTCTCTGAACGACTCGCTGCGCACGCAGGCCGACGCTCTGCAGAGTCAGCTCGATGCCAAAAGCACCCTGGTGATGAACCTGCAGCGTGAGAACGACCAGTTATCCGAGACGGCCCGGGCCGTGCAGGCAACGCTCGAGGAAATGGCCGGCAAGTACCAGCCCGGCGACATCGCCATCGTCGGCCCGAAGCTGCCGCAGGAACTGGACAGTGCGCTGAAGTCCTTCGCCAGCGCCCACGGCGACGCGGTGGCCTACGATCCGGTGACGGGCACCGTGAAATGGAAGGGCGACCTGCTCTTCGCCCTCGGCAGCGACGTCGTGGTGGAATCGGCGATGGCCGCGCTGTCGGACTTCGTGCAGGTGCTGAACTCCCCGGCCGCATCCGGCTTCGAGGTGCTCGTCGTCGGCCACACCGACACCATCCCCATCAAGCACGACGCCACCCGGGCCAAGCACCCCACCAACTGGCACCTCTCCGCCCACCGGGCCATCTCGGTCGGCAACGCCCTGGCGAAAAGCGGTTACGACTGGTCGCGCATCTGCGTCGCCGGCTGCGGCGAGCAGCGCCCCGTCGCCAGCAACGAAACCGACCAGGGCCGCAGCCTCAACCGCCGCGTCGAAATCTACCTGCTGCCCAGAGGGTCGATCGTGGCGGCGGGAACTCAAGCGACCGACCAGACGGGAAGCTGAGTTCGCGGTCGCGCTATCGCTGTTGAGCCGACACGCCATGTCGCCGCGCCTATAGCTTATGCGAGCCAGCGGGGTGTCGCTGCCTACCCATCGGCTTCGGCGGGGGTCCGCGTGCGATGCTCGGCTTGCGCGATCAACTCGCCCGCCCGCGCCTGAGCCGCGGCCGAGAGCCGCGTCGGGATTTCGTCAGCCCCGCCGCCGGCATCGAACCGCAGCACGGGCGGCAGGTGGGGGTTGTAGGCGTAGTGGGCCTTCGGGATGACCGGCACGGTCTCCTCGGCGGCGATCTTGGCGGGAGGGATGTGCTTGCGGGTAGCCGCGTTGTGACGGTGGTCGCTCACCGACGCCTCGCGCGGCGCGTTCGCTCCCGCCCTACGCGCGACCCTCACCCGGGAGAGCGGCATCGACGCCGCGCTCGACCGTCGACCAGAGCGTGTGGTGCTCTTCTTGGCCAGCTCGCGCCCCTGTGACGAGCCGTCTTCGCCAACCGACCGATCCGGACAGTTTGACGCAGGGAGGGAAGGTACGCAACGGGAATCCGGTGGTCTGGACGAACCTGACCCGATCGCCGTGCAGCGATCGGAGTGCCGATCACTTGATCAAACCGTAGAAGACACCGCCGATCTGAAAGTCGGCTTGCTCGATATCGGTGGCGTCAAAGACCAGTTCAAACCGCGGAGTCGTGCCGGAGTACGCGATGGCTCGCCAGATGAAGCGCGGCAGGCACCGGCCCAGCCATGTTCGTCGCTCGGCTTCATCCATCGCCGGCCGTGCGCGCAAATCGCTCTTGAAATCGGAGCCGGTCGACAAGTAGACGTCCCACTCCGGCCGACTCTTCGTCCAGTCGAGGCAAGCGATGTTCTGGAAGTACTGATCCTCCCAGACAATGACCGCTTTCAAGGCCGCCTCGAAGGTAATACGAATCTTGTGATAGAGCGGAATGACGAGCGCCTCGCACGCGAAGTAGACATCGCCGCATGCCCCTCTCACGCCGAACCACGACGTCCTCAGGAAGGGATTCGCGATGTTCCTTAGCAGAGTACGTGGCGCAGTACGCGTTTTCTTCCTTTGGATCTTGCGTAGCGGTTCCTCAGCCCGAGGACCACGGGCTGGACCTCCATTGCACGCTCGCCGAGAAAGACGGAAAGCGGAGTTGGGCGCGGGCGATGTTCGCCCTTCAGGTGAAGAGCAATCTCGAGCCGTGGGTGTTCGACTCGGCCGAGTCCGTGAACTGGTTGGTCCGATCGCCTGTACCAGTATTGCTTTGCGCCGTGGACAAATCAGAGCTACGCCTGAGAGTCTTTCACACCTTTCCCCGATTC
>QZJT01000099.1 GCA_003597935.1 Phycisphaerales bacterium | reverse complement strand
ACCAGGTCGGGCCGATGGCGGGCGACGGCCTCCATCGCTTCCACGCCGTTGCGGGCGGTGACGATGCGGGCGTCCTTCACTTCCGACATGTAGATCTCGAGCAGCTCGAGGTTCTGCTCGTTGTCGTCGACGAGCAGCAGCGTGTACCTGGGAGCATCGGAAGGACGCGCGTGCAAGGCAGTTCTCCGCCGGCCGGAGGCCGCCGCCATTCTGTCGCCGCGTGCGCGGATGTAAAGCCCGCGTCAACCACACGGAGAAAAAAAGGGTCCGGCGCCCTTCCGGGCGCCGGACCGCAGGATCCTCTCAGGTGCAATCGAGGCGTCTTCGTTTCGGCCCGCGCGGCAAGCCGCGCACCTTCCGTTTCAGGCGCACCGCGCGACTCAGGCGCCGCGGCGACGGCGCATCAGCCCGGCCGCGCCGACGAGCAGCAACACCAGCGTCGCCGGCTCGGGAATGAAGACGCGGCCGCCCACCACCTCACCCGGATTCTGGCTGGAAAAGTCACGGATGGGGTTGCCGTCGATCTGGACGCCGAAACCGGAGCGGAAGAACGCACCCTCATCGACAGGGTTGTCCGCCTGCGGATTGGTCACGTCGAACCAGCCCGGGGAAACCAACTCGACCACCACGGACGCCACCTTCTTGGGCGTGTCGTTCAGATCGATCAACTGACCCTGCTCCGGGCGCTGCAGCATGTAGTTCGCTCGCGGGATCGGAATCGGGTCGTCCGTGAACCAGGTCTGCCCGTTCATCGGGGCATTCCACTGCCACCGGCCCGGCTGATTCGGGTCGACGAAGATCTGGCTGGGATCGTTGAACAGCAGCCCCTCCAGCGGGTGCCCCGGCGGGTAGACACCGCTCTGCAAGTCGAACTGGTAGCTGCGAATGTTCGGAAGAACGCCGTCATTGGACGACAGCAGGACGTCCACCGACACCAGACCGTTCTGCGGCGGGCCGGGAACAAGGTCGATCACGACCCCCGCCCGGGCCGCGACGGTCAGACTCAACACGACGCTCGCCGCTAGTAACCGACGAACCATGGGATTCCTCCTACATTCCGAAAAATTCAGGCCAAAAAAACGAGAAAGAGCATCCCTGTTTTGTGAGACGACTCAGTCTCCGACGCCTCCCTCTCCTTGACGGTCCGGCTTCCGATCCGTCCCGCCGCTTCTAAAGCGCGCTGGCCGTGAATGCTTCTTCCACCGCACTTTGAACCGTCATGTTACCAGGAACACCACCGGGATGTCAACCGCCGGGCGCGTTTTTTCTGAACGCGCCAGAATCCGCCTGATCCGTGCCGCCTGCCGAGGCGGCAGATGGCGGGGATCTTCCCTATTCTACCGATATTCCCCGAATTCACGTGGCCCCGCCTGGTACACCGCTCGACCAGCACCCGCAGGTCGCCGAGCAGGCGGCGGGCGTATAAAAACGCCCCTCCGGACGTGCAGGCGGCCCAATTGGGTCTTCCCGCAGGAGCTAGACCGTGATGGGGGCGGCCCCCGGTCACCCGCCGGTGGACGCCCGGAGGCTCCAACCACGCTGCACCCAGACGGACGCATTTGGACGGGATGGACTGACGATGGACTGAATGGACGGCATAGACCGTCCTCGCCGGACTCGGACGGACGGATCGGTTGCGGTACTTGGGCGGTATTCGAGCCGCCGGCGCGGCGCGGCGTGGCCCGGATCGGCGCGGCGCGGCGCGGCGCGGCGCGGCGTGGCCCGGATCGGCGCGGCGCAGCGCGGCGCGTCTCAACCCGGCTTGCGATCCAGGCCGTGCCGCTTCATCTTCTTGTAGAGTGTGGTGCGATTGATGTCGAGTTGCACCGCCGCCAACTGGCGGTTCCACTGGTTGGCGTTCAGGACGGCTTCGACGATGCGCTTCTCCGTTGCCTCCAGGGCGTCCTTGAGCGACGAGATCCGGTCCGGCAGCAGCGCGGCCGGTGACGGGTCGCCGCCGAGCGTCAGTTTCTGCGGCAGGTGCGCGGTGTCGATCAGTCGCCCGCGGCAAAGGACGACGCATCGTTCGACGACGTTGGCCAGTTCGCGCACGTTCCCCGGCCAGGCGTAGCCCTGCAGGCACGTCATCGCTTCGGTCGAGAACTCCCGCGCCGGCCGCTGGTGTGCCTGTGCGAATCCCGCGAGAAACCGGCGGGCCAGCAGAGGAATGTCACCGATGCGGCGCGAGAGCGGCGGCAGGTCGAGCGTCACCACGCTGACCCGGTAGAAGAGATCCTCGCGGAAAGTCCCCGCGCGCACGGCCTGCTCCAGATCCTGATTGGTGGCGACGATGACGCGGACGTCCACCTTGCGGGTGGCCGTGCCCCCCACCGGCTCGAACGCCCGTTCCTGCAAGACGCGCAGGAGCTTCACCTGCATCGCGGGCGAGGCCGTGCCGATCTCGTCCAGGAAGATGGTCCCGCCATCGGCGGCCTCGAACTTGCCCGCCCGGTCCGCCAGCGCGCCCGTGAAGGCCCCGCGGACGTGGCCGAACAACTCGCTTTCCAGCAGGGTATCCGGCAGCGCCCCGGCCGCGACCTCGACGAACGGCCGGTCCCTTCGCGGGCCAAGTCGGTGGATGACTCGGGCGGCAAGCGATTTGCCGGTCCCTGACGGCCCCTGGATCAGCACGGTGCTGCTGGCGTAGGCGACCGCCTCGATGGTCTCGAAGACCCTCGCCATGGCCGCGTCCTGGCCGATGAGGCTGTCCAGCCCGTACCGCTGATCGAGCTGCTGCTTGAGACTGCGGTTCTCGCGCAGCAGCGTCCGCTGGGCCAGGCCTCGCTGGATCGCCAGCAGAAACTCCTCGTCGTCGATGGGCTTGGTCAGGTAGTCGTACGCCCCCAGCTTGATCGCCTCGACGGCACTTTCGATCGTGCCGTAGGCGGTCATCATGATGACCACGGTGTCGGGCGCCGCCTGCCGGACGACCGACAGCAACTCGAACCCGCCGCCGTTCGGCATGTTCACGTCCGCCACGATCAGGTCCGCGGCGAAGCCCTCCAGCGCCTGCCGCGCTTCCCGCAGCGACGCCGCGCGCCGGACGCTGTGTCCGTCGAGGCGCAGCATCTCGCTGATCGAGTCGAGAATGATGCGGTCGTCATCGACGATGAGGATCTTTGCTGGGTGTTCAGACATCCGGTTCGTGTGGTCTACCGTTGCCTTGAGCCGGCGGCCGCGCCGCCCGCGACCGCGCTTGCACCACGGGCACCATTCGCAGGCGCTGGGCGGCACGCCGCCACCGGAAGCGTCACCGTCAGCACCGCCCCCCCCCCGTCGGCGTTGCGGGCGTGTACCGCGCCGCCCATCTGCGCCGCCAGTTCGCGACAGATGACCAGGCCCAGCCCCGTCCCCGCGCCGGACGCCTTGGTGGTGGCGAACGGCTCGAACAGCCGCAGCGAATCCGGCAGGCCCGGCCCGGTGTCGCTGAAACGCAACACCACGTCGCCGCCCACCACCGCGGTGTTGATGAACAGCTTCCCGCCGTCGGGCATGGCCTCGATGGCGTTCTTGATGAGATTCACGCAGATCTGGTGCAGCCGCCCGCCGGCGATCAGCGGCATGTTCTCGAACTGATAGTCCGCTACGACCATCACCCCGGCGGCGTCCGCGGCCGGCGCCAGCGACCGCACCGCCGCCTCCACCACGTCGTTGACGTTGGCGACGTCGAGCGTGGAGGCCCGCCCGCGGCTGAACACGAGCACCTCACGCACGATCCGCGTCATCCGCAGCAGCCCTTCACGCGCCGCCCGGAGGTAGTCCAGCACGTCGTCGGCCGGCGGCGCCCGGCCCGTCTCGCAGCGGCGGATGGCGAGGTTGACGTAACGGAGAATCCCATCGAGCGGGTTGTTGAGTTCATGGGCGACCCGGGCCGTCAACCGTCCCAGCGACGCCATGACCGCCTCGTCGTCGAGGGGGCCGAGGGCCGGCACCGCGTTCGACGGCCGCATATTCTCGGACAGACCGCGGCGACCGCCGGCGCCGTCTTCACTACCAGAGTTGGGCACACGTACGTTCATGCAGGAGCCGTCCGGTCGGCCGCTGCCCGGCGCGACGTGTGTCTATCGGCGAAGATGATGCCGAACCGCACCCGGCGTTGCCGGAGGGCAACGTCGGGTGCGCGATGGAATCGGCGGTCATTCTGAGTGAGCCGTTTGGCCGTCGTCCGCGCGGAGTTCCGAATCGGCGGCCATCCTGAGCGAGCCGCGTGGCTTCAGTCCGCGCGGAGTTCCCCGGTGGGTGCGGTTCCAGGCCGCGAACGCCCTTCCCCGCTGCCGCCAGGCGGGAGCCAGGCGGTCCCAAAGCGCGCGGCCGAGTCTGTCGCGCACGCTGCACGGGGGAACCGCCGCCGCGGTTTGACTTCCACTGCCGCGATTTCGAGAATGAGACGAATCCGAGCGGACCGCCACCATGTACCGGACCCGGCGAGCCAATCACGCCGGATTCCGCCCGGCATGAATGCCGGGGCTCGGGTGATGTGGCACCGGTTTGTAACCGGTGTTGGAGTGTGGCACCGGCTTCCAGCCGGTGTGCCTGTATCGCCCGTGGACACGCCCGATCCCAACGAAACCACCCGCATTCTGCAGCGGGTTTCCGGCGGTGACGCCGACGCGGCGAACCAGCTCTTTCCGTCCGTCTACGACCAACTCCGGGCGCTGGCGGGGCGGTACTTCGCCGGTCGGAACGCGGGGCACACGCTTCAGGCGACCGCCATCGTCCATGAGGCCTACCTCAAGCTCGTGGACCAGAGTTCCGCCAAGTGGAACGACCGGGCACACTTCTTCGCCATCGCCGCCACTGCCATGCGGCAGATCCTGCTCAACCACTGGCGCGACCGCAACGCCGCCAAGCGCGGCGGCGGACGGCAGAAGTTCGCCCTGGACGAGAACATCGACATCGAAGTGACGGCCGACGTCGACATGATCGCCCTCGACGACGCCCTCAACGAACTCGCCCGGCTCGACGAGCGGAAGGCCAGGGTGGTGGAACTGCGGTTTTTCGCGGGCCTGACCGTTGAGGAGGTCGCCCACGTTCTGGGTGTATCCAAGACGACGGTCGAGGGAGACTGGCGGATGGCCCGGGCGTGGCTCTCGAAGGAACTCGCCGAAGACGACAACCCATGAATCGGGAACGATTCGAACGCATCGAGTCGTTGTTCCGGCAGGCCGTGGCGCTTCAGGGAGAGGCGCGCACGTCCTTTCTGGAGCGCGCCTGCGAAGCCGACGCGGACCTCCGCGCTGAGGTCGAAGACCTCCTGCGCCACGATGAAGGCCCGCACGTGGCCCTGAAGGACGCACCCTCCAACGACCGGATCGTGGCGGTGAAGTTCGGCTCCTCCGGCCTGGCGGCCGCCCTGCGCGAGCCCTCGCCGCAGCGCATTGGAGACTACTCGATCCGCGGGATCCTGGGCGAGGGCGGCATGGGCACCGTCTACGAGGCCCAGCAGGCCCACCCCCAGCGGGCGGTGGCGCTGAAGGTCGTCCGCGGCGGCTGGTTCGTGGACGCCGAGCACCTGCGCATGCTCGAGCGGGAGGCGCACACCCTCGCCCGCCTCAAGCACCCCTACGTCGCCTCCATCTACGAGGCCGGACGCACCGACGAAGGCCGGCACTACTTCGCCATGGAGCTGGTGCGCGGCCTGCCCCTGGTCGATTACGTTCAGAAGAACAACCTCCGCCTCAACGACCGGCTGGTGCTGTTCCGCAAGGTGTGCGACGCCATCACCTACGCCCACCAGCGCGGCGTCATCCACCGCGATCTGAAGCCCAGCAACATCCTGGTGGACTCGACCGGCACGCCCAAGGTGCTGGACTTCGGCCTCGCCCGCATCACCGACGGCGACGCGCCCGTCTCCACGATGATCACCCAGGTCGGCCGCATCCAGGGGACGCTGGCCTACATGAGTCCGGAGCAGGCCCGCGGCAACCCGGACGAAATCGACATCCGCAGCGACATCTACTCCCTCGGCGTGCTGCTCTACGAGATGCTCACCGGCCAGTTGCCCTACGACCTGCGCAGCGCCCTGCTGCACGAGGCGGTGCGGATCGTCTGCGACCAGCCGCCCCGCCGCCCCAGCACCATCCGCCGGGCGCTGGCCGGCGACCTCGAGACGATCGTGCTCAAGGCGCTGGAGAAAGACGTCAATCGACGCTACGAGTCCTGCCAGTCCTTCTCCGACGACATCCGCCGCTACATGGACAACGAGCCGATCCTGGCCCGCCCCCCCAGCGCCGTCTATCAGTTGCGCAAGCTGGTCGCCCGCAACAAGATCCCCTCCGGGTTCATCGCCGCCATGCTGGTGCTCAGCGGGCTGTTCGTGGTCGGGCTGAAGACCCAGCGCGACGACGCCATATCGGCCCGCCACCGGGCCGAAGTCGCCCAGCAGGCCCAGGCCGCCGCAGAGAAGGAGGCGCAGCAGCGATCGCAGGCCTTCGAGCAGATCCTGACCTCCATCCAGGGCGAGGACGAGCACCGGCGGATCGCGGAGAGGCTCAAGGCGGAAGGCGACGAGGAGGGCGCGACCAGGGCGCTGGCCGCCGCCGAGCGCATCCATCGCGCCCGCCGCGCCATCGTCGACGATCTCCATGCTCCCATGATCAACCTCCACGGCCGCAAGCCGACGTCCGTGGACGTGGTCGGCGTCACCACGTCGTTCGCCCACACGTCTGACGAGGCGCGGGTCGAGGTCGAGCTTCCGTCGCCGATGTACGCCTACGTCCTGGCGATGCGTCCGGACGGATCGACGGAATTGTGCTACCCTGCGGCCAGGAGCGCCGCGCCGCAGGTGAAGTCGCACGTTGTGCTCCCCGAGACGCAGGGCGCGTTCATCAACCTGGGGGAATCGGAAGGACTCTGTGCTTTCGTCGTCGTGGCGTCTGCGCAGCCGCTGCCGGCCTGGAGCGACTGGGCGGACGCAGCGAAGCTGACGTGGGCGCCCGCCCGGTCCGACTGGACGTGGCGCTACGACGGCAACGAGCTGATCCGCATCATCAGCCGCGACGGGCAGGGGCGCGAGGAGGTTCCCCCGGCGCCGCTGGCGGCATTGCAACAGGCGGTGGACGCCATCGAGACGGTCGAGTTCGTTCGCATCGTCGCGTTTCCCGTGGCGGCGCCGGAGTCGGCGGCCGCTCGGGCGGCGTTTCTGCTGGGCCGCGGCGAACGGTATCTGAAGACGAACCGCATCGCCGAGGCGGTGGACGTGCTCAACGAGGCGCTGAAGCTCCAGGAGCAGCAGGCCGACCAGGCAGCCGCCGGGGTCCTGCGATCCTACAAGGGGCTGGTGCAGGCCAAGATCTTCGCCGGTGATCCCGCCTCGGCCGAGAGGGTTGCACGGACCGCGCTGGACTGGCGGCAGACGTTGCTGCGGCCCGGCGACGAGACGCTGCTGGGATTCAACGCCCTGCACGCGACCACGCAATACATGCTGGGCCGCCGCGAGAAGGCGGTGGAACTGGCCGAACAGAACATCGACCTTTGCCTGCGCGAGTTCGGCGCCGACCACCCCCGCACCTACGGCGAATACAACAACATCGCTCCCTGGTACCTGTCGGTACACCGCCGCGGCGACGCCGAACGTGCGGCACGCCGCGCCGTCGAGGGCTACACCCGCATGCGCGGCGAACTCAGCGAGGACGCCGCCGCCACCCGCTACGGGCTGGCCAAGGCGCTCTTCGCCCAGGGCCGCTGCGAGGAGGCAGCCGCCACCGCCCGCGCCGCCCTGCCGGGTTTTGTCGAATCGCTCGGGTATGACCACACCATGACGCTCGAAGTGTCGGCCTTCCTGGCCGGCCTGATGATGCGCATGGGCGACGGCTCGCAGGCCATGCCGCTCGTTGAGGAGGTGCTCACCCGCTCGGATCAACCGTGGGTCCGAAACGAGCACGCGATCGCGCTCTTCCAGGCGGGGAGCACCGATCAGGCGGAAGCGGCGCTGCGCGAGGTCGTGGCGATACTGGCGCGCTTGCGGGAGGATTCCGGCGATCACCATGACTGGTGGGTGGCTGCCGCCAACCTGGCAGCGGCGCTGGAGCGCCGCGGCGCGTTCGAGGAGGCCGTGGAATGGCGTCGGCAGGTCGTCGAATTCGCCGACCAGCGCCTGGGGCCGGACCATCCGACGGCGCTGGACGGAGGCCGCAGGCTCGCCGGCGCGCTGCGGGGCGCGGGCCGAGCGAACGAATCGGCGGCGCTGCTGTCGGAATTGCAGACGAGATGCCAGAACAGTTGGGGCGCCGCCCATCCCTATTGTCGGATCATCGCCGGCCAGCAGGCGGCCGCCGCTTTCGCCGCCGGCGATCCGGCGGGTGCGGTGGCGATCTGGGACAGTATTCCGGACAGCCTGGTTCCCGACGGCTGGCACGACGAGCCGCCCTTGCCGACGCCGCTGTCTGCGCCCTGGTCAGCGCCGCCGGACGACGTCTGGGCGAAGGTCGCGGCGCTTGCGACGCAGGATCGCGCGATCGACGCCTGGCGGGCCGCGGAGGAGGCGCTGGCCGACCACGGTCTGGATGAACGGACGCGTCGCCGGTTGCGCCCGTACAGCGCGGATGAATGGCGGGAGTTGGAAAACCGCCTCGACCAGTTGCAGAAGTGGGACCGGCCACCGGCTGCGGCCGCGCCCGCCGATGCCGCGGCCTCGATGGACGACTGGCGACGGGGAGCGGCCAGCACCCTGGCGTCCTGCGAACAGTATCTGCGGCAATTGCGCCAGAAGTACGGCCCCCCCGGCGGCGACGTGTGGGGCGTCGAGCGGGTCCAGGCCGCGTTGACGGAGGGGGAGGTGCTGATCGTTCTCACGCGGTCGCGCGGCCGGACGTGGCTGGCGACGCTCACCGCCGCCGCCGGGCCGACCTGGCACGAGACGTCCGCCGATGAGGCGGGACCCTCGCGCGAACAGAACACCGGCAGTCACGCGCAGGTCGAGCGCCTCCTCGCCTCGGCTGCGCAGGAACTTGAACGTGCGGCACACGTCCTTGTGGCGGCTACGCCTTTTGCTCGAACCCTGCCGTTGGCGGAGCTGTTCGACGCTCCGGTGACCGTCACGCCGTCCGGATCGATGCTCGCGTGGCTGCGCGAGCGGGACGCCCATCGTGGAACGGACCGGCCCGCTGCACTCAGCGTGCTGGACGTGAACTCGCCCGAACTGCGTCTCGCGCCGCCTTCCGTCGCGCCGCCGGCGCCGCCGGAGGGGGGCGTATACGTTGCGACCGTGCGTGCCGGCTCCAATGCCGCCCGCAACGGCCTGCGCACGGGCGACGTGGTGCTGTCGTTCGACGGCAAGCCGATTTCCAACGTGGAGCGCTGGCGGACCATGGTCAGCATCGCCGCCGACGTGCTCGTCGACGCTCCGGATACGCCGATCCCGGTCGAATGCTGGCGGCGGGCGCGGCGGCTCTCTCTGGCCGTCCAACCCGGCGTGTGGGGGGTGCGTCCGGCGGCCGTGGAACCGGTGCAGGTGCTGGCCAACTGCCGCATGGCGGACGTGCTGGACCGGCTGATGACGCCCCCCCCGGCCGCGCGGGCGCCGATCGTGTACGGCGGGACGTGGCTGGAGGCGGCGCTGGCCGGCGCGGCGAACGTCGACGTGACCACCATCCGCGGCCCGCACGCCAACTGGACGACGCTGCGCGAGTGGAGCGAACTCGGCGGCCTGCGCAAGTACGGGCTGATCCACGTCGCCTCGCCGGTGCTCATCTCGCCGGATGTCGGAATGCGTTCGTCGCTCTTTCTATCGCCAGGCCAGGTTGCGCAGGAGCGGGACTCGTCGGCCGCGGACGGCGAGGGGGTCTGCACGCCGACCGACCTGGCCGCCGGGTTGGAACTGGCGGCGGGCGTAGTGGTGCTGGCTGACTGCCGCCTGCCGGGCGCTCACGCATCCGACGACGCGGCGGCGCCCGCGCCGAGAAGCGACGCCGGGTTGACGTCGGGACATCTGGCGATGGCGGAAGCGCTGCTCAGCGCCGGCGCCCGCAACGTGCTGGTGGGCGTCCCGCCGCTCGACCCGGTCGCGTCTCCATTGCTCCTGGAGCGCTTCTATCGTCGGCTGATGGAGCCGGGCGCCAAGCCCGCGGCCGCCCTGCGTCAGGCGCGGCTGGACTTGCAGGCGATGAGTTGGGACGAGCTTCGTTCGGCGCTGGCGCGGACGGTCGCTGATCCAGACGGGACCGTCCGCGCCCTCCGCGAATCACGCCGCGCCCCCGACGGCGCGCTTCCGGACCGTCCCTTCGACGGTACGGCGGCCGGGCTGGAGTACGTCCTGATCGGAACAGGACGCTGACGCTTGCTCCGCCATTCGACCTGCGCCGGTCGACCTCGGACCTTCGCCCCTCGACCTTCGACCTTGGATCTGGGACCTTCGACCTCCAGCCTCCGCCCTCCGGCCTCCAGCCTCCAGCCTTCGACCTTTCCGCCTTGACGTCGTTCCCTCCTGACTGCATACGATCCATTGCATGAACGTTCGCACGATCGTCCGCAGGCTGCCCCTTGCGCTGTGCATCCTGGTGGCGGTGGCGTGTTGGCTTCCGGTCCTGGCAGGGCGGTGGATCGGGTCGGTGGCCGGAAGCTGGGTCTTCGGTGAGGCCGGGTACGTCCACCTGTACATAGGCGACGGGCGATGGATGATCGCGCTGGCGAGTCCGAACCTGGTCAAGACCGGGGACCCGCGCGGTTACGTGATCTACGACTTCCTGACCGACCACGCCGGCCAGATGTTCACCGGGGGCACCTTCACCCGTCCGCAGGACTGGCCCATCACTCAGGCGGTTCGGTTCGACCGCCTCGGCGCCAAGCTCTGGTTCGGCACGGTGCCCAACGTCCTCAGCCACGAATTCACCGGCTCTGAGGGTACCTTCCATTACGGCGCCGCCGGCGACGGCGCGTCGGTCTCCCTGACGGCCGCGCGCTTCCCATCGCTGTGGCCGGCCGCGCTGGCGACGCTCATCCCGATCATCGCGCTTATCCGCGGGCCGCTGCGGCGCGTGCTTCGCCGCCGCCGCGGCCGCTGCGGACACTGCGGCTACGACCTGACCGGCAACACCACCGGCACCTGCCCGGAGTGCGGACGTCCTGACCCGTCGCGTTCCGCGCGGCCGCGAAGCGAAGACGACGGGGGTCGGCCCGCGCCAGCGCCAGACTCGCGCTGACGCGGGGGCCTCCGGCGGGGCGCCTCCCGTCGCATGCCGTCACGGCGTCATGGACAAATCGTTGCGTCGCAGGCGGACACGCTGGAATTGCTCGCCTGGTCGGAGTGGATTGAGGGCGTCGTCCCGGAGCCGCCGTTGGGCACCGACTGGTGTCTGAACTCCCCCGACGTGCAGAAACTGCCGTTTAAGGAGACGTGCAGGTCCGCCCCGTCGCCGATGACCACGACGGGTCCATCGGCCGCCACGCACGCATTGTGGCCGCCGTCGCCGATCTGGATCGTGCCGCCGTCGATCATGCCCAGATCGCTGTTCTGCGGCTGCCAGGCGGCCGAGCCCGTGACGGCCGTGAACACCGAGAGCAGACCCCCGAATTCCGCCCCCCAATGCCCATAGCAGTCGCCGACCATCTGATGGTCGAACAGACATACCCCGTCCGCGATGGTGCCCGGCCCGCCGATCACGAAGGCGTTATTGAGGAGCGCCACCGCGATGATCCCGTCCGCCCCGGTCACCACCAGCGATTCGTCGCGGTCGATGTTCTCGCCCGTGATCGTCAGGTGGTCGTCGGGATCGTTGTTGTCGTCGATGGCGCCGAACTTGTGCTGAAACTCGATCACGCCGCCGTTGCCGGTAATAGTGTGATCGCCGGCGATCCTCAGGGTCGCGCCGCCGAACTGCGTTTCGCCGATCTCCATGACGCCGCCGTTGTGGATGTAGGAGGCGTGCTGCTCGTCGGTCCGGCCCAGGATGAAAACGCTGTCGTCGAGCAGGACCAGCAGCTTGTTGGCGTTGATGGTGATGTTCTTGGCCAGCGCGGTCTCCTGGTTGGAGATGTGGCACTCGCCGGCTACGGGGGCTATGATCGCGTGGACGGTGTCGTCAGGGTAGTCGTCGTTTGGGCTCCAGTTAAGACGGTTGAACCAGTCGTTATCGTTCTCCGTGTTCCGAAAGGTCCGCTCCGTTACCTGGGCACTGACGCTCAACGGAGCTGCGAACTCGACAGCCATGACTGCGCCAAGCGCGGCCGCCCATTGCAACTTGCTGATTCTCATATCTGAAACTCCTGGATCAAAACGGACTTCCGCTTTGATCGGTTTTTGGTAAAGGTCGAACCGTACCGCAGCCACGGTGACCGCGGCCGGTCTTTTCGAGGCGCGCCTACGGCGCGCGGAACGCGTTTTGAAACCGTGCGAAATCGCCCAGGTCCACGTCGCCGTCATGGTCTAGATCGAGGAACCGGCAGTCACACAGCCGATCGACCCGTCCGGGACCGGTCATGCAGTTGGCCAATGCGCCGGCGTCCGCCAGGTCGACGTCGTCGTCGAACTCGGAATCAGCCGTGCGAATGCGCCGCATGAGCCACATCTGCGTCTCATTGGCCGGCATCTGGTCCCAGGAAACCCACGTCACCTCGCCCCAGTCGTTGACGTCGCCGTCCCCGTGGTGGCCGTCGCCCTCGAAGAGGCGGTGAAGCTCCCGTCCATTGTGCGACGGAATGGACAGCCAGGGTTGCCAGAAGCTGCGACCATCGTCCCACCGAGCAAAATACACGTCGCCACGGTTATTGATCCGGGCAGAGGCCAGGTTGCCCTCAACCAGCAAACTGGTTCGCCGGCCGTTCCAGATCTCCAGTCCGCGAGCCGTGTTCCAGACAACCTGCCCACGATCGTTGATGGTTGTACCGACCGGACGCGTTTCCTGCGTGGGCAGGATGATGGTCTCGCCGTTGGAGTACAACCGAATGTCACCGACCCATGGATCGGCACAGAAGTCCGTGTGCATGTACGAGACCTGGTCGAATTCGTTGATCGCCTCTCCCTGGTCGTACAACTCGGTCGGGCTGATCTGGATCGTTCGCTGGCCGTCCCAAAGATACGAGATGCTGGATGCGCCTGGGCAAGAACGCGATATTCCCCGCGACCAGGCGATGTGCCCGGCGTTGTTGGAGACGTAGCCGAGGAATCCTCCGGGGTTCTCGTCGAACAGTATCTCCTGCCCGTCGATGCGGAGGTAGAGCGTCGTCGGCTCGTTGCGCCCTTCGCCGCGAGTGAAGATCAGGTCGCCGAGGTCATTGATCTCGGCGTGACCCTCCCAGTTGTCGTTGTCGGTGACGTTCACGGTACGGCCGTTGTCGTACATCATGATGTCCCAGTCGCCGTTGCGGTCCTGATAGACGATCTGCCCGCAGTTGTTGATCCGCGGAATCACCTTCAGCGACGGCGACCGGTCGAACGTGACGATCTCGAACCCTTCCGGGACGTTGACCTGGGCCCGCGCCGGGCCGGCGAGCAGGCCGGCGAAGGCGAGACAGATCAAGTGAAGCGATCGTATCGACCCGGCGTTGCTGCTGCACCAAACGGCAATCATCTTGATCCCCTTGGAAGACAAACGGGCGGCGTGGACAGGGCGACTTCGTCACGGTTTCAGTCCGCAGTGTCACGGTCAGTCTTCGAAGCAACTCTGCCCGTCGGAGATGATCCCCGCCAGGTTCGACATGGTGACGGCGCCGCTGATGATGACGGAATCAACCGTTAGCGTGTGCGTGGTCGGACCGCTCGTCGTAAAGGTCAGGTCCGTGAACTCGGCGAACACGTCGATGGTCAGATCGTCGATCGTCAGACTTTCCGACAACGTAATCGTGACTCCCCCGAAATCCTCGTCGATGGTGGCGTCGTCGTCGGCCGTGTGGGGGTAACAGGTCTGACCGCAGAACAGCGTGAACCACTCGTTGCTGTCGCTCCAACCGCCGCTGGTGCCGCCGACCCACAGATAGCTGGCCGCCCCTGCCGGCGCCGCCGCCGCCAGCAGCACGGCCACGGCCACCACCATCACCCTGACCGCCAGCGATCCCTCGAACAGCACCTGTCTTAGCTTCTGCACGTCCATGATAACGCCTCCAAGCCACAAATACGCCTCCGCGTCGCCGGATGTTCACGAGCATCCGATAACCCGCCGCGGACGCGGGACGCATGCCAGCATGGACCGTGCCAGCCCACGCCGGACGAAGTCCACGCCGGACGAAGTCCAGGTGCTTATTTGACAAGGACTTGTGAGCGCCACCGGCCGGAATGCGAGGTGCGGCGCGACGCGCTTCCCATTCCCGGAATTGGGAGGCTTCGGAGCCGCTTTTCCCGTTTCCGGCTACGCTGTATCACCATACGCGATTCGTGGCCGCGTCGAAGAGGGAGAGCCCCGCGGACGTTCCGCTCGTGATCCGGTCGCGAATCGCGCACGGTCCCGTTGCGACGCCCGTCGCGCCGGGCGCATGGCAGACCATACGGGGCGGCGTCCTGCGTGGAACGGCCTGGCTGCCTGCGGGTGCGTGACACAATCGGCGGTCCCCCTGGGATCGCCAGGCTCCAGCCTGGGGCCTGCGGGAGTGTCGTGCCCCCTCGGAAAACGGCATCCATGTCGGGACTCCGCGCGGGCTTCAGGCCACGCGGCTCGCTCAGATGCCCCGCCGATTGTGTCACGCGACCCACGCTTCCGCTATGCCGGCGACGGGCTTTACACCTACCGCTGCGTCCGGTACTATTGGCCCCGTTCTCCGACCCGACGCCGCCTCCGGTGCCTCATCTTGCCCCCGTGGCTTGCTCCGCGGTATCTGTACGTCGATAAATCTTCCGGCCGCCGCATATTCGCAGTCGGGGCAGCCGTATTCACCGGGACCGAAGACATGCCGGACATCCTGGAAATGGCCCGAGAGCGGGTGCTGGTCCTCGACGGCGCCATGGGCACGGCGGTACAGGCGGCCGACCTGTCGTTGGCCGATTACCTCGGCCATGAAAACTGCGTAGACGTCGTCACGGACACCCGCCCCGACCTCATCCGCGCCATCCACCGGGCGTACCTGTCCGTCGGCTGCGACGCGGTGATGACCAACACGTTCGGGGCGAACAAGATCGTGCTGGGCGAGTTCGGCTTGCAGGACCGTACCGTCGAGCTGAACCGGCGCTCGGCGGAACTGGCCGGCGAAGTTGTCAAGGAATTCGACTCGGCACGCCAGCCGCGATTCGTGATCGGCTCGATGGGGCCGGGCACCAAGCTGCCGACGCTCGGTCAAACGACCTGGGATGCGCTCGTTGATAGTTACACGGCCCAGGCCCGCGGGCTGATCGAAGGCGGCGTCGATGCGCTGCTGGTCGAAACCTGCCAGGACATCCTCCAGGCGAAGTCGGCCGTGGTCGGCTGCATCGACGCGATGAGGGCGACCGGCGTCGAGATTCCAATCTTCACCACCGTCACCGTCGAAACGACCGGCACCATGCTGGTGGGCACCGAGATCGGCGCGGCGCTCACTGCGCTGGAAGCCTACCCGGAGATCAAGGCCATCGGCCTCAACTGCGCCACCGGCCCGCAGGAGATGAGCGACTACGTCCGTTTCCTCAGCCGCCACAGCGACCGCCTGTTGCTCGTCCAACCGAACGCGGGGCTGCCGCAACTGATCGACGGCAAGCCGCACTATGCGCTGACGCCGAAGGAACTGGCCCGCTGGCTGGTCGAGTTCATCGAGCAGGACGGCGTCAACGTCGTCGGCGGCTGCTGCGGAACGACGCCGCAGCATCTGGCCGCGGTCGTCGATGCCGTCGGAACGCGCAAGCCCATCGCCCGCACATGGCGGAGCGAACCCAGCGTCTCCAGCGTCTACCAGTCCGTCACCATCCGCCAGGACAACGACATCCTCGCGATCGGCGAGCGGACCAACGCCAACGGCTCGAAGAAGTTCCGCGAACTGCTGGCCGAGGGCGACATCGACGGCATGGTGCGCATGGCTCGCGACCAAGTGCAGCACGGCAGCCACTGCCTCGACGTGTGCGCCGCCTACGTCGGGCGGGACGAAGTGGCCGACATGACGAACGTGCTCCGGCGGTTCGTCACTGACGTGACCGTGCCGCTGGTGATCGACAGCACCGAGGTCAACGTGCTCGAAGCGTCGCTGAAGCTGGCCGGCGGGCGCTGCACCATCAACTCAATCAACCTGGAAGACGGCGAGGGCAAGCTCGACCGCATCTGCCGCCTGGCCCGCCGGCACGGGGCGGCACTGATCGCGCTGACCATCGACGAGGAGGGCATGGCCAAGACGGCCGAACGCAAGCTGGCGGTAGCGAAGCGCATCTACGACCTCGTCGTCAACCGCCACGGGCTCAAGCCCGGCGATCTGATCTTCGACCCGCTGACGTTTACGATCTGCACCGGCAACGAGGACGACCGCAGGCTGGCGCTGGCGACGCTCGATGCCATCGCCGCCATCAAGAAGGAACTGCCGGGCGTACACGTATTGCTGGGCGTGTCGAACGTCAGCTTCGGCGTGCGGCCGCCGGTGCGGCGCGTGCTCAACAGCGTCTTTCTGCACCACGCCCGCGAGCGCGGCCTGGACGCGGCCATCATCCACGTGGCCGGCATCGAGCCGCTGTTCCGGATCGCCGAAAACCACCGCAAGCTGGCCGAGGATCTCATCTTCGACCGCCGGCGCGAGGGCTATGACCCGCTGCAACTGCTGCTAGAAGAACTCGCGGATCAGCAAACGACGGAGACAAAGACGAAGGAACGCCCCAAGGACGTGCGCGAGCGGCTCAAGCGGCGCATCATCGACGGCGACCGCGTCGAACTGGAAGCCGACCTGGACGAGGCGTTGCAGACCTATCAGCCGCTGGAAATCATCAACGACATCCTGCTCGACGGCATGAAGGTGGTCGGCGACCTGTTCGGGGCGGGTCAGATGCAGCTTCCGTTCGTGCTGCAATCGGCCGAGACGATGAAGGCGGCCGTGGGGCACCTTGAACCGTTCATGGAACGCGTCGAGGGGCGGTCGAAGGGCAAGATCGTGCTGGCCACTGTGCGCGGCGACGTACACGACATCGGGAAAAACTTGGTCGACATCATCCTGACCAACAACGGCTACCAGGTGTACAACCTGGGGATCAAACAGCCGATCAATGCGATCATCGAGGCGTTCAACGAGCACAAAGCGGACGCGATCGGCATGAGCGGCCTGCTGGTGAAGTCCACCGTGGTGATGCGCGAGAACCTGCCCGTCCTGAACGAGCGCGGCATCGCGGCGCCGGTCATCCTGGGGGGGGCGGCGCTGACGCGGAAGTACGTCGAGGACGATCTGCGGCCGGAGTACGGCGGGCCGCTGTTCTACGCCAAGGACGCGTTCGACGGACTGCGGTTGATGGACCGCATCATGGCCGGCGAGTTCCGCACCGCCGCGGCCGCGGAAGCGCCGGTGAAGCGCCCCGCGCCCGTCGGCGCAGGCGGGCCGGGCGAGCGTTTCGGCGGGGGGGGCGAGGACGA
>QZJT01000034.1 GCA_003597935.1 Phycisphaerales bacterium | reverse complement strand
ACCCACCGAAACGGTCATCGAAGCCCTCAAGACCTTCGTCGCCACCGGCCAACTCCCCCCACTGCCCGCCCCGAAGCCCGCAGCAGACTGAAGTGTTACAGGGACTGAAGTCCCTGGCTACGATCGTGCGCCCTCCGGGCGGCAGAATCGAAGCGGGAGCCACGCGGCTCGCTCCGAGGAGGCGCCAATTCCGTCAGCCACCCGAGATGGCCACCGGCGGGTGACTCGCTTGACTGCCGGCAGCATCATGCGCGATATCCCCGGCGCGCCGGTCGTCGCGCGCCCGGCACCGCCGCCCGGCACCGCCGCCCGGCACCGCCGCCGGGCACCGCCGCCCGCGGACCGCGCATGCTGCGTCGAGCCGGCGTCGCGCGCAGCGTCGAGCCGGCGGGGCGTGATCCCGATTGGAGGACCCCATGGGTGAACTGCTGACCTTCGAGAGTCTGATCGCCCTGTTGACGCTGGCGTCGCTGGAGATCGTGCTGGGCATCGACAACGTCGTGTTCATCGCGATTCTGACCGCCAAGCTGGACCCGGCAGTGCAGAAGAAGGCGCAGCGCGTGGGCCTCCTGCTGGCCATGGTCATGCGCATCCTGCTGCTGCTGGCGATAAGCTGGATCATGAGCCTTCAGGAGGACCTGTTCACGCTCTTCGGCGCCGGCTTTTCGGGCAAGGACCTGATCCTGCTGGCAGGCGGGCTGTTTCTGATCGGCAAGGCGACCTTCGAGATTCACCACAAGCTGGAAGTGCCCGACCCGCACGACATCAACGCCAAGGCCAGGGCGATTTCGTCGTTCGGCGCGGCCATCGCGCAGATCGTCATGATCGACCTGGTCTTTTCGCTCGATTCGGTCATCACGGCCGTGGGGATGGCCAAGCACATTGAGATCATGATCGTCGCGATCGTCGCGGCCGTGGGCGTGATGATGGCCTTCGCCGGAGCAGTCAGCGCCTTCATCGACCGGCACCCGACCATGAAGATGCTGGCGCTGTCGTTTCTGCTCCTGATCGGGGTCATGCTGACCGCCGACGGGCTGGGCCACCACATCGAGCGCGGTTACGTCTACTTCGCGATGGGTTTTTCGTTCGTCGTCGAGCTGCTGAACCTGCGGGTGCGGGCAGCCCGGGACCACGCCGCGGCCGCGCGGGCGAACGCAGCGCCGTAAGGTTGACCGCACGTCGCTGATTCGCCGATGGAATCGCCGGTCGAACGAAGCGCGGCGCAAAGTCATCGAGGCCGGCGTGCCCGTCCGCCTGAATTGCGGATACGACCTGCGCCAGGCGCCCGAGGGCGCGGTGGGGCCGCCGCCCGTAGTCCGGGAAGGACGCAGCACACGGCAACGGGTCGACGGATCGCGAAAGCCCCACCTGTGCGAACGGCGACGAGCGGCGCGAGACGCCGGAGGGTTGATGGCCGCTGCGCCGCTGCCTGAGAGCGCCGCTGAGGGTGGGTGCGTGACATGATCGGCGGCTTGCTCAGAGGCCCCGCCCATTGTGTCACGTACGCCTGCTGCGGCGGGTGCGTGACGTAATCGGTGGCTCTTCTGAGCGGGCCGCGGGCTTGAAGCCCGCGCGGAGTCTCCCGGTGAACGCGGTTTCAAGCCGTGAGCGCCCTTCGCCGTACCGCCAGGCTGGCGCCAGCCGGTCCCAGGGCGATCCGCCGCATCTGTCACGCACCCTGCTGTGGCTGCCCGCAAAGCCGCCACTGGAAGCGGCCCCCAACGGTCTGGTACAATCCCGACGTGGACGCGCCGTCAGGTGCGCGTGGAGAAGCAGCGCACCCAGGCCGAGTGCGAAGACGTGAAGGGCTGCGCCAAGAAGCTCAAGACGACCATCGCCTGCCCGCGGGGTGGCAACGGCATCTGCAAAATCAAGGGCAAGGTCACAAGCTGCGGCTGATCGCGGCACTCACCGGGAAACGCCGCGCAGGCCCCGAGGACGGCGGGTACGGCAGGATGGCGGCCTTCAGGCGCGGCCGCGCGAACGGCAGGCGAGTGTCGAGGACGACTCGCACCGGCTCCGTCGGCCGGCACGCGCATTCCCCGCCACAAACGGGAGGCGAACCGCCCACGTCAGCGGCGCCCGGTCGCCGGAGGAAGGGGGGTTTGGATTCATGCCCTTTCTCCAGTGAAGTCCATTCCCTCCGCGACCTCCGCATTGCAAACTTGCAGAATCTTGTTTTTTTGGCGAGAAGTTCGGGCGTCCGACGAGTGCAAGCCGTGTTCTTGGGTTGGGTTGCGGGCAGTGCCCGCGCTGCGACCTCTGCGCCTCTGCGTCAGACCCGCGATTATAGATTCGTATTCTGTTCGGACGAGTCTACCGGCGCGCACCGACGATCGGAAGGGCGCGGTCCGCGCCGCCTTCATGCCCACGTGCGTTCGTACCGGCCGGCGAGCACGGGGAGCGCGATGCCTGCCGCCCCCGCCCGGACCAGCGTCCCGTGTGTCCGCGTCGGCGTGACGCGGTCGATGCGCACGTGGACCAGGTCGCCGGGCGCGGGGGGGGCCGCCGGCCCGGGGGCGTCCAGCAGGTCAGCGGCGGCCGAGCGCGTGCGATCGGGCGATGCGCTCATCCCGTCGCCACGGCCAGGCTCGAAGTGGATCTCGAAGTACCTGTCGCACCGGCCGTGGAGCACGTTCGCCGACCCGTCGCTTCCCGGCCGGGCGCCGGACCCCTTATTCGGCTCGACGATAACGCGTTCGACCCGACCGACGAACCTCCGCCGGAAAGCCAGAGACAGCTCACCCTCCAGGGCCGCCAGCCGCTGCATGCGCTCGCGGATGACGGCCGGCGGGACGAAGGAACGCTGCCATCTCGCCGCGGCCGTGCCCTCACGCGGGCTGAAGGGGAAGGCGTGGATCTTGAGCAACTCCGACTCGCGGGCGACGGCCAGCGTCCGCTCGAAGTCCGCCTCCGTCTCACCCGGGAAGCCGACGATGATGTCCGTGCTGATGGCGGGCCGGTCCAGGGCCGACCGGACCCGCGCGATCATGTCCAGGAACGCCGCCACCGTGTACTGGCGGTTCATCCGACGCAGGATCGCTTCACTGCCGGACTGAAGGGGCAAGTGAAGGTGCGGAACACAGTTGGGGTTTCGGGCCAACACGCGGAGCAGGGCCTCGTCCACGTCGCCGGGTTCAAGGCTGGACAAGCGCAGCCGCTCCAGACCCTCGATTTGTGCAATCGCATCAACGAGTTCGACCAGTGACGAGGTTCGATCGCCCGCGATGCCATGGGTTGCGGCGTTCGCCTGGTTTTCAGAGGTACGGTTGCTCCGGTCTCGACCAGGGCTTCGATCATCCGGCGACGAGTTCACCACCCCGTCCGTTACCCTGACTCCCTCGCTTCCTGACTCCGCCGCTCGCTGAAGCTGCGCGTGTCGCCTGCGGATCGCGGTCGGCCACCCGTAGGCTCCCAGGAAGATGCCGGTCAGGATGATCTCGCGATGACCGGCGGCCACCAGCGCCCGAGCCTCCGACACGGCCGCGGCGACCGGCTTCGACGCCAGCCGCGGCCGCAGGCGCGGAATGGTGCAGTAGGTGCAGAACGCGTCGCAGCCGTCCTGGACCTTCAGAAACGCCCGCTGGTGGCCATCGAAGCGATGGATTCGCGCCGCCTCCACGTCTGCTCGCTTGACAATGGTCAAGGGCAGGCCAATACTCGATCGGACGTTCGATGGGTGGCGCACGGCCGCGACGGTCCCAGGCTCCGACGGCAAGACCGGCCTTATTGATCCTTCATTCAGGCATTGCGAATCGGTCGGGGAAACGGGGCGTAAGATGGCAGCGGCGGTGTTGACCTCGGATGTCCCCACGCCGGCTGAGTGGTTCCCGCTGACCAGCTTGCGGATTTCGCTGCAGACGTCACGGTCGTGACCCAACACGGCGGCCACGCCTGGAATACCGGCCAGCCCGTGCGGTGCGTCCGACGCTCCGCAGCCCACCACGACCACGCGTGACTGCCCGCCGCGGCCGGCGCGGCGGATGGCTTGGCGGCTCTTGCGGACCGCTTCGCCGGTGACGGCGCAGGTGTTGATGATGGTCCACGCGGCCGGTTCGTCGTGTGCGGCCGGCCGCAGCCCGGCCTCCTCCAGGACTTCGCGGATGACCTGCGACTCGTACTGGTTGACTTTACAGCCGAGAGTGGTGAACCGATACTTGGCCGTCATTCGCCGCAACTGTAGCGGCCCGGCCCGGAAAACTGAAGTTGCGCAGGCGAGCGGCACACACGGCGGCCGGCAGAAAGACGCGGCCGCAGCACAGGTGCTTCGGCGGCGCGGTGGAATTGAATCCATCGGGGGTTGACCCGCTCCGGCACACGGCAGCGTGGAGCATGGTCGGCGGCGCCCCGGCGGCGCGGCCCCGCGGACGCGGGATTCGGAGATCGGTATGCCCGGCGTACTTACGGTATGGGGCATCGACGTAGGTCGATGCGCCCTGAAGGCAGTCAAACTCAAACTCACGGGAGAGGACGCGGTCGAACTGGTCGCCCATGACTACGTCGAGCACGCCAAGATCCTCTCGCAACCCGACGCCGACCGCGACGAGCTGATCACCAACTCGATCGAGAAGTTCCTGTCGCGCAACGACATCTCGAACGATCAGATCGTCGTCGCGGTGCCCGGCCAGCAGACGCTGGCCCGCTTCACCAAGCTCCCCCCGGTGGACAAGCGGAAGGTGCCGGACATCGTCCGGTACGAGGCGGACCAGCAGATCCCCTTCGACATGGACGAGGTGATCTGGGACTACCAGACCTTCCAGCAGGAGGACCTGCCCGACATCGAGGTGGGCATCTTCGCCATGAAGCGGGAACTCATCCGCGGGCACCTGCTGCACTTCGAGCAGGCCGGCATCGAGCCGATGATCGTCCAGTCCGGCCCGCTGGCGGTCTACAACGCCGCCATGCGCGAGAAGATGATCGGGGAGGAGACCACCATCCTGCTCGACATCGGGGCGGAAGCCACCGACGTGATCATCGCCACCCGGCACGGGCTGTGGACGCGCACCATCCACATCGGCGGCAACCGCTTCACCGAGGCGCTGGTCAAGTCGTTCAAGCTCTCCTTCTCGAAAGCGGAGAACCTGAAGCGCACGGCCGCCTCCAGCCGCTACGCCCGCCAGATCTTCCAGGCGATGCGGCCGATCTTCGCCGACCTGGTGCAGGAACTGCAGCGGTCGATCGGCTTCTACTCCTCGACCCACCGCGACGCCCGAATCGACAAGGTCATCGGTCTGGGCAATGCCTTCAAGCTGCCGGGACTGCAGAAATACTTGCAGCAGAACCTGGGCTACGTCGTCGAACAGCCGTCCACGTACAAGTCCGTCTCGGGGTCTGCTGCGGCCGCGGCGCCCCAGTTCAGCGAAAACGTCCTCAGCTTCGCCGTCGCCTACGGCCTGTCCCTGCAGGGGCTGGGGCAGGCGACCATCACGTCCAACCTGCTGCCCACCGAGATCGCCAAACAGGTGGTCTGGCGGAAGAAGCGACCGTTCATGGCGGCCGCGGCGGCCTGCTTCCTGCTGGCCGGGGTGAGCGTCTGGCTGCGATATTCGTGGGACATCTCGGCGCTGGCGGCCCAGGAGCAGGTCGGCCGGCCGAAAGACGCGGACGAGGCCTGGCGGATCATCGACAGCGGCCCTGCCGGCGGCAGCCCGCGGGCCGCCGCCAAGCGGGTCGAACTGGCGGCCAACACCCTGAAGTCGGAATACAACGACCTGAAGAACAAGGGCCAGGCGGAATTAGAGGGCGCTGACTACCTGATCGAGCTTCAGAAGCGCAAAGCGGCCATCCTGCGGATCTTCGACGCGATCCACCGCGTGCTGCCCCGCGACGACGATCCCTACAGCAACGCTGAGGACGGCGTGGCCGCCAAAGAGGCGTTCGACCGCGGCCAGGCCCCACCCCGCCAACGCCGCCGCGAGATCAACATCGAGCGGATAGAAGTGGTCTACCGTTCGAACATCTTCCTTCAGCAACTGCTGAATCCGCTTGAGACGCGACCCAACGTGGAGTTCGGCGAAGACGAGGAGATTCCCGGTTTCTTCATCCGCATCTGGTGTACGTCCGCCCACGAGGATCGGGGCGACTTCATCGAGCGGGAGTTCCTCAGTCGCCTGCGGAAGGAGGTCGGCCTGCAACCCGGGGCGGGCTTCATCTTCAACCGGGTCTTCCTCGGCGATCGACAGCCGGTCCGGGCCAGCCGGGCCGCCTCGCGGGTGGAAGCGACCACACCAGCCCCCGGGCAGAAGAACGTCCTTGCCCCCCGGCCCCATCCCGGCAACGCGGACCTCCTGACCGGCGAGTCGCTTGACGAGGAGTGGCGGTATGACATCCAGATGGACGCCGTATTGATCGACTTCAAGGAATTCGATCAGCCTGAAGGCGAGGACACCGGGGAAGAGGATGGGGGCTGACGGACGCGCCGCCGGGCGGCAAGGCCGCCGAATGGCCGCCGTCGTCGCCTGAAGCTGGAGTACACGCGACATGGACATCATCAAGCAGCACATGTTCTTCATCCTGTGCGGCCTGGTGGCCCTGGCGGGCATCGCGCTGGGCGCCACGGGCATCGGTCGGATGGGGGAAGTCCCCGGACGGATGCGGGAAGCGAAGCAACTGTACGATTCGCTTGCCTCCTTGAAGTCGGCGCCCAACCGGCGCTGGATCGACGCCGAGAAGCGGCGCATCGAGGCGTGCAAGACGGACTACCAGCGCGTCATCGAACAGGCCAGAGCGCTCAACCCCTACACCCCCTTCATGAAGGACCTCTTCCCCAACTGCCCCCCGGACAAGCGGCGCGAGTTCCGCGTGCGCTACGTGGAGCAGTTCGAAGCCATGCTGCAGAAGCTGCGGGCGGGCGAGCCTCCTTCACCGGCCGACTACCAGGAGATCGCAGAGGAGATCTACCGCGAGCAGCAGCAGCCGGGGGCCGAGTTCCCCACCCCGGAACAGCAATGGTCACCCACCGGCGTGCTCACCACTCTGGGGGCCCGCGTCCACACGCTGGCCCGGGCGGCGATATCGCTGCCCAAGAGCCGCAGGACGTACGTGTACATCTCGCGGGAACGGGCCAGCCCTTCGTTCGAGATCGCGGCGGGCATGGCGGACGTCAACGCCCTCACGCCGCCGTCGGATGAGGAGTGCTGGTTCGCCCAGGTCCAGCTCTGGATCCAGCAGGACGTTGTGGACGCCATCGCCGCGATCAACGAGGAGGCGGTGGCGCGCCTGGCCGCCCGCAACCTCAGCCCGTGGGTGGCCAATTTGCCGATCAAGGAAATCATCTCCGTCCGCATCAGCGACGGATACATCACGGAGAGCACGCAGACGTTCGTTCAGCCGGGTGGGGCCGGACCGGCGACGGGACCGCGATCGCCGGCGCGGCCTCCGGCCAGTTCCGCGTCCACCTTCACCAATTCCTCGACCGACGAGCAGTTCCAGGTGCTCTACTTCACCCTGCGGCTGGTCATGGACCAGCGGTTGATTCCACGTCTGATCCAGGAGATCTCGATGGACCGGTTCCACACCCTGCTGCGGATGGAGTACCGGGCCGTGGACCCGAACCCGGAAATGGACAAGTACATCTACGGGCCGGACCCGTGCGTGATCGCCACGTTCGACTTCGAAACGCACATGCTCGACGATCCGTTCGCGCGGGAGTTGATGCCGCAGTCGGTCTTCGATCGCTACTTTCCCGAATAGCAGGAGCGCGCGCCGGCCCGGCGCCGGCGATCCCAGCGGTGACGGTGATGATAAGAGGCCCAATGAGGTAATTCGTCATGGCGAAGCAGACGGTCAGTGTCGTCGAAAGACACGTGGAGAAAGGGGTGCTGGGCATCGCCCTGGCCTGCCTCATCTACGTGGTCGTCACCCACCTGCTGACCACCCCCAACCGGATCGAGGTCGGCGGCAATCTGGAGAGTCCGGCGACCATCGACCGGGCGCTGGCGGAGCAGGCCGACCGCGTCCGCGACGCGATCCGCAGCTCCGAGTATGACGCCCCCCCCGTGGAGCCGCGGTACCCGCGCTTCGTGCAGGCCAACGACCCTCTGGCGGTGGCGAACGTCTCGCCGACCTGGCCGCGGGCCGTGCCCTTCGGATTGCCGGTGCCCGACGTCGGGCTGGGGCCGAAGGTGGAAGGTTCGATCCAGTTGGCGCCGGTCGTCCAGCTTCCCAAGCCGACGCTGGTGTCCGGCCGCAGCACGGTGGAGTTCATCACAAACCCCACCGTCTTCCGTATCGGGTACCGGGATGACGCTCAAGGCCTCGACCTGCCCACCGAGGAGTTCGCGGTCAACTGGGTGCGCGTCGAGTCCACCTTCGACCGCGAGCGCCAGAAGATGCTCGATGAGAAGGCTTATGGCGGCGGGGTCGAGGATCCGCTGGTGGTCCGGGTACACACGCAGCGCCGGGCACGGCGGCCGGACGGATCGTGGAGCGACGACGATTGGCAGGACATCCGCCCCTACACCATTGCCGTGCTCCCCGAGGTCGGCCCCATCAGGCTTCAGAGGGGAAGCGAGAACGAACTGCAGGTGAACGTGGAGGACCTCGACGAGATCGACCAGTTCCGCCGGCTGATCAAAGACCCGCACGTGCGCGTCAACATCCTGCGACCGCTCTTCCCGGACGTCGTCGAGGGCAGCCCCTGGCCTCACCCGGGCACCGAGGTGATGGCGCAGGACACCACCATTCTGTTCGGCCAGAACCAGCGTCCCGGCGATTATCACGACCGCTATACCGTCGTCGTCGCCACCTCAGGGCCGAAGAAGGACGAAGAGGGGCCGCCGGAGGGAACGAACGCGCGCGAGTACATCGCGGAGGCGATGACGGAGTTCGACCGGGCGTTCGCCGTGCAGGACGAGAACGGGCAGGTTCTCGCCTACAACAAGGTTTTCTATTACGTCAAGAACGAGGTGAAGTTCGATCCGTTCATCGTCACGCTGGCCAAGGAGAAGTCCGCCGAGATCAACCAGTTGCAGGCCGACTGGAAGAAGAAGGTGACCGACTGGGAGCGGGAGAACGAAAAACGCAAGATCCTCGGCCTGCCTCCGCTGTCAGCGCCGAACCCGTGCGACCTGCTGCCGCCCGGCCGCTGCCCCAAGGTCGTGATCGTCGGCGACCCCACCGTGCAGCGGGTCTGGACGCACGACGCCTGGCTGGAGAGCGTCAAGGGCGGCCGCACCTACCAGTACCGGATGCGCATGGTCCTGCTGAACCCCTACGCCGGACAGCCGAAGCAGCTCAAAGACCCCCAGGACGCGACCGCGTGGTTCGTAGAAGGGCCCTGGTCGGAGCCGTCGGACCCGATCACCATCAAGCCGGAGACGCAGTTCTTCGTCAAGTCCGCCAGCGGGTCGCGCGGGGTGTCGTTCGACGTGTTCAAGTGGTACCGGGGCGTATGGGTCAACGGCTCCTTCACCTGCCAGCGATGGGACGAGGTCGGCGGCGATTCGCGTGCCCGGGTGCCGGACGAGGCCAACCCGACGCCGCTGATCGACTTCCGAACCGGCTTTACGGTGGTTGATATCGATTTCGACCGACAGATTCGCCCCCGCGAGCGGGCGGGTCGCGACGGCGTCCAGTTCGACGCGCCGGAGGAAACCGTCACGGTCACGCTGATGGATGCCTCGGGCGAGTTGATCGAAAGGGTGCCGGAGGTGGACAAGCTCGATCCCGCCTACGCGGAACTGCGCAAAAACGTCTACCGCCCGCCGCCCAAGCCGCGTGAGGATCTGCCCAAGCCGGTGGGGCCGAAACCGCGGCCGGGGCCGAAGCCATAGCAGCTTTGTTCGGGTAGCGGCAGGGCCAGTCCCAGCCCCCGCCAGCTCAGAGCCTTGGCGTACCAGAGCCCCGGCTTTCAAGCCCGCGTGATCCGGGTCTCGGCGTTCAAGGCCGGGATGCTCCGGGGATCGGTTCGCAACCCGGGGTGCTTTAGCGATCGGATTTCGCGACCGGGTCTTGGTGGCGGGGCGTTTTCCGCCGCCCTGCGACCGGCGGTGGGCTTTCGGGTCCGTCCGGCCCCGGCGTCCCGGTGGTCCGCGACCGGGGATAGCCAAGCGCCGGGTCGCGGCGCCAAAAAAAGGGTATCCGCAAATGCCGGGAGCGGGGCTTGCACGAGCGTTGACAACTCCCTACACTGCCGGCCGTCGTGGAGGCGCCGTCGCGGCGGCGTCACCAGGGAATCATTCATCCATCCGCGCATTGAGTGCGCCGGGGACGCTCCAGACCGCACGATCCAGCCCCAACGTGCCCGCCGCTCAACTACGGATGCGCGCGAATTCGCAGCGATCGATCGAGTTTAGGAGGATAGACTCTTGCCCAGAATCACAGCTCGAGCAGCCACGATAGTGCTGGGATCGGTGTTGGTGTGGACGATGGGCGCCGCCCGGCCCGTCCAGGCCCAGGACGAAGCGCAGGCGCTGGCGGAGGGCGTCCGCCTCTTCCAGGAGGGCAAGTATCAGGCCGCCCAGGAAGTCCTGGTCGGCGTCGATTCGGCCCGGCTCTCGCCGGAGCAGCAGCGACAGCACAGCGACGTGCTGAACCAGGTCAACGTCGCGCTGACGATGTCGGAAAAGGCCCACCGCGACCTGGAAGACGCCGGCTTGGCGGTGGACGAGGACGATCACGACACCGCCCGCACGCTGCTGCAGCGCGTCATCGAGAACGAGTACGCCTCGGAGGCCGTGCGGGCCCAGGCGGCCGCCATGCTGGAGAACCTCGGCGGCGGCCAGGCGCCGGAGGCGGCCCAGGAGGCCCACCAGCAGGTGGACGTCGAGCGCGCCGCGACGCTGACGCGGGAAGGCGACGAAATGCGCCAGGCGGGGCGCTTCGACGAAGCCCGCCGGCTGTACAATGAGGCGCTGGCCTTCAGCCCGGGCTTCCCGGAGGCGGTGGCCGGGCTGCGCACGCTGGATGAGCACGCCGAGAACGTGGCCGGGTCGCGCTCCCTGCCCGATCGCATCCGGCAGCAGGACGCCCTGAACTGGCAGCGTACTGAGACGGAGTATCGCGAACTCAAGGAGACGATCGGCCGGCTGGTCGAGCGCCATCAGTTCGACGAGGCCAAGCAACTCGTGCTGCGCGCCCGGCAGGTGGTCGAGGCCGGCAAGCAGTTCGCCTATCCGGCCAGCGACTACGAGAACCTGCGGGCCGACTTGGACCGGCTGGAGAAGTACGTCCTGGACGCCGGGCGGGACTACAACGAACGCGAGATCGTGCGGATCCGGCGGGAGATCGAAGAGAACCGCAGGACTCGCCAGCAGGAGGCGGAGCGCAACCGCAAGCGCGAAGTCGATTCGCTGATGAAGCAGGCGATGCAGCACCGCAAGGACGGCGACTTCGAGGCCGCCATCGGCGTGCTCGAGCAGGTGCTCATCATCGACGATCGAAACGACGCCGCCCGATGGCTGCTGGAGGAATGGGAAGACTTCTGGGCCTACCGCCAGCAGCGCGAGACCCGCGACGAGTTCTACCAGCAGGCGCGGCAGACGCTGATCGGCGTCGAGCGGGACAAGACGCCCTGGGCGGACGATCTGCGCTATCCGAAGAACTGGCTGGAGATCATCTCGCGCGAGGAGCGGCGGCTGGCGGGCGAAGGCCCGCTGGATTCGCTGCTCATCGGGCGGTTGGATACGCCGATCGACCTCGATCTGGACGCCGTGCCGTTCCGCGAGGCGGTGCAGCGGTTCGCCGGCGCCCACGGTATCAACGTACACGTGAACTGGAACGACCTGGTCGCCGCCGGGGTCGATCCTGATCGCCAGATCACCCTGACCATGCCGGAGCAGGTGACGCTCAAGAAGGCGTTCGACATGGTCCTGGCGGAGGCCGGCGGCGGCGTGGCGCTGGGCTATGCCATCGGCGACGGCGTGATGACGGTGGCCACCCGCAACTGGCTGGACCACAGCACCCAGGACGTCTTCACGCGGATCTACGACATCCAGGACCTCCTGCACGAGGTGCCGGACTTCGACGACGCGCCGACGCTCGACGTGATCTACAACGACGAGCCGACGCCGAAGGAGCGCGACGCCCGGCCGTGGCAGTACGGCGACGACGACGATGACGAGCCGGAATCGACGCCGGTCGACCGCAGTCGCATAGGCCGGCTGATCGCGATGATCAAGGAGACGGTTGCACCGGACACCTGGCGGGACCGGGGCGGTTCGATCGGCGCCATTCACGAACTGAACAACCAGCTCGTGGTGACGCAGAACACCGCCGGGCAGGAGCAGGTCGCCAATCTGCTCGGTCAGTTGCGGACCCAGCGGGCGGTGCAGATCGCCGTCGAGGCCCGCTTCATCACCGTCCAGAGCAACTACCTTGAAGAGCTGGGCATCGACCTGGACATCGTCCTCAACAACGGCAACGCCGGCTTCGACATGGTCAGCAACGCCAACGGCGTCATCGCGACCGATCCGGTGCTGGGCACGCGGCTGCTTCTGCCACGAACCTTCTCGCAGCTCGGCTTCCTGCCCAATCCGGCGGGGCTTGGCACGCCCTTCCCCGGCGCAGTCCCGGTCGGCCCCAGTCAACCCTTTACCCAGGTGGGCCTGGTGCCGGAGGCCACCGGCGGCGCGATCAACATGTCGAACGCGACGCCGATACCGATACGGTCCGGCACGATGGACCTGACCAGCCCTCAGAGCCTGGCCAGCGGCGTGCCCGGATCGTTCGTCGGCCGTGACACCTCCGGCCTGACCGTGTTCGGCAGCTTCCTGGACAACATCCAGGTGGACTTCCTCATCCGCGCCACCGAAGCGGACTCGCGCACCACGCTGCTGACGGCACCCAAGCTGGTGCTGCACAACGGCCAGCGGGCCTGGGTGGCGGTGGTCACCTCCCACGCCTTCGTCAGCACGCTGCAGCCGGTGGTGGCGGGCAACGCCGCCGCCCAGCAGCCGACCACGCAGACCGTCAACGAAGGCGCCGTGCTCGACGTGCAGGGCACGGTCTCGGCCGACCGCCGCTACGTGACCTTGACGCTGCGTCCCGGCGTGGGCCGACTGCTGGCCCTGGAACGCTTCCAGTTCGCCGGCGCGAACTTCATCTCCGGCGGCGGCTTCATCCAGTTGCCGCAGGTGGCGCGGCAGGTGCTCAACACCACCGTCAACGTTCCCGACGGCGGCACGCTGCTGATCGGCGGTCAGAAGCTGGCGGCGGAGATCGAGGTCGAGGCGGGCGTGCCGGTGCTCTCCAGGATCCCGGTGCTCAAGCGGCTCTACTCGTCGCGCACCCTGGTGAAGGACGAGCAGATCCTGCTCATCCTGGTGAAACCGCAGATTCTGATTCAGTCGGAGCAGGAGCGGCTGGCCTTCCCGACGCTGAGCCGCCGCGACGGCTGAGGTTCGTTGCCCGATCGTGCAGCGGCGCTTGCGGGGAACCACACGCGAGCGCCGCTTTTTTTGTTGACATCGAGGCCGCGCCGCGTGCTGGCTGAGCTTCAGATCATCGAGCAACTGCTCAAGGGCGGCGTGATCGGGCTGCTGATCGTCGCCCTCTCGGTGGCGCTGCTGACCCTGGCCATCGTACACGCGCTGACGCTGCGCCTCGCGGTCCAGTGCCCGGAGGAACTGCTGGACGCCGCCGTCGACAGACTCCGGCAGCGGAAGGCCGAGGCCGCCGTGCGGCTGGTGGAGGAGGACCCGTCGGCGCTGGCGCGGGTGCTGGCGCCGGTGCTGCGCGAGCGCGGCGGCGACGCCCGTCGGCTGCGGGAGGTGCTGGCGGACGCGGCCGCGGAACAGTCGCTGCGCCTGGGGCAGCGAATCAGTTGGATCGGCGTCATCGCGGCGGTGGCGCCGATGCTGGGCCTGCTGGGCACCGTCTCCGGCATGGTGCGGGCCTTCGCGGCGATGTCGGCCAGTGGCGGCGCGGCCGACCCCGCGGTGCTCGCCGGCGCCATCAGCGAGGCGCTCATCACTACCTATCTGGGTCTGGTCGTCGCCATCCCGGCGCTGGTGATCCACGCCGCTCTCCGTCAACGGGTGCTGGCGGTCGTCCTGCGCGCCGGCCACCTGGGCGAGCGCCTCATCGCGGTGCTGATGGAATCTCCGCCGACCTCTGCCCGTCGAGGACGGGCGCCGGAACGGGTGACGTGACGGGGGGAGCGCGTCGTTCCCTTTTGCTCTCTGGACACGAAGGTTACGATAGGGGCGGACAGTGCGGATCCGGACGCCGGGGATGCCAGCCGATTCTCGCAGTGCCGCGCGTGCGGACGGCCGCGCCTGCGAACTGCGGCGTGGATGGGCCGCGACCAGCGGCGCGAGCGAGGCGCGGACAAATACAGGACAGCGGCGGCGCAGTTCAGACCGCCCCCCACCGGCGCCCGGCCGCGGCGCAGAAGGAGTATCATGAGTTCGACACCCGAGGCGCTGGATTCGCCGCTCCTGCTCGACGGGGCCACCCCGGATACCGATCCGCTGTCGGATACGGTGCTGGGACTGCACCACCTGGCCGCCGATGAACGGGCCCCACTGGAGGAGCGGCTGGAAGCCTTCGAGGACGTGGTGGACTCGGAGGTCGGCGACACGTCGTTCCACCGCGGCCGCAACGTCGAGCGGGAGGTCGGTTTCCGCCAGCTCTACCTCAAGTTCGAGGGCGGCAACCCCAGCGGCACACAGAAGGATCGCGTCGCCTTCGCCCAGGTGATGGACGCCATGCGGCGGCGGTTCGAGGCCATCACGGTGGCCACCTGTGGCAACTATGGCGCCGCGCTTTCCACCGCCGCGGCCATCGCCGGGATGCGCTGCGTGATCTACATCCCCGAGTCCTATCAGACCCGTCGCCTGGACGAAATGAAACGCCCCGGCGTGGAGATCGTGCGCGTGCCCGGCGACTACGAGCGCACCGTGGAGGCCTCGCGGCGCCGGGCCGAGCGCGACGAGATCTACGACGCGAATCCCGGCGGCGCCAACACGCTCATCCAGCTTCGGGCCTACGGCGAGATCGCCTTCGAGATATACGACGAGCTGCGCGACGCGCCGGCCGTGGTGGCGGTGCCGGTCTCCAACGGCACCACCCTGGCCGGAATCTACAAGGGCTTCCTGAGCCTCTATCGGCGCGGCAAGACGTCGCGCATCCCGCGGCTGGTCGCCGGCTCGACGTTCAACAAGAACCCCATAATCCGCGCGTTTCTGAAGAACTCCCCCACGTGCGACAATCTGGAACCGGAGCGCATCCGGGAGTCGAAGATCAACGAGCCGCTGATCAACTGGCACTCGATCGACGGCGATCTGGCGCTGCACGCCATCCGCCAGTCGCAGGGGTTCGGCGCGTACGCCACCGACAAGGCGATGCTGGCCTACGCCCGGATGCTGCGGGAAAAGGAAGGGCTCAGCGTGCTGCCGGCCTCCACCGCCGGGCTGATCGCGCTTCTGGATCTGCACCAGAAACAACCCCTGCCCGGCGACCGCTACGTGGCGGTGCTGACGGGAAAACGGACGTGAACGACACCAGCATCACCCTCGACGGCAACGCGGTGGTCTATGGCGAGCAGGCGTTCGGCACCACCTGCGGCAAGACGGCCCATGGACTGGTGCGGCGCACGAGCCGGTATCGCGTCACCTGCGTCATCGATTCGCGCCATGCCGGCGGCGACTGCGGCCTGGTGCTGGACGGCCGGGCCAACGGCATCCCGCTGGTCGCGACCGTGGATGAGGCGGTCGAGGCCGCCGCCCGCGCAGGCACGCCGGCCACGCACTTCGTCATCGGTCTGGCCCCGGACGGCGGACGGCTGCCACCCGCGGCCCGCGCCGACGTGCTGCGGGCGATCCGGCTGGGCCTGAACGTCGACAGCGGTCTGCACGATTTTCTGAGCGAAGACGCCGAGATCGCCGAGGCCGCCCGCGATCGCCGGGTCACGATCCGCGACATCCGCAGGCCGCCCGACCGCCGGGAGCTCCACTTCTTCAGCGGCAGGATCGAACAGGTCGCCTCGTTGAAAGTGGCAGTGCTGGGCACGGACTCCGCCATCGGCAAGCGCACCACGGCGCTGCTGCTGGTCGAGGGCTTGCGCGGGCTGGGCCTGACCGCCGAGATGATCGGCACCGGCCAGACCGCCTGGCTCCAGGGCGTCCGCTATGGCATCGTGCTGGATTCGCTCATCAATGACTTCGTCGCCGGCGAGATCGAACACGCGGTGTGGAGCGCGTGGAACGACCTGAGGCCGGACGTGATCGTCTTGGAGGGTCAGGGGAGCCTGCTGAACCCCGCCTATCCCGGCGGGTTTGAGTTGCTGGCGGCCGGACGGCCGGATATCATCGTGCTCCAGCACGCCCCGGCGAGGAAGGAGTATGACGGCTTTCCGGGGTACGCGATGCACCCGCTCACCACGCAGATCCGGGCGCTGGAGATGATCGCAGACAGGCCCGTCGTCGCCATCACGCTCAACCATGAAGCATTGAACGACGAGCAACTCGCCGCCGCCCGCGCCGACGTGCAACGCACCACCGGGCGGCCGGTGTTCGACGTCTTGCGCGAGGGCCCGGAGGGTCTGGCGAAAGTGATCAGCGCGTTTCGATGATGCGGAGCACCTTTCAATCCGACGCCGGTCGCGTCTCGAACGTCCATTGCGTCTCGGACGCCGGTCGTGCCTCTGACGTTCATCGCGTCTCGGACGCCGGTCGTTCCTCTGACGCCCGGAGGGCGCACGATCGTAGCCAGGGACTTCAGTCCTCATCCTTACCCAGAAGTCTGAAGGGATTTGATGGCCTTTGCCGACATAAGCAGGGGTCGTTCGCGCGAACGGTGGGACGAACGAGGGTTGAACAGGAGGTTCACTCATGACGGGGACTCTGCGCGCAGCGACGATTTGGGCGGTACAGCACTTTGGCGGTCTGAATTTGGGCGATGCCCGTCTTTCAAAAGAGCCGTGGAGGTGGCGGCGGCCATGATGGCGGCTCCGGAGCAGTCGCTGCCGCGTCAGCATGAGAACTGGGCGGAAAGGGGAGACGCGCCGACAGCGGCAGGCCCGTTACAAGGAATCGGACCTGTGGTCGGACTCGTTCCGCGCCGTGGCGGCTTTGGACTTGTAGCCACGCGTCATCCACGTCACCGACCGCGGCGGCGACCATTACGATACCCTGATCACGGCGTACGAGACGAACACCGGGTTTCTCATTCGTGCCCGGCACGATCGGTACGTCAATGATGGGCAGGAACACCTGTGGGAGTTCATGCAGCGTCAGCCGATCATGGGAACGCGAGACGTCTGCGTTCCGCGGCGTCCTGCCAGGAAGCAAAAGCACGCCCAGCCGGCGCGGGTGGCACGACGGGCGGTCCGCTTTGCCCCCGTGGTGTTTCCCTGCCCGACCAACGACCCGCGCTTCAAGAAGCCGATTTCGTTGTGGGTGGTGTACATCGTGGAAACCGATCCGCCCGCCGGCGTCGACCCCATCGCGTGGATGCTCCTGACCAGCGAACCCGTTGAGACGCTCGCGGACGCCCAGGAGCGTGTGGATTGGTACACTTAGGGCGCGCTCAACAATAACTTGGACAGTTGGGCGAGGTGCAGCGAGGACTTGGCACTGCGCCGGTAGTATAGCGGATTTATCGC
>QZJT01000055.1 GCA_003597935.1 Phycisphaerales bacterium | reverse complement strand
AAGTGATCGACTTCGGCGTCGCCCGGTTGACGGACCTCGAGAGCGGCGCCACTACGTATCGCACCGAGACCGGCGAGCTGGTCGGCACGTTGCGCTACATGAGTCCGGAGCAGTGCCGGGGCGGCGGCAGCGAACTGGACACGCGCACGGACGTCTACGCGCTGGGCGTGATCCTCTACGAACTGCTCACCGGCGCGTTTCCGTACGACGTCGACGCGCGCTCGCCCTTCGACGTGCCGCGCGTCATTCGCGAGGTCGAGCCGCGACGACCGGGATCGATCGATCGCGCCCTGCGCGGCGACCTGGAGACGATCGTGCTCAAGGCGCTGGCCAAGGACCGGCAGCGGCGCTACGCCTCGGTCGGCGATCTGGCCCGCGACCTCCGCCGCTTTCTGAATCACGAGCCGATCGACGCCCGGCGCGACAGCGGCTGGTACGTGGTGCGCAAGACCGTCCGGCGTCATTGGATGGCCGCGGCGGCCGCGACGGCCTTCTTCGTGCTCTGCGCCGCCTCCGCGATTTCACTGGGCGTGCTCTACAGGCAGGCTGAGTCGCAGCGTGCGAAGGCGGCCGAGGCGCTGGTCGTGGCCGAACAGCGCGGATACTTCAATTCGATCGCTCTGGCCCACGCGGCCCTTAAGGAGGGTGACACCCGGCAACTGCTTGTGCACCTGGAGGCCTGTCCTTCACACCTGCGAAGGTGGGAGTGGTATTACCTGAACCGGCTCGCGGATGTGAGTCAAAGAACGCTCCCCGGGGGGGCCGGATGTGCATTTTCCCACGACGGCACGCAGATACTCTCCTACGCCGAAGATGGAGAGGTCCGCATACTCGACGCCGTTACCGGCAGCGTGTTGCGGGCCTTCCGCTGCAATCACCGTGTGCTCCGCTGCGCCGCCCTTGCTCCCGATGGCAAGGTGCTGGTGACCGGCGGCGATGATTGCACGGTTCGCTTCTGGAGCACGTCGTCGGGGGAACTGACCGCGGCGGCGCGCGGCGACGCCACCCGCATCCGTTCCATCGTGTTCTCGCCCGATGGCCGGGCCGTTCTGACCGGCGGCTTCGATCATGGCGTCAAATTGTGGGACCCCGTGACCGGTGAGCACGTATGCACCATCGCGGAGGATCGCGCGGCCGTCGGCGCCACGTTTGCCCCCGACGGGCGCCGGCTGGCGTGCGTCACTGAGGATGGCGCACTCCTTCTGTGGGACCTGGCATCCGAATCGCTGGTTTACTCGACGAAAGCCCATGACGCGCCGATGCTGTTGCCGCTGTTCACATCGGATGGATCGAGGGTCGTGACGGCCGCGTGGGATACGCGCATCAAACTCTGGCGGGCGGACTCGGGCGATTGGCTGCAGACCATAGAGTGCGGCACGCACATCCCGCTCGGTGTCGCCCTCAGCCCCGACGACCGTCGATTGGCGGTGGTCGCGCAGACGCTGCGCGTGTGGGACCTCGACAGCGGGAAAGAAGAACCGATGCGGCTGGGCCAGGTCGGGCTGGCCGGCACCGTCGCGTTCTCCCCCGATGGACGGACCCTCGCGACGGGCGGCAGCGATGGAACGATCAAGCTGTGGTCTGCACGTCCCGCGGAGGAGCCGCCGCTGCTGCACGGCCACCTGGATTCCGTTCGTTGCGTGGCGCTGTTTCCGGATGGCCGAAGGGTCGCTTCGTCCTCCCGCGACGGGACGATTCGGATCTGGGACGCCTCCACGGAGCAACAGGTTGGCGTGCTGGAAGGCCACGGACCGATCGACCAGGAACTGGCGCTGACTCGCGACGGGCGGCTTCTGGTATCGGGCGGACTCGACGGGCGGATTCGCCTGCACGACGTAGACGGGTTATCCACGCGCGTGGTGATCCAGACGGGCCACCCGACCGTCACCGGCGTGGCGATCTCGCCGGACGGCCGCGAGATCGCTTCGGTCGGCTCCGACGGCGTCTGTCGATTCTGGAGTGCGGCCGACGGCCACCCGCTGGCCGAAATCGACGTGAAAGCCGGTCGCCTGTGGCACGTCGCGTTTTCGAATCTCGGCAACCGGTTTCTGGTTTGTGGAGACGACGGCACCCTACCCCTCCTCGACCGTGACGCGCTGGGCGAGGTCGGGCGGCTGGTCGGTCATGAAGACTACGTGGTGTACGCGGCGTTTTCGCCCGATGACCGCCGGATCGCATCGGCCAGCGCCGATCGGACCGTGCGCGTGTGGGACGTTGCGAGCGGCGACCTCCTCCACACCCTCCGCGGCCACGGCGGCGTGGCGCAGAGCGTCGCATTCCTGCCGGACGGTTCGCGGCTGCTCTCCGGGGGATATGACCACGTGATCAACGTCTGGGATCCGGCGGACGGGACGCTGGCGTTGCCGCTCCGAGGGCACAAGGGAGGTGTCCCGTGGTTGGCCGTGTCTCCCGATGGCCGGTGGTTCGCGTCGGCCAGTAACGATGCTACGGTGGGAGTGTGGACATCCGCTCCTCCAGCAGACTGAGCGGCATGGCGCCGCCCTCCAGCAGCCGGTCGTGGAACGCGCGGATGTCGAAAGAAGCACACAGCCGCGCCTCCGCGTCGCGGCGGATGCGCTGGAACACCTGCTCGCCGATCTTGTACGCCAGCGCCTGCCCCGGCCAGGCGACGTAGCGGTCGATTTCGTTCTCGATGTCGATGGGCGCCAGGGCCGCGTTCTGCACCATGTAGCGGACCGCCTGCTGGCGCGGCCAGCGAAAGTAATGGATGCCGGTGTCCACCACCAGCCGGCACGCCCGCCAGGCGTCGAACGTCAAGCGACCGAAGCGCGCCCAGGGATCCTGATAGCCGCCCAGCTCAGCGCCGAGGCTCTCCGCGTACAGCGCCCACCCCTCGACGTACGCCGTATAACCGGCATAACGGCGGAACTTCAGCAGGTTGGAGTTCTCCTGGTCGAGGGCCAACTGAAGATGGTGGCCCGGCACCGCCTCGTGGTACGTCAACGACTCGCGGGTGTAGGTCAGCCGTTCGCGCGGCGCGTATGTATTGATATAGAAATAGCCCGGCCGCGAGCCGTCCTCGGACGATGGTCCATAGTACGCCACCGGGGCGGACGCCGCCCGGAAGGACTCGATCTCCTTCATCACACAATCGGCCTTCGGGATGTTTCCGAACAGCCGCGGCAGCTCCGCGAACGCGCGCTGCAGGATGGCGTCATAGGATTCGATGATCTCCTCGCGCGAGGCGGCCCGAAACCGGGGGTCGGTGCGCATGGCGGCGATGAAGTCATCGAGCGCGCCGGCAAACCCCACCTCCGCGCGCAGAGCGTCCATTTCGGCGCGGATGCGCGTCACTTCGTCCAGGCCGATCTGGTGAATCTCCTCCGGCGTCAGGTCGGTCGTCGTGTGATAGCGGGCCAGGATCGCGTAGTGCTCATCTCCGGCCGGAGTGTCCCAGAGGCCGACGGTGTCGCGGCAGGCGGACAAGTACTCCTGTTCTACGAATTGCAGCAGCTCAGCATAGGCCGGCAGCACCGCCTCTTCTATGGCCCGTTCGATGGAATAGCGCACCGTGAGCCGCCGCGACTCGGACAGCCGATCCAGCGCCGCCGTCGGTTCATAGAACACACTATCTTCCACCCGCTCGACCAGATGGACGCGAATCTGCGGGATCGTCTCTTCGATAATGATGCGCGGGGAAACGTAACCGGCTTCCATGCCCTGTCGCATCCGGGCGATCACCTGGTCCACCTGGCGGGGGAAGGCCCGCAGCCGGGCCACGTACGCACGAAAGCCGTCTTCGTTGCGAAAGGGCTGCGACACCAGAACCAGCGGAAGCGCCGTGTGTACGGCCTCCATCTGATTGAGCGGAGTCAGATGGTCGGGCACGTCCATACGTTCCAGCGTGCGCCGCAACGTGTAGACGAGCAGCCGCCGGTCGATCTCGTCGCGATCGCCAAGCGCCGCCTGCTGCGCCCGTTCCAACAGCGTTTCCAGCGTCTCCCGCCAGCGCCGGCGGGCGCTTTCCGAGTAATCTTCCAGCCGGTCGTTGTAACGATAGTCGCCGACGGCGGTGGCCATCGTGGGAAAGCGCCGCATCAGCGCCTCCCAATAGGCGTTCGCCACCTCTTCGACCGTCTCCCGGGCCGTGTGTACCTGCCGCGTCCGAACGACGATGTCATCAGAATGACAGCCGGAGAGTATCAGCGCGATCGAGAGCACGCTCAACGTGAAGAACGGGAGTGAGCGAATAGGGGAGTGAGAACGCGAGGGACGAGAAGGGGGACGTGTCAGTTGCAATGTTTCATCCACCTTAATCTCAGAAGCTCCTTTGTATCTCGCAGCGACCCTGGGGCCGCTTTGCTCAGCTCCCTGATTCCCTTACTTCCTCACTCCCTCGCGCCCTGCTGCCATCCTACACGTTGAACTTGATATTCAGGATGTCCCCGTCCGCGACCACGTAGGTCTTTCCCTCCTGCCGCACCTTGCCGGCGGCCCTGGCCCCGCGCAGGTCGGCGTGCGCCACCAGATCGTCGTAGGACACCGTCTCGGCCCGGATGAAGCCGCGGGCCAGGTCGGAGTGGATCTTGCCCGCTGCCTCCACCGCCGTCGATCCCTTGCGGATGGTCCACGCCCGGACTTCGTCCGGGCCCATGGTCAGGAACGATACCATACCCATGACCTCGTAACACGCCTGAATCAGCCGGTCACGGGCGGGAAGCTCGATGCGAAGATCCTCCAGGAACGCCGCCCGGTCGTCCGGGTCGAGCCGGGCGATCTCCGCCTCGGCGGAAGCGCACAGGGCGATGGTTTGGGCGGCGTGCTCGCTCAGCGGCGCCGCCGGACCGGCGACGTGGTCCTCCGACACGTTGCGGACCACCACCATGGGACGCTGCGTCAGAAAGGCGAAGCTGGCCAGCAGGCGGCGGTCCTCATCGGCCGTGAGCACGCCGGACACCGGCTCGCCCCCCTCCAGAGCGGTCTCGCAGCGCCGCAGGGCCTCGAGTTCCCGCAGTTCGTGATCGCGCGTCTTCGAGGGCTTCTTGAGCGCTCTTTCCAGCCGTTCGATTCGGGTGGTGACCGAGTCGAGGTCGCCGAAGATCAGTTCGTCCCAGATTTCGCGCAGGTCGGCGGCGGGGTCGATACGGTCGCGGTACATCGGCACGGTCGGGGCGTCGTGATCGCGGACGACCACCGCCAGGGCCTCGCACAAGCGGATCTCCGGCAGCGCCCGGCGGAAGCCGTCTCGCGCTCCCGCCTCGGTGGCCGCCCCGCCGGGGATGTCGACGAACTCGATGGTGGCCTCCGTGACCTTCTTCGGGTTGCAGAGCCTAGTCAGGTACTCGAGCCGGGCATCGGGAACGTGGACCGTCCCGTGACGGATGTCCGGCATGGCGGCCGGGTCGTGGGCCATCCCGGTCACGGCGTCGAACACGGTGGATTTCCCGGAAAGCGGCAACCCGACGATCGCGACCTTCATGGCGGCATCTCGCGTGGACGTCATCACCCGATGACGCCGGTGACAACCCCCCGGCCCGGCGCACGGCCACCGGCGGCAGGGCGGCAGCGACCGCCCGGCGCTGACGTCGTAAGGCGACCTATTACCACACGCCGGCATCCGTCGCCAACGTGTGATCCGTCATCGCCGTGCGCAATGGACGGCCCGTTCACGGACGCGCGGTTTGCGCGGGCTTCAAGCCTGCGGTTCGCTGGCGGCTCGCTGCCGGCCGGCTGAATGCTCACCGGCGGGCCATGATCGCGCACGGTCATTCGGCCTGCCCCCGAAGGGTCATGCGCCGCCCGGATCAGCCTGGCGACGCGCCGCAGCGATCGGCGGCGGCGTTCTCTCGCTGCCCCGCCGTGCTCCCGACGGACCGAGCGGAAGGAACGCGTGATCCTGCGAACGGTTGGACCTGATGCCTGTGGCATCCATCGACACCTGGCTGGGCGCCGTCGCGTCGCTGATCGTCGTGCCGCTGACGTTCGTGACCTTGTACCTGCGATCGCTGCGCGAGCACCAGGTCAACAAGCACCGCGAACTGGTCCAGCGCGTCGACCGGCTGGAGTCGGCGGTCGATCGGCTCACCCACGCCATGGCGCAGACGGAACGGGACCTGACGACGAAGGAAGAGTGGCTGCGAGAGGCGATGCACACCCGCCACCGGCTGGAGCGCCTGGTCGAGGCGGTGGTCCGGGTGGAAACCACCTTGTATGGCGCGCCGGGCGGAGCGCCGGCGCGGCGCGGCGAATTGTATGCCCCAGACGGGCGCGGCGGTGAGGGCTGAAGATGGCCGCGGGTCGAGACAGCGTGCAGATCAAACGCATCCGCAACGAGGTGCTCGTCGCCCTGCGGACGGTCTATCCGGCCGCGATGCAGGCCGATCAGATCATGCGCAGCCTGCTGCCGCTTTTTCCGACGCTGGAGTTCGACGCTTTCCGCCGTGACCTGCACTACCTGTTGGAGAAGGGCTATCTGCTCCGCGTCGTGAGCGAGCACGAGGCCGATGAGCGGCTCACGGCCTGGCGGCGGCGCTGGTTCCGCCTGTCTGTTACGGGCATGGAGATCGCCGACGAACTCATCACCGACCCGGCCCTGAGCGACTCATGACGGCGCGACAGCCATCCAGCCCCCCCCGCCGCCGGCGGTCCGAGGCGCTCTCGGACGCCGACGCAGACCTGCAGCGCGAGCTGACCGCCGCGATGAACGGATGGCGACGGGTCACGCCGCGGCGGGCGCGGGAACTCGACGATCGTTTCCAACTCCGCGCCCGATGGCGCTGCCAGGCAGCGGAGGTGGGCGCACGGTTGACGGCATTGCTGAAGCAGACGCACCGCAGGCTCGCCAGCGGCGCGGATGCGCTGGCCGCGGCCCGCACGGATGTGCTGGCCACAGCCGACGTGGTGTCCGCGGCCGACGTCGACGGCGCTGCGAAAGTGAGGCCGACGGATCCCCGCGACGCCGATTGGAACGCCCGTCTGGCCGCCCATCGCCGCCGTCAGAGTTCGGTCGCAGACATCATCGACGCGCTGTTCGGCCCGCTGGCGAAGTGCCATCCGCAGCTCTGGGGCCGCCGGGCGTATTGTCTGCTGGTCGGCATGATCTATGAACGCCTGGCCGCCAACGAGCACGAGATCGAGACGGGAGAACTGGTGACTCTGGCCCGGGTGCTGGCCGAATCGCGCCGCTCGGAGAACCAGGCGTCGGACCTCCAGCGCCGGCACGAAGGTCCCGACGGGCAGGATCAGCCTGGTGCCGACGCAGAACTGCCCCCAAACTTCAGCGACATCGTCCGCCGCATCTACGGAGCCAACTTCGACCCGGTCGAACCGTCACCGGCCGCGCAGGCGCGGGCTGCACCACCGTAACGTCACCAGATGGGCGGCGCCTGCACCCACTGCAAAGGACGGAGGGCGGCGCGGTACTCGGCCGCCCGCTCCGGCTTGTCCCACTTCTCATAGAGGTGGACGAGTTGCAGCACGGCCTGCCGCGTGTAGTGGTGCTCCAGCCCCAACGACGAAGCCAGCGCCGGATAGGCGGAAAGCAACTGTGCCTCGGCCGCCTCGTACCGCCCCAGCACCCGAAGACACAGGCCGTAGCTGGTCTGGAATACGGCCGTCTGCCAGTGTCCTTCCGGGAGCGTACGCCGGGCCACGTCCACCACCTGGGCGAAGAGCGGCTCGGCCCGCTCGAACTCGGCCCGGTCGCGCAGGAAGACGCCCATGTTGTAGATCGTGATGAGGGTGGACGGGTGCTCATTGCCGCGCAGCGTGCGGTGCATCTGGATCGAACGTTCGATGAGCGCGTCGGCCGCATCGAAGTCGCCGGAGGCGAAGCTCAGCACGGCCAGGTCGTTGAGCGACTCAGCTACGGACGGGTGGTGCTCGCCGAACGTGCCGCGGCGGATTTCCAGCGCCTCGCGGTAGAGTTCGTCGGCGGCCTCATAGCGGCCCCGACGCCGCTCCAGCCCGGCCAGGGCACTGAGACTGTCGGCGAACTCCTGGTGGCGCGGGCCAAACGCCCGCCGGCGGATTTCGAGGGCCTCGCGGTGACAGGCGGACGCTTGGGCGTCGTCCTCGGTGATTTCGAGAAGCGTGGCGTAGTGGTGCAGGCAGCGGGCCAGGTCCGGATGATCGTCGCCCAGGGCGCGGCGGCTCATCGCCACCGCCGTCTCCAGTTCTCGACGGGCGCGGTCGAACGCGCCCAGCCGCAGATAGGTCGTCCCGATCGTGTCGCGCAGGGATGCTTCCACCTCCGGCTGACCGGCGAACTGGGTGGACATGCGCCGCAGCGCCTCGTCGAGCACCTCACGCAGGGTGATGTCCGGCCCGGCCGCGTCGAGCGGATCGGCCATGGCCAACATGCTGCGCAGGAAGGCCGCAGTGTTCTCCGCCTTGACGGCCTCCAGCCTGGCCCGCATGGCTTCGTGATCGGCGTCGACGCGGGCCCGCTCCGCCCGGATCAGCCCGGCGGTGGTGCCGACGATGCCGCCGATCAGCGATACCGCCAGGATCACGGCGGTCAGCACCGCCACCGAATGACGCCGGACGAACTTGGCGCCGCGGTAGGCGAAGGTGTCGCGGCGGGCGATCACGGGCAGACCTTCGAGGTGGCGGCGGATGTCGTCGGCGAGCTGATCGGCCGAAGCGTAGCGGCGCTGCGGCGCCTTGTGCACCGCCCGCAGCACGATGTTGTCCAGATCGCCGCGCAGCCGGCGCCGGAGCTGGTCCGGCGCCAGGCCGGCGAACGGGCTGGTCGGGTCCCACGGCGGCGCCGGGTGCCCCCCCCCAGATGCGCCCGTCGCGTCGGACCGGCCGTCGGCGTCGCGCCGGCCGCGCCGACGACGCCCGCGCCCGATGCTGGCGCTGGGAGGCGGCGGGGCCACGTCGCAGACCAGCCGCTCGACCTGCGGGCGGTCCAGATCGGCCAGTTCGTACGGCCGCGATCCCGTCAGCAGCTCGTACAGGATCACGCCGAGGGAGTAGATGTCGGTCGCGGTGGTGATGGCCTGTCCGCGCAGTTGCTCGGGGCTGGCGTACTGCGGTGTCATCACCCGCATCAGCGTCACCGTCTGCTGGAGCGGCCCGGTCATCACCGGCGGGCCCAGCAGCTTGGCGAGGCCGAAGTCCAGCAGCTTGGGCCGTCCGTCGGGTGTGACCAGGATGTTGCCGGGCTTGAGATCCCGGTGGATGATGAGGCTCTGGTGAGCGAACTGCACGGCCGCGCAGACCTCCTGAAACAGTTCCAGACGCTGGCGGATCGAGAGTTCGTGCGTGCGGCAGTATTCGTGAATGGGCAGCCCGTCGACGTACTCCATCACCAGGTAGGGCGTGCCGTCGTCCGCGGCGCCGCCGTCCAACAGCGTGGTGATGCCGGGGTGGGCCAGCGCGGCCAGCGCCCGCCGTTCCTGGTGGAAGCGGCGGGCCATCTCGTCGGTCATGGCGCCCCAGCGGACCAGCTTGACGGCCACCGGTCCGGCGTCGGGCTGCTGTACGTGGACGGCCTTGTACACCGACCCCATGCCGCCCGACGCGATGTGCTCGGTCAGCAGATAGGGACCGATGCTTCGTCCGATCGAGGATGCCGACGCCGCCTCCACGACCAGCCCGCCGGCCACGGCATCGACGGGCGGTTCGAGAAAGCCGGCGCCGGGCTCGGCGGCCAGAAGGTCTTCCACGCACGCCCGCAGCGCCGCGTCGCCGTCACAGGCGCGGTCAAGAAACGCGCGTCGGGCCTGCGCCGGGCGCCGCTGGGCCTCATCCACGATGTGCTTGAGCCGAAGCCAGCGCTCACCGGTCATCCGCCGGCCCCCCGTGCAGGCATCGGAAGAGCCACATCCTGGCCAGTTTCCACTCGCGGCGCACCGTGCGTTCCGAGACGCCCAGCGCCTCGCCGATCTCGCGCTCGGTCATGCCGCCGAAGAAGCGCATCTCCACAATCTGCGTCAGTTGCGGATCCAGCGCGGACAGTTCGGTCAAGGCTTCGTCGAGCACGACCAGGTCGTATGCCCTGGTTTCGTAGAGGGCGACGGCGTCGTCGATGGGCACTCGCCGGCCGTTGCCGCCGCGTTTGACCGCCTTCTTGCGGCGGGCGTGATCGACGAGCACCGAGCGCATCGCCTTGGCGGCGACGCAGTAGCAGTGGGTGCGGTCCATCCGGGCGAGGTTGCCCTGCTGGATCAGGCGCAGGTAGGCTTCGTGAACGAGGGCAGTGGGCTCGAGCGTGTGATCGCGGGGCTGTCGGCTGAGGTAACTGGACGCCAGACGGCGCAGATCCTCATAGACGCCGGGCAAGGGCGGCGCGACCGGCTGCGGGTGACCATCGGCCGAAATCATGGGCGGCTACGCTCCCGCGACGCCCGGCGTCAACTCGCCGGGCGGCGCAACAGACCCTGGATCAATCGGTTGCGGACGCGGATTCACGTGGACGCTCGCGGGACTACGGGAATCCACCCATTCTAGCGCCGCCGATGGCCGAGTGAAGCGGGGGGCCGGTTCCGGGACGGTCGGAAGTTGTGCGGAAGTGTCGGGTGAGCGGCGTTATTGGACGCGCGGTGGTGACCGATCAGACTTGGGCCCCGGAAGCTGGTTGGAGCCTCCCGGGGTGTCCGCAAGCGCCACCAAGCGAGCAACCCACCGGTCAAAAGGGGACTCGCCTGCCGCATGGCGGCCAGCCCGATGCGCATCGCCGCCAGCGAGCCGTGGCGTACTTTCTGATACGATGGCGCCAGCGCGATGATCCGCTTGGACGGCGACGTGGCGGGACCGTCGTTGATCCGCTCCGGTTCGCCGCATTCATCGACGATGCGGCGCAGTGGATCCGCCAGTTCGGGGTTGCCGAGCGCATCCGCAATCGACTCCGGGCCGGCGAACAGCAACGCCTCAAACTCGTACACCTGCACGTAGGGGATGAACCGGCGGTCGTCAAAGGAAGGGCCCAGAGCCGCGCGGATATCGGTGGCCATGCGCCGCTCGATAGCCGTCGCCTCTTCGCTGGCGGCGGGATGGCGAACCCTGCCGTGCCAATCGACGGGCAGCCCATAATAATCAAGCAGCGTCGTGATGGTGCATGCGGGGTCACCTTTGAGCGCATGCTCGATGTCTCGGCGCAGCGTCTCCCACCGTCGAATGCCGCCTCTGCGCCCGGGCTTGCCGAGCATGGTGGCGGACACGTAAACGCCCTCTGCGAGGAGGGCGGGCGCTAGCATTTCCTGGACGAAAATCAGTTCGGTCCGGCCCTCGACCAGCGCCCGCACCCTACTCATGCACCGGTCCCCCGGCGATGACGTTCTTTTGCCATAGCTCTCCGACGGCGTAGTCTTCGAGCCAGCCGGCCAGGGCGGCGGCGTCCAGCCGTTCGAAAACGGATGCGCCGCCGCGCCGACTGACCACCACCACGTCTTGCGGCTCGAATTGATTCACCAGCGCCACGGACTGTGTGCTGATGATCACCTGCGTCTGCGTGGCGGCCTCCTTGACGAGCGCCGCCAGAAGTTCCAACGCCTGCGGGTGCAGCCCGAGTTCGGGCTCGTCGAAGAGCATGGTCGACGGCGGGTCGGGCTGCAGGAGCGCCGTTGCCAAGCAGATGAACCGCAACGTTCCGTCGGACAACTGGCTCGGGTGGAACGGATAGTCGCTGCCGGGCTGTGTCCATTCCAGCAGCACTTGTTCGTCGCCGCCGTTTTCCTTCGAACGGAGCTTGAACTCGTCGATAAACGGGGCGACCAGGCGCACCGTGTCGCGAATCTGCTCGTAGCGGTCCGGGAAGGTGGATCGCAGTTCGAGCAGAAACGCCGCCAGGTTCGAGCCATCCGGGCGAAACCGCTCGTTGTCGCGTACGCTGACGCGATGCCGCACGGCGGCCGTCTCGCTGGTGTCGTGGAAGTGGTAGATGGTCCAGCCGGCGATGGAGCCGTGAACGTATCGCTCAATCGTGGGTCCGCCGAGGGTTCCCTTCTTGTCCACTTGGTCGAGGAACCTGGCCTCCGAGTGACCGCGACCGTACGCGTGTGGATTCCCTCCCGAGTAGCCGCACTCCTCGAAAGCGAAAACCACGGCATCGTCCGCGGTCGGAGAGAGCCGGAACTCGAAGCTGTTCAGGCCAAACTCGAGGCGGGCGCGAATGGCGCGCGTCTGCTTGCGCCCCAGGTGGAGCAATCTGCCCGCGCCGCCGGCTCTGGCCACTTCGAGTTGCAACTGCCTGTTGACGATGGCGTGGAGCAGCCCGAAGAAACTCATGAAGTTACTCTTGCCCGCGCCATTCGCGCCGATGAGCACGTTCAATTCTGAGAGCGGGAAGCCGTCGAGTTTTGGGATGGACTTGAAGCCCTCGATGGTCAGCTTGTCCAGCGGTCTACGCATGGCCGCCGATCATACCGCGCGCGGGCCACCCATGTCGCCTCCCCTATTCGCACTCCGCCTTCCGACACAGCGCCGGGCACTCGTCGATGCACACGGTGTGCGTCCCCGGGGCCACGTTGCGGAAGGTGATCTTGGCGACGCCGTTCTCGTCGATGGAGCGGCGTTGGCCCGGCTGGGCGTCCAGGCTGAAGGTCAGCTCGTCGTATTGGGGAAGCTGTGACGATACCTTGGCTGTGACTCTCGACCGCTTGCAGCGCACGCTCATCTCGTCGATGCGGCCGCAGGGGCCGCAGATGTCCGCCTCGAACACGCCCCGGCCGTGCGTGACCGCCAGCAGTCCGCAGCCGCCTTTCCACAGGAGCTGATCCACGCCGACCGACGACGGTCCGTCGTTCGACGTGGACCAGGACGCGCCGTCGTCCACCGACGCGAACACGCCCACGTCGGTGCCGACGTAAAGATGGCCGGGGGCGGTGGGGTAGATGAGGATCGAGGTGACGGGGGCGGCCGGGAGGCGCGACTCACCTTCACCCACGATCAACTGCCACGACTGCCCGCCGTCCTCGGTGCGCCAGACGTTGTCTTCCTCGTAGCCCATGTAGGCCACGTAGACGCGGTCGTGGTGATATGGGTCGATCGCGATGCTCGCCACCCAGCGCTTCGGCAGCCGCGGCTCATTCGTGTCGACCCGCGTCCACACCGGGTTCTGCTCCAGGGCGTTGCGGGTGACGTACAGGTCGCCGCGGTTATGGCCCACCCAGATGACGTTCGAGTCGCCGTCCGCCACGGCAAAGGTCGATATGTTGCACGGATTGTTGTCGAGGTAGTGGTCCTGCCCCGGTGGCGGACCGGGGCGGATCGGGCAGTCGTTCAGCGCCGGTTTGATCGCAAACCAGTTCGGCTGGGCGTTCTTCACGTTGGTGGTGCGCCACAGGCGGGCGGCGGTGGCGTACATCACGTTCTCATTGTTGGGATCCAGCCCCCATACGGGGATGAAGTTGGTGTCCAGGCCGCCGCGGTCGGCCAGCGGGTTCGGCCCGCCGGTGATGCCGCTGAACGAGTTTCCGCCGTTGGTGCTGCGCAGGATGTTCAGCCGCTGGGTGGAGCCGTAGAGGTAGTTGGGGTCGGTCGGGTCGGCGGCGCAGTAGGTGCCGTCGCCGCCGATGACCGCTCGCCACGCCTCGGTATCGCCGGTGAAAAGCTGCGTGCCGTTGTCCTGGGCGCCGGCGATCACCACACCGCTGTCGGCGTTGGCGGCCGCGCCGTAGAACTGCGTGATGCCGAGGTTGTTGTTGAGCTCCTGCCAGCCGTTGGTGCCCTGCACGGTGTAGACGTTGTCCGCCCGGTAGATGCCGCCATCGTTGCCGAAGTACACCGTGGTGTTGTTCACGCCGTCGAAGTCCGGGTGCTGCACGATAACGTGCTGGTCGGCATGGGCGGACCGCGGCGCCTGGTTCCACTGACTGATGGTGGTGAAACTGACCCCGCCATTGGTGGAGCGGTGGAGGTCCAGACCACCGATGACGATCAGCTCGGCGTTGGTCGGATCGACCCACAGGGCGTTGTCATAGATCGCCAGGGTGCTGAACCCGTTGCCGGAGGTGCGCAACGAGTACGTCCGCCCGCCGTCCGTCGAACGCCATACCCGCAGCGTCTGGTTCGTACCGCTGACGCAGGCGTAGACCCAGTCAGGATTGGTGGGGGCATAAGCCAGTTCGACGCGCGTACCGCCGGTGATGCCGGTCGCGTTCGTCCAGGTGACGCCGCCGTCGGTCGAGTACATCGCGACGTTGTCCGCCCGCCCCGCCACCGCCAGGTTGCCGTCGGTCGGATGGAAATCGACGTCCAGCGTGCGCTGATCGAACGTGCGCGTCCACGAACTGCCGCCATCGGTGGATCGGTAGATGCCGGTGCTGTTTGCGGCCAGGATCGTCTTGCGCTTCCTGGGGCTGATGGCGATGCGGGCGACGGCGTGCCATTCCGGACCGGCCGTGCTCTCAAGCTGGGCCCAGGTCTTGCCGCCGTCGGTGGATCGGAAGATGCCCGCCCCGCGCATGGCGGCCGTGTTGGACGACCCATCGTTGACCAGGAAGAACACGCCCTCGCCGGTGCCGGCGTACATGACCTTGGACTTCCTCGGATCCATGACCATGCAGGTGATCGCCAGGTTGGGCAGGAAATCATCCACCGGGTCCCATCGCCCGCCGGCATTCTCGCTGAACCACAGGCCGCCGCTGACGCTGCCGACCCACATGCGGTTCGGCTCGTCCGGATGGATGACGATGGACCGGATGCGCCCACCCACGTTTCCCGGCCCCAGCCACGTCCAGGCGTAGCGGCCCAGCCCGCCGACGCCGGCAGAGGCGCTGGTTCGGTGAGATGCGCCGTTGGTTCTCGCCGCGGAGCGGCGAGCTACCCCGTGTTGCGCTTCGATCATAGCCTCGCGCTGGCGGAGGGCGTTCATCAGCGCGCCGTACGGGATATCGCCGTTCTCACTGAGCCTCTGCTGCGATCGCGTCACCGCCCATTCGACGGGGTGTTCGGGACGGTAGTCCTCGATGCGCACGTCGGGGTTCCACGGCAGGCGCTTGACCCTCGACGCCCGCGCGCGACCGTCACCCTGGTGGTCCGCGTCCGTCGCCGCCGTATTCGCGGGCTTCCGCGCGGCCGCTGCCGCGGCATCCGCAGGCATCGGCGCGGCCGGCGGCGCCGCCCCCGCATCCGTCGCCACGGACGGGTCCACTGCCTTATCCATCGCCACGGGCGGGTCCACTCCCGTATCCACCGTCGCCACCGAATCAGCCGCGCATGGCGACGACGTGTGTGAACGCGGCGGACCAACCGGCGCCCGAAGTGCCTGCCAACCCACCGCCAGACCGACCGACGTAACGACGAACATTGTGAGCAGGCGCATGGATAGACCCCTTCCGCTGGACCAGTGGCCGTGACGCGCGTCCCTCCTCCGGACGCCGGTGTGCAAGACGAGATGATAGCAGATCGCTACCGGTGGCTTCAAGGCGAAGTCCGCCTGCCGCGTTCTGCAGGGTGCGTGACGGAATCGGCGGCTCCTCTGAGCGAGCCGCGTGGCTTTAGCCCGCGCGGAGTTTCCCTCGGAATGGCGTCTACCGACGTCGGAACGGTCGTCTCAGTCCATCGGGTCCCATTCGCGTGGTCCTGAGGACATCCGCCGCGTGTGTCACGCGCACCCCGTTCTGCGGCCGCGAATGCGGCTGGGGGCTGTAGCCGCGGGTGACGCCCGTCTGCGGGCGAACCCGCGGACAGGCGGACCCCGGGAATCCAGGGGGAGCCGCGAAGCGGCGAAGGAACTCGTGTACGTGCGCTCGTCGGAGATGAAACAGGCGTCGATATGCGCTGCGGCCCAGCGCGCGGATTCGTCGGAACGCCGCTCAACAGGGGAAAGCGCCACATCACGGCGGCCTCGCGCAGGCGGACTCGCCCCACGTGGATTGTGCGATTTCCGCCGCGGAGCCGCCTCGCGCGACGACGTTTCCGTCGCCGCTTCGCGGCTCAATAGATGGGGCGACCGGCCCGATCCGCGGGTTCGCCCGCAGATGGGCGTCACCCGCGGCTGATTACGGATAGTTCGGATCTTCCGCCAGTTCGATGTGGGTGACCGGATGAAGCTCCCAGGCGGACGCCCGCCAGTTGTCCCGGCCGATCCAATCGAACCGGTCGCTGTTGTCGGCCCCGTCGTCCTGCATCTCGTTGAACATCAGCCAGCCGGTGACGGTGACCCACCTGCCCTCGTACATCGCCTTGACGTCGCGCGTCGCCCACGATTCCAGGTCGTAGTAGTTGTGAATCAGCCGCATCGGCGGCGTGACGTGTACGATCACCGGCCGCTGAAGGTCGTCCGGGCCGTCTGTGATCTCGAGCTGCGCCGTGGTCAGTTCGCGCGTGCTCGCCAGGCAGTTGCACGTTTCATGGGCCACCGCCCGCACCGCCCGCACGTAGCCGTACAGGGTGGCGGCGTCGCCGTCGTTCCAGCGCCGGCGGTCGTTGCCGGCCGTCCGCACGGCCTGAAGCGTCACGCGCCGGTCCACGTCCCAGCCGCGCGGGATGGCGGTGCGGTTCTTGAGGCGGTTGTGCCGAAGGGTCTGCGTGGACCGTGCCGAACCCTGGGGGGGGCAGTCGCGGTCGATGAACGGGTCGTAGCCGGCCTGCGAATCGGTCAAGGCCACCGTGCGCACCCGCATCCGGCCGTCGTCGCCGACCACGTAGTTCTCGTGCTGCGACATCCGCCAAGCGTGCACCTGCCAGGGCACCGCCTCCAGCGGATCCTCCAGCCCGACGCGAGTGACAATGCCGTCCCAGCCGAGGGTTTCGTGAAACGCCGGCCCCCGGGCGCAGCCGGCGGCCATGAGGCAGATCAGGCACGATAGGGCAAGCCGCGTCGAGCACGGTCGGACAAACGTCGAGCGCATCATATCGGTCCCCTGCAAAGCGGTGGTCGAAACTGTCGCGGCCCAGCAGACCGCCTGGACGTCCATTCGGACGTCGGCGGAAGCGACATGACTTCATCGGACGCCGCGACGCCAACCCGCCCGCGGCCCGCCGTTCGCCTGCGATGTTATGGGGCAGGGGGGTTCCGATAGTGTCGAGCGAGCGCAGGTGAGGCGGCCGTCGAGGGCAAGGGAGTGAGGCGGCAATCGAGCGAAAGGAAGTGGGGCGGCAATCGAGCGCGAGGAAGTGCGCCGCCAGTTAAGCGACAGGGAGTGACGCAGCCGTCGAGCGAAAGGAAGTGAGTCCGTAGTCGAGAGGAAAGAAGTGAGGCCGCACGTGAGGCAGGCATCGAGCGGCGACGATCCCGGCCACTCAACCACGAGGTCGGATCCTGAGTTCAATGACGTCGCCGGGGGATTCGGGATCCACCACCGTGTTCCCGCTGACTTCCGCCGTAACGCGATCTTCGCAGTTCTCCCGCTCGAGAGCGAACGGCTCAGGCTCAAGCACTGCTGATTCGCGCGAAGCCGCCACCGTCGCTGACCGCGATGGGCACTGACGTCGCCGTCTGGTCGTCGTTGTCCAAGTCGGCGTCCTGGTCGAAGTCGAAGACGCGGCAGGCGCCGGTGGGGCTGGCGCCCCAGCAGGTCTGGCCATTGCCGAGGTGGCCGTCGTCGGTGGAGTCCACCTCGCCGTCGCCGTCGTAATCGCCGAAGTAGGGTTCCGAGTTGAAGGTCGGCAGGCCGTAGGCGGTGTAGAAGGCGCGTTCGAGGACGCGCCCGGCGAGGTCCGTCGCGGAGACGACGTTCCAGTTGGCGTCCTGGTTGACCACCATGGTGCCGTCCTCGCCGGCTCTATCGGAACCCCGACCGTAAGGGAGGGGCCTGAGACTCTGGGACACCCACCTGCCTGCGAATGGTCGTCCCCTGGCGGGCCGGTCGCTTACGCTCGCGGTTCGGACAAGAGCCGGTCGCTTACGCTCGCGGTTCGGATCGGAGGCCGGTCGCTTACGCTCGCGGTTCGGATCGGAGGCCGGTCGCTTACGCTCGCGGTTCGGATCGGAG
>QZJT01000018.1 GCA_003597935.1 Phycisphaerales bacterium | reverse complement strand
AGCCAGCGAGCCGCGGGCTTCAGCCCGCGCGGACGTGCAGCCTGGGACGCACGTACCGACCGGACACAGGGATGCGCGAACTCAATCATCTTGCGCTGTTCGTAGACCGGTCGATGCCGGTGTCTCCGCGCGGGCTGAAGCCCGCGGCTCGCCGTTGGCGCAGGGTCGCATACGGTCGCTAAACGATACCGGTGCCGCAAGCCCTTCGCCCGCCCGATCGCAGGGCCCTTCCCCCGCCCGGTCCCACCAGGGCTGCTGCAGCGCCTCCGATGCGAGCGACGCCCGCTACGTGGCCGGGATGCTCGGTGCGCCGTTCTACGCCCTGAACTTCAAGCAGGAGTTCGACGGCATCATCCAGTATTTCGCCGACGAATACGCCCGCGGCCGCACGCCCAACCCGTGCGTCGTGTGCAACGACAAACTCAAGTTCGGCCGGCTGCTCGACTACGCCGATGCCGTCGGGGCGGACTACGTCGCCACCGGCCACTACGCCCGCATTGGCCGGCGCGACGGTCGGCCGGCGCTCATGCGCGGCGTCGACGCCGCCAAGGACCAGTCCTATGTGCTGTTCGGCATAGACCCGGCCGTGCTGGATCGGATCATCTTTCCGATCGGCGGCCTGACCAAGCCCGAGGTCCGCCGCATCGCGGCCGCGCGCGGCCTGCCCAACCAGGACAAGCCCGACTCGGTCGAGATCTGCTTCGTGCCTGATCGCGATTACGCCCGCATCGTCCGCCAGCGACGCCCGGACGCCTTCCGCCCCGGCGACGTCGTCGACGAGCACGGTGCCGTGATCGGCCGGCACGAGGGAATCGGCTGCTTCACCGTCGGCCAGCGCCGCGGCCTGCGGATCGCCACCGGAAAGCCCATCTACGTGACGGAGCTTGACGTCGAGAACAACCGGGTGCGCACCGGCGATGCCGCGGCCGTCCAGAGCAGGACGCTTCTGGCCGATCGCGTCCGCGTCATGCCCGGGCTGCCGGACGAGTTTCAGGCCGAGGTGAAGATCCGTTACCTGCACCGCGCCGCGCCGGCGCGGGTCACGTGGCTCGGAGGCGACCGCGTGCAGGTGACGTTCGACCAGCCGCAGACAGCGATTACTCCAGGCCAGGCTGCAGTGTTCTACGACGGCGACTTCGTCCTCGGCGGCGGGTGGATCGTGCACTCGTAACTCCGCGTGCCGGTGCAAGCGCCACCAGCGAGCCGCGTGGCTTCAGCCCGCGCGGAGTTCCCGCCTGGGACATGCCTCCACATGGTGATCCGCTGTCCGCATGACTGCGCGCGATGGGTACGCTCGCTCCAATCCGGACGTCCGCGCGGGCTGAAGCCCGCCGCTGGCTGCCCGCGCGTTTCGGCGCACGGTCGCTTAGCGTCGCAGGGTCGCCCGCACCGGGCTGCCGTCGAAGCCGACCAGTCTCAGCGGCAGCGCGATCAGCTCGTACACGCCCTCCGGCACGTCGGTCAGCACGATCCCTTCGAGGATCGCCACGTCGTGCGCCAGAAAACGCTGATGCGCGGGCAGGTCCTTCGAGTGGAACAGGTCCATGCTGGGCACGTCGATGCCGATGAGCTTGACGCCCAGCGCCGCGGCCTTGTCGACGAGTTCGGGCGAGACGGTGGCGAAATCCTCGTTCCAGTTCGTCGGGTCGGGGAAGGTGCCGGTGGCGATCAGCACCCGCGGCGCCTCGAGCCGATCGGGGAGGGCGTCGGGCGGGATGCGCGTGCCGCGAGCCGCATTCACGCGGATTACCTGGGCCGGGCCGATGTACGGCTCCAGGCCGCGCCGGTCGATCGACGCGGCGTCGCGGCCGTAATGGCTGGGGGCGTCGACGTGCGCCCCCAGGTGGACGGTCGCGTGCAGCGTCGAAAGGGTGATGTTGTCGCCGCGTTTCATGTCCAGCAGCACTTCGCGCGTCGGCGGCGTGTCGCCCGGCCAGACCTTCAGCGCGGCGTCGATCGGGGGCGTGATATCGAGGATCATGCCGCCGGAGGTAACCGCCACCGTCGCCGACTGTCAACGTCGAACGAGGATTCCCCCCCGAGCCCCGCCATTCATGGCGGGCGGATCGGCGCGAGCGTGTGCCTTGTCCTCAGAGCCCCGCCTTTCAAGGCGGGAGGACCGTCGCGAGCATGTGCCTTCTCCTCAGAGCCCCGCCTTTCAGCGCGGGCGGACCGTCGCGAGCGTGTGCCTTCTCCTCAGAGCCCCGCCTTTCAGCGCGGGAGGACCGTCGCGAGCGTGTGCCTTCTCCTCAGAGCCCCGCCTTTCAACGCGGGCGGATCGTCGCGCGCGTGTACCTTGTCCTCAGAGCCCCGCCTTTCAAGGCGGGAGGACCGTCGCGCGCGTGTACCTTGTCCTCAGAGCCCCGCCTTTCAGCGCAGGAGGACCGTCGCGAGCGTGTGCCTTCTCCTCAGAGCCCCGCCTTTCAAGGCGGGAGTGCTCGCAGAATCGCATCCCCGGCGGAGGTGTCCGATCACGCGCTGGAGGAACGTCCGGGATGAATGCCGGGGCTCTGAGTGTGGCGCCGGTTCAAATCCGGTGCCCGCCCGGCATGAATGCCGGGGCTCCGGGGCGGGACTCCGGGGCGGGACTCCGGGACGGTGCCGGACTTGGGCCGGCGGCGCCTTTTGACGTGTCGCTCCGCCGGGCTAAACTGGGGCGGTTCGCTGTGCCGCAAACACCCGACATCTGGAGGCTTTCGTCATGGCCGTCGCAAGTGCATTCAGTCTGAGGGGCTGGGTCGAGGAGCACCGGCATCTCCTCAAGCCGCCGGTGGGCAACGCCTGCGTCTATCCGGACACCGACTTCATCGTCATGGTGGTCGGCGGTCCGAACCGGCGCAAGGACTACCACGTCAACCCGACCGAGGAACTGTTCTACCAGCTCGAGGGTGACATCACCGTCAAGATCATCGACGACGGCGTCAAGCGCGACATCCACATCCGCGAGGGCGACATGTTCCTGCTGCCGCCGCTGGTGCCGCACTCGCCACAGCGCGGTCCGAACACCGTCGGCCTGGTCATCGAGCGCAAACGCCCCGAAGGCCAGAACGACCACCTGCGCTACTACTGCGAAAAGTGCGACAATATTCTCTTCGACCCGGAGTTCTACCTCACCGACATCGCCAGGCAGCTCAAGCCGCTGATGGAGACTTTCTGGGGCGACGAGAAGCTGCGCACCTGCAAGAAGTGCGGCACGGTGATGCAGCCGCCGGCGCCCGCAGCGTAGCGGCCGAATGTCGAATGTCGAATGGGGAATAGCGAATGTCGAATAGCGAATAACGAATTAAGAGGCTCGTCGCCGGCTACGAGCGACGCAAGAACCGAGCCCCGACCGTCAGGAAGGGGGCTTCTCCGGCTCACGCTTCGTCCGGCTCGAGCGAAAACCCGCTTACTGACCTGCGCGGCTCGGTTCGGGACGCAGTGAGGTTGCCGGGCCTGTTGAGCGTCGCGGCCCACCAGCGCGGCCGGCTTCAGCCGGGCGGTGTTTGGCACCGGCTTCAGCCGGTGGGCGACGACTCATCATCATCATTGTCTTACTGACCGCTCCGTAGCCGGCTTCAGCCGGGCTTGCCCTGGAGTCGCCGATTGCCGGCGCGAGCATTGCGCCCGTGGCCAGGTGCAGCGCCGACTGGAGCGCGGCTCGCCAAAAGCCGGTGAGTCAAGCCCGGCTGAAGCCGGCTGAAGAGAATAAAGTGGTATTCAGGCCGGCGATCCACCAGCTAAAGCTGGCGGCAAAAGCCGGTCGGCTGAAGGCGACCCGACGGATATCACCGTCCGCGGACCCCGAGCCGGTCCAATTCGCCTGGCAGCAGGCGGCAGACCCCGCAGGAGACGAGTTGCACGCGGTTCGCACGAATCGTCGGTCATCGCTATTCTCTCCTCTGACGTAACTTGCTCCATCGCAGCCGCCCAATTGCGGCCGCGGAGGTGTCGTTGTAGATCCGGGGTTCCGACTGGCGGCGGTCGGCGGCACGGCGACAGCCCTTTCGACATTCGCCATTCGACATTCGACATTCCCGTCTTCATTCGTTATTCGCTATTCGACATTCGCTATTCCCCAACACCCGTCTCGCCCATGATGAAAGTTGATCTCCACACCCACCTCCTCCCCGAACGCTGGCCCGACCTCGTCGAGCGCTACGGCTACGAAGGCTTCGTGCATCTGAATCATCACGAGCCCTGCCGGGCGCAGATGATGATCGGGGAGTGGGTGTTTCGGGTGATCGAGGACAACTGCTGGTCGGCGCCGCGGCGGATCGAGGACTGCAACGCGGCCGGCGTCGACGTGCAGGTGCTCTCGACGGTTCCCGTGATGTTCAGCTATTGGGCCAGGCCCGCCGATGCGCTGGACTTGTCGCAACTGCTCAACGACCACATCGCGGGCGTCGTCCGCGAGTATCCCAGGCGATTCGTCGGCCTGGGCACGCTGCCGATGCAGGAGGCGGAACTCGCCTGTCGCGAACTCGACCGCTGCCTCGACGAACTGGGCCTGGCCGGCATCGAGATCGGTAGTCACGTCAACGACTGGAACCTCAACGCCCCCGAGCTTTTCCCCGTCTTCGAGCACGCGGCCGCGCGGGGGGCGTGCGTCTTCGTTCACCCGTGGGACATGATGGGCAAGGATAAGATGCCGGACTACTGGCTGCCCTGGCTGGTGGGCATGCCGGCCGAGACGGCGCGGGCCATCTGCTCGATGATCTTCGGCGGCGTCTTCGAGCGGCTGCCGACGCTGCGCGTCGCCTTCGCGCATGGGGGGGGCTCATTCCCTCTGACGATCGGGCGGATCGAGCACGGCTTCAACGTCCGGCCGGACCTGTGCGCCGTCCACAACCAGGTCAACCCGCGCGAATACCTGGGCCGGTTCTACCTCGATTCGCTCGTGCATGACGCGGATGCTCTCCGCTATATACTGAAGCTGGTCGGCGCGAACCGGATCGCGCTCGGCAGCGACTATCCCTTTCCGCTGGGTGAGCTTGTGCCTGGCCGGCTGATAGAGTCGATGGAAGACCTGACCGACGAGGTGCGCGATCGCCTGCTGGCCGGCACCGCGCTGGAGTTCCTGGGCCGATCGCGGGAGCAATTCGCTTGAGCCCGCCGCAGTTTCGCCCCGACGAGGCATACGCCGCCGAACTGGACGCGGCCGATCCGCTGGCCTCATGCCGAGACCGTTTCCACCTGCCGACCCGCGCCGATGGCACACCCGTCACCTACCTCTGCGGTCACTCGCTCGGACTCCAGCCGAAGTCTGTGCGGGCGATGCTCGAACAGGAACTGGACGACTGGGCGCGGCTCGGCGTCGACGCGCACTTCGAGGGCACGCGGCCGTGGTATTCATATCACGAGATGTTCCGCGAAATCGGCGCTCGGCTGGTCGGAGCCAAACCCGGTGAGGTCGTCATGATGAACAGCCTCACGGTCAACCTCCACCTGATGATGGTCTCGTTCTACCGGCCGGAGGGATCGCGGCGCAGAATCCTGATGGAAAGCACCGCATTTCCGTCCGACACGTACGCCATTAAGACGCAGATCACCTTCCACGGCGGCGACGCGAACGCCGACTTGCTCATCACCCGCCCGCGCGAGGGCGAGCACCTGATCCGCACCGAGGACACGCTCGACCTGATCGACCGCCACCGGGACGAGATCGCCCTGGTCCTGCTGAGCGGCGTACACTACTTCACCGGCCAACTGTTCGACATCGAACGAATCACGGCCCACGCCCGCTCGGCCGGATGCCGGGTCGGCTGGGATCTGGCCCACGCGGCAGGCAACGTGCCGCTCCGCCTCCACGACTGGGGCCCCGACTTCGCCTGCTGGTGCTCCTACAAGTACCTCAACGCCGGTCCGGGCGCTGTGGCCGGCTGCTTCGTCCACGAGCGGCACGCGAAGGACGCGACGCTGCCCCGCTTCGGCGGCTGGTGGGGCAACGACCCGGACACCCGCTTCCGCATGCACCTGGAGCCGGACTTCATCCCGCGCCCGGGCGCCGACGGCTGGCAGATCAGCAACCCGCCCATTCTGGCGATGGCGCCGGTCAAGGCGTCCCTCGACATCTTCGACGAGGTGGGGATGGAGGCGCTGCGGGCCAAATCGTTGAAGCTGACCGGCTACCTGGAATACCTGATCGAGCAGTCGGGGCGCGGGGTGTTCGAGCTGATCTCACCCCGAGACGTAAGTGCCCGTGGCTGCCAGCTTTCCGTCCGTATGGTGGACCGCCCGCAGGACCCCTGGGCGGCCCTCAGCGGCGCCGGGATCGTGTGCGATTTCCGCCCTCCGGACGTGGTCCGCGTGGCGCCGGTCCCGCTCTACAACACATTCCAGGATGTCTGGCGGTTCGCAGCGGTGCTGCGGGAGCTGAAACCGTAGCGATGCCGGCGCGGCGGGAGGCCGCCGAATTCCGCGCGGGGGGTGGTTGACAGGCGGCTTTTCGGAACTATCTTGGTTCGTCTGCCGCCATTTTTCGGCGGCGAGGCAGGACAGGATCTTTTTTTCGAGGGTTTGGCCCCCGTGTCGAAGGAAGTGCGGATCAGGATTCGGATGGAGGCGTACGAGCCGTCGGCGCTGGACAACTCGGCCCGCGAGATCGTCGAGCACGCCAAGCGCACCAGCGCCCGCGTCCGCGGACCCGTGCCCCTGCCGACCCGCGTCGAGCGGTACACCGTGCTGCGCGGACCGCACATCGACAAGAAGTCGCGTGAGCAGTTCGAGATGCGCACGCACAAGCGGCTGATCGACATCTACGAGGCCAATCCACGGACGATCGAGGCGCTCAACCGTCTGACGGTGAATCCGGGCGTTTTCATCAAGATCAAAACGTGACGTAACGCGGCAGTTCGTAAGCCGGGAGGGTCCGGAGTAGTCGACGCCGGTCCGGCCGTGCCGACGTGGAGATCACGGAGTCGCAAGCGAATCGCCCGCGACGCCGGGCGGAGTTTCAGCCTCATCGAGGGATGGGGCCGGTAGCGAGTGTGATATGTTGCCCGCGATCCTAGGCACCAAAATCGGCATGACGCGGATCCCGGACGAGCGCGGCTGCGTCGAGGCGGTGACAGTCATCAAGGCCGGGCCCTGCGTCGTCCTTCAGGTCAAGGATGAACCGCGCGACGGCTACCGGGCGATTCAGGTCGGCTTCGGCGACCGAAAGCCGCACCGGTCGACGCTGCCGATGATCGGTCACGCGGCCAAAGCCGGGACCGGTCCCAAGCAATGGCTGCGGGAGTTCCGCCTGGAGGGAGAGGCCGATTTCGAGCCCGGAACCGTCCTGACCGTCGCCTCATTTCAGGAGGCGGAGGTGAATTGGGTGGATGTCAGCGGCGTGACGAAGGGGCGGGGCTTCGCGGGGGCCATGAGGCGACATGGCTTCGGCGGCCAGCCGGCCTCGCACGGCACCGAGCGCAAGCACCGGTCGCCGGGCGGCATCGGGTCCAGCGCTCCTCGCGGCCGCGGCCGCTGCGTCAAGAAGGGCAAGCGGATGGCCGGCCACATGGGCCATGACAACGTGACCGTCAAGAGCCAGCGGCTGGTGAAGGTGGACGTGGAGAACGGTCTGCTCCTCGTCCGCGGCGGTGTTCCCGGCCCCAACGGCGGCCTGGTGGTCGTTCGCAAGGCGAAGACGAAGGCATGACGGCGATGGCTTCGATACCGGTATTCAACGCGGATGGTCAGCAGACCGGCCAGATGGAAATCGACCCCGCCTGGCTGGGGGGCAAGGTTCGCCCGAAGCTGCTCAAGCAGGCCGTCGTGGTCCATCTGGACCGGACCCGTCAGTACAGCGCCCGCACCCGCTCGCGCAGCATGGTGAAGGGGTCGACCCGCAAGCTCTACCGGCAGAAGGGCACCGGAAGGGCGCGGATGGGCACGATTCGGACGAACATTCGTCGTGGCGGCGGGGTGGCGTTCGCCAAGCTGGCCGGCGCCCGGCGATTGGAACTGCCGCGGAAGATGCGTGCCCTGGCGGGCCGCAACGCGGTGCTGGCCAAAGTGGAGGCCGCCGACGCGGCGATCGTCGAGGGCTTCGTGCTGGATGCGCCGCGGACGAAGGCGATGGCGCGAATGCTGGCGGCTGTAGGCGCCGAGTCCGGCTGCGTCTTCACCACGGACGAACTGGACCGCAACGTCTATCTTTCGGGGCGGAACATCCCCAAGGCGGACGTGCGCACCGTCCGCGATCTGAACGCGTATGACATTCTGCGGCGCAAGAAGTTGATATTCACCAGGCCGGCGTTCGAGGCGTACTGCCGGATGGTGTCGGGCCGGGGCGGGAATTGACCGCACCGGCCGCAACGGCAGAGTTGAGTCATGGACATCTTCGAGATCATCAAGCGGCCGCTCGTGACCGAGAAGGGTACGCACCAGTCCACACAGTCGCACGAGGCGACGCGGACCATGCCGGCCCGCGGCGGGTCGTTCGCCTTCGAAGTCCACGCGGCGGCGACCAAGCCCATGATCAAGGAGGCCGTCGAGAAGATCTACCGGGTGAAGGTGCTGTCGGTGCGGACGTCCAACTATCTGGGCAAGCCCAGGCGGGTGCGCTACAAGCGGGGGCGGACGCCCGACTGGAAGAAAGCCGTCGTGGTGTTGCACCACGACCATCATCTGGACCTGTTCTGATCCGAGCGCGGAAGCGTCGCGCTCGGCCGGATCCGTAGGCTATGGCGATCAAGCATTACAATCCTACATCTCCCGGGCGACGGGGGTCGACGGTCAACGACTTCGCCGAGCTGACGGACAAGAAGCGCGGTCCGGAAAAGAGCCTGTGCGAGCGTCTTTCCCGCAAGGGCGGCCGCAACCACCACGGCCGGATCACCTGCCGCCATCGCGGCGGCGGCGCCCGCCGCATCTATCGGCGGATCGACTTCAAGCGCAACAAGGACGGGGTGTCGTCCACCGTCCTCAGCGTCGAGTACGATCCGAACCGGTCGTCGCACATCGCGCTGCTGGAATACGCCGACGGGGAGCGTCGCTACATTCTGGCCCCCGCGGGTCTGAAGGCGGGCCAGACCGTCGAAAGCGGTCCGGACGTGGAGCCCAAGCTCGGAAACGCCCTGCCGCTGAAGCGCATCCCCACCGGCCTGACGGTCCACAACATCGAAATGCAGATCGGGCAGGGCGGGAAGCTGGTCCGCAGCGCCGGCACGTCGGCCAAGTTCCTCTCCCGTGAGGGGGGCTGGGCGATCATCGTGCTGCCCTCCGGGGAAATGCGGCAGGTGCGCGAGGAGTGCCGTGCCACCATCGGCCAGGTGGGAAACGTCGAGCATCAGGGAATCACCTGGGGCAAGGCCGGGCGGACCCGTCACCGGGGCCGCCGCCCGCACGTGCGCGGCACGGCACAGAACCCCGTGGCTCACCCCCTGGGGGGTGGTGAGGGCCGCAGCGGCGGCGGGCGGCACCCGTGCAGCCCGCGCGGCGTGCTGGCCAAAGGCGGCCGGACGCGGGCACCCAAGAACCCGTCCAACCGACGGATTCTGCGCCGCCGTCGCAGCCGGCGGTATGGTCAGCTCCCGATTCCGAAGAAGTAGGTTCCATCGCCGGACCGGCCGCTGCGTCGGGGCCGGGACCGCGATGATTGAGGTCAGGTATGTCCCGTTCGCAGAAAAAAGGCCCCTACGTGGACGAGAAGCTGTACCGCCGCGTCCTGCGCCTCAAGCAGACGGGCTCGGTGACGCCGCTTCGCACGTGGGCCCGATCGTGTACGATCGTGCCGGAGTTCGTCGGACAGAAGTTCGAGATTCACAACGGGAAGACGTTTCACTCGCTCTTCGTGACGGAGGACATGGTCGGCCACAAGCTCGGTGAGTTCAGTCCGACCCGCTCGTTCCGGGGTCACACGGCCGGCAAGAAGGGTAAATAGTGGACCGGGTGCAGGAGACCGTCCCGTGTCAGCGGGCCGGGGTGGATTGGCATGAACGGTTTTGAGTGGTGTGCAAAACATCGGTTCGCCCGGATCAGTCCGAGCAAGGTCCGGCTGGTGATGGATCTGGTGCGCGGCCGTCCTTGCGACGAAGCCCTGGAATTGCTCCGGTTCAACAGACGGCGGGCCGCGGGGATGATCGGCCGGGTCATCAAGTCCGCAATGGCCAGCGCCGACGAGGCGGAGGCCAACATGCGGAACCTGTACATCAGCGAGGCGCGGGTCGATTCGGGTCCGGCTTATCCGCGCTGGCGCCCGAAGGACCGCGGCCGCGCTCATCCGATCCTGAAGCGCACCAGCCATATTTTCATCGGAGTGACGGACAAGTAATCGCCGTGCCACGCCGCCGAAGGCGCGGCGGCCGGGCGGGTTCGAGGAGCGTAGTTTGGGTCAGAAGATTCATCCAACCGGGTTCCGCGTCGGCATCACCGAGGACTGGCGCTCCCGCTGGTACGCGCCCAAGGCGGCGTACGGCGAGTTTCTCATCGAGGACCAGCAGATCCGCGAGTTCATCGACCAGCGGTGCAACAAGCAGCCGCCCTACGCGGCGGTCGCGCGGGTCGAGATCGAGCGCACCCGCAGTGAGGTGGTCGTCTACCTGCACACCGGCCGTCCCGGGCTGGTCATCGGTCCCCGCGGGGCGGAAGTGGACAAGCTGCGCGAGGCGCTGGAGGAACTCATCGACCGCAAGGTCGAAGTCCGCATCGTCGAGATCAAACTGCCGGACACCAATGCCCAACTCGTGGCGGAGGGCATCGCAGAAGGGCTGAAGAAGCGCGGGGGCTTCCGCCGCGTCATCAAGCAGCGCTGCGAGGCGGCCATGTCGGCCGGCGCCCGCGGGATCAAGGTCCACTGCGCCGGGCGGCTGGCGGGGGCGGAAATGGCGCGTCGCGAGACGCAGATTCGAGGTTCGATTCCGCTGCACACGCTGCAAGCGCACATCGACTATGGCTACGCGATCGCCCGCACCACCTACGGAACGATCGGCATCAAGGTCTGGCTGTACCACGGCCGGTACGGCGAAGAGGGTGATTCGCTCCCGCGCGACGCACGGCGCGAAGGCCGGCGTGGAAAGCGCGGATAGAAAGGGGCAGAGGCCGGCGCGTCGCCGGCGGAGGTAAGTCATGGCCCAGATGCCGAAACGGGTGAAGTGGAGGAAGTCGCAGCGCGGCAAGAACCGCGGCAATGCCCAGCGCGGCAATACCGTCGCCTTCGGCGAGTTCGGGATTCAGAGCCTGGGCAACTCGTGGGTCACCGGCCGGCAGATCGAGGCGGGTCGGGTCGCGGCCACCCACTTTCTGCACCGCGAGGGCAAGGTCTACATCCGCATCTTCCCGCACAAGCCGGTGTCGGGAAAGCCGCTGGAGACCCGGATGGGCAAGGGAAAGGGCGATCCGAAGGACTGGGTCGCGTGCGTCAAGAGCGGCACGGTGCTGTACGAGATCGGAGGCGTGGAGGAGGACGTGGCCCGCAGCGCGATGAACCGCATCGCGGCCAAGATGCCGGTGCGGTGCCGGATGATCCGACGGCGGCAGACCTACTGACGGGCCGGCGTCGCGGGAGCAGGGAACGTGAAGATCGAGGAAGTGCGACATCTGCGGATCGAGGAACTGCACGTCGAACTGGAGCGGCTGCGCCGCCACCTGTTCGACCTGCGGGCCCAGGCGGTGACCGAGAAGCTGGAGAACCCGCACCAGTTGAAAGCGGCCCGCAAGGACATCGCCCGCGTGCTGACCGTCATGCACGAGCGGGGTGAGACGAACATCGAGCAGCACCAGCACCGACTGGAGGCGAGAGCGGCCCGGTCCGGCGGTTGACCGGCCGGCGGCGAGTGGCGGTGGGGCCGGCGTGCCCCGGATGGGAACGGATAACGGATGGCAACAGCGCAACAGACAATCCGAACGGCACGGCGTCCACGCCCGGCGCGCGTGGGCGTGGTGGTGTCCGACCGCGCCGAAAAGACCATCGGCGTCGTCTTTCGATACAGTGTGAAACACCCCCGTTACGGCAAGTACATGAAGCGGCGCTCGCGGGTCCTGGCCCATGACGAGGGCAACCAGGCCAAGGTCGGTGACGTGGTGGAAGTGGCGCTGTGCCGCCCGATGTCGAAGCGCAAGTCGTGGCGTCTCGTCCGCATCGTCGAGTCCGCGCCGCAGCAGGCGGCGGCCGTGACCGCGGCCGGGCTGGAACCGGGAATCGACGTCTGAGACGGAAGGCCTCGCGTCATGATCATGCTGCAGAGTAACGTCGAAGTCGCGGACAACACCGGCGCCCGCGTCGCCCAGGTGATCCGGGTCCTGAAGGGGTCGGGCAGCCGGCGGTTCGGCAAGCCCAAGCTCCAGACCGCCAACGTCGGCGACATCGTCATCGTGACGGTCAAGAAGGCGCTGCCGAACAGCGACTTCATGGGCGGCGCGACGCGCAAAGACCGCTCCAAGCGGCGCGTGTCACGGGCGGTGGTGGTGCGGACCACCAAGCCGACCCGCCGTGCCGACGGCGGCTACGTGCGGTTCGACAGCAACGCGGTGGTGCTGATCGACGACAAGGACGAGCCCCGCGGCACCCGCATCTTCGGGGCGGTAGCCCGCGAGCTGCGCGACGGATTCATGAAGATCATCTCCCTGGCGGAGGAAGTGGTTTAGTCCGCGGGCGGAGGCGCCGCCGGTGCAGGGGTCAGGATCATGGCGTGCCACATTCGTAAAAACGACATGGTGATCGTCGTCAGCGGGGTCCACAAAGGCGCCCGCGGCAAGGTGCTGCGGGTGGACCGCAAGCGCGGCCGGGTGGTGGTGGAGGGCGTGCGGATGGTCTATCGTCACGTCCGCCCGACGCGAAAGAACCCGCAGGGCGGCCGTCTGCAGAAGGAAGCGCCGCTGGACATCTCGAACGTGCTGCCGTTCGACAGCGGCTCCGGCAAAGGGACGCGCGTGCGTTTCGAGCTGGAGCGCGACGGGCGCGGCCGGATCTCGGGCAAGCGGCGCGTCGCCCGTCGCAGCGGCGTGACGCTGCACACCCTGCGGACGGTGAAGGGATGAGCGCCCCGGCGTCGATGGGCGCATCCCGCGGAGTAGAAGGGAACATGGCGAGGCTCCTGGAAGCATACAAGACCCGGATTCGGCCCGAGCTGGCCGAGCAGATCGGCTGCGCGAACCCGATGGCGATTCCGCGCCTGTCGAAGGTGGTGGTGTCGATGGGCGTCGGTGAGGGCACCAAGGAGAAGAAGCGGGTGGAGGCCGCGCTGGCGGACCTGGCGATGATCACCGGCCAGAAGCCGATCGCCTGCCGGGCCAAGAAGAGCGTGTCGAACTTCAAGCTGCGCGAGGGCATGGAGATCGGCTGCAAGGTCACCCTGCGGGGGGCCCGCATGTATGAGTTCGTGGACCGACTGATCAACGTGGCGATTCCGCGTCTGCGCGACTTCCGGGGGCTGAAGGCGAATTTCGACGGCCACGGGAACTACTCGATGGGTCTGGCGGAGCAGACGATCTTCTCCGAGATCGACCTGGACAAGGTCGAGTATCCGCAAGGCATGAACATCACGTTCGTCACCACGGCCGGAAATGACGCGCACGCGCGGGCCCTGCTGACGCTCCTGGGCATGCCGTTTCGCCGGTCGGAGGCGGGGACGAACTGATGGCAACCAAAGCGTGGGTGTTCAAGGCGAACCAGGAACCGAAGTTCTCCACCCGGCGGGTGCGGCGCTGCCAGTTGTGCGGCCGGTCGCGCGGCGTCTATCGCAAGTTCAAGGTGTGCCGGATCTGTCTGCGCGAGCTGGCGCACAAGGGTCTGGTGCCCGGCATCCGCAAGGCGAGCTGGTAATCCGTCGCCTGCGGGCGGCGCAGAAGAGAGCAGAATGATGTGGAGTGATCCGATCGCCGACATGTTGACCCGCATTCGCAACGCCTCGCGGGTACGGCGCAAGGAGGTCAGCGTGCCGTGCTCCAAGGTGAAGCGCGGCATCGCCCGGATCCTGCAGGAGGAAGGTTACATCAAGGGCTTTGACGTCATCGACGACGGCAAGGCCGGGATTCTCCGCTTGCAGTTGCGCTACGGCGATCGCGGCGAAGACGTGATCCACGACATCCGGCGGGTATCCAAGTCGGGCTGCCGCGTGTACCGGGGCGTGTCCGAGCTGCCGAAGGTGCTCGACGGCCTCGGCATCGCCATCGTCTCCACAAGCCGGGGCGTGCTCAGCGACCGCCGCTGCCGGGAGGAGAACGTGTCCGGGGAGGTGCTCTGCACCGTGTATTAGACCGCAAGCGCGGCGTGACGGCGGGCCGGACCGATGGCGGCGCGGCCAGCCGGGCCGCCGGCCCGCACGAGGTCGCTGAGTGACGATGAATGTCTCGACTGGGAAACAAACCGATTGACGTGCCGGCCGGCGTGAAGGTGCAGATCGCGGGCGGCGCCGTCAACGTCAGCGGCCCCAAAGGGTCGCTGTCATGGACGGTCCCCGCAACCGCGGAACTGGCGCTGGACGAGGGCGGGCGGCAGCTCCGCGTGGCCAGCCGCGGGCAGGACAAACAGGCCCGCGCCAATCACGGGCTGACTCGTTCGCTGGTGGCCAACATGGTCCGCGGTGTGTCCGAGGGCTATCACAAGCGGCTCTTGATCTACGGCACCGGTTACAACTGCAAGCTGCTGGGCAACGTGCTCCATCTGAACATCGGCTACATGGGGCGCAGCCGGGACGGCGGATCCCAGTTCGAGGTCCCAGTGCCCGCCGGCTTGCAGGTGGACGTGGAGACGCCCGCCGCCCGCGGCGACAACGAGCCGGCGCGGCTGGTGATCCGCGGCTGCGACAAGCAGGCCGTCGGGCAGTTCGCCGCGGAGGTGCGCTCCCTGCGGAAGGCCGAGCCGTACAAGGGCAAGGGGATTCGGTATGAGAACGAGGTGGTCCGCCGCAAGGTCGGCAAGGCGCTGTCCGGATCGTAGGCGGAAGTGGGGGGTACGCCGGCCGCCGGCCGGGCGTCCCCCCGGGAGTTGGGAGCCGTGGAAGACATCAGACTCAAAGCCATCCGGCGGCAGCGTCGCAAGATGCGGGTCCGCAAGCGCGTTTTCGGCACCGCCCAGCGGCCGCGCCTGACGGTGACGCGGTCGCTGAAGCACATATACGCCCAGATCATCGACGACGACGCGGGCGTGACTCTGTGTTCGTCCAGCTCGCGGCACAAGTCCCTGGCGGGTCAGATCGCGGGCGGCGCGGGGAACCGCGCGGCCGCCGCCGCGGTCGGAAAGGCTCTGGCCGAAGCCGCGGGGGCGAAGGGCATCACGGCGGTCGCGTTCGATCGCAATGGCTATAAGTACCACGGCCGAGTAAAGGCCCTGGCCGAGGCCGCCCGTGAGGCCGGCTTGAAGTTCTGAGCACGCGGCGACCCTCGGGGTCGAGATGAACGGCATGGCAAGAACCGAACACCGGATCGAGGAAGAGGGCGGACTGGAAGAAATCGTCGTCCGCGTGTACCGCTGCGCGACGGTCGTCAAGGGAGGGCGGCGCTTCAGCTTTTCCGCCCTGGTCGTCGTCGGCGACCGCAACGGCAACGTGGGCATCGGCTACGGCAAGGGGCGCGAGGTCCCCACGGCGGTGGAGAAGGGCAAGAAGCTCGCGACCCGCAACATGGTCAGCATCAAACTGCGCGGCGGGACGATCCCCCATCGGGTGACGGCCCGCTACGGCGCCAGCAAGGTGATCATGCTGCCGGCCAGCCCCGGGACGGGAGTCATCGCCGGCGCCGGGGCCCGTGCCGTATTGGAGCTGGCGGGCGTCCACGACGTGCTGACCAAGAGCTACGGCTCCAACAGTCCCAAAAACCTCTGTCGGGCGGTGTTCGAGGGCCTGCGGAGCATGTTGCAGCCCTCCGAGGTGGAAGCGTTGCGCGGCGTCAAGCTGGCGGTCTGACGGAGTCGACGGATGGGAATGACCACGATACTCAAGGCGGCCGGCCGACACCGCCGTCGCAAACGGCTCGGGCGGGGAATCGGCTCCGGTCTGGGCAAGACCGCCGGCCGCGGCCACAAGGGCGCCGGGTCCCGTTCCGGGTTCAGGCGGCGGGCGCTGGCTGAGGGTGGGCAGATGCCCGTCTTCCGGCGCGTGCCCAAGCGCGGCTTCAGCAACGCCCGGTTCCGCACGGAATACAGCGTGATCAACGTGGGCGATCTGGAGACCAAGTTCGAGGCGGGGGAGAAGGTCAGCGGGGCGGCGTTGGTCGAGGCGGGGCTGATCCGCAACACCCGTCGTCCCGTCAAAGTGCTCGGCGACGGCGAGTTGACGAAGCGACTGATCGTGGAAGCCGCCCGGTTCAGCCGGTCCGCGGCGGAGAAGATCGCCGCGGCCGGGGGCGAGGCCCAGGTCAGCCAGGCGCGGTCGACGTAGCGCCACAGGACGGATGCGCCATGATCCAGACGTTTCTTAACATCTTCAAAATAATGGAGTTGCGCAACAAGCTGATGTTCACCATCGGCCTGTTGTTCACCTACCGGATCGGGTATTACATTCCGGTGCCGGGGGTGAATCAGGGGAAGATGGCGTCGACCGGCGGCGGCGGCGGGCTGGGAGACCTGGCGGACTACTTCCAGTTGTTCACAGGCGGAAACCTGAAGCAGAGCACGATCTTCGGCTTGGGGATTATGCCCTACATCTCGGCTTCGATTATCTTTCAACTGCTGGTGACCGTGATCCCGGCCTTGGAGCGGTTGTCGAAGGAAGGGGAATCGGGCCGCAAGAAGATCCAGGAGTACACCCGCTACGCCACCGTGGGCCTGTGCATCATCCAAGGCGCGGTGTGGATGAGCTTCCTGTCGAGCCAGGGCCTGGTGTTCACCGAGTACACGGGCCGGTTCTTCGGGATGTCGTTTTTCTACATGATCATGTCGCTGCTGGTGCTGACGTCCGGGACGGTCTTCCTGATGTGGCTGGGCGAGCAGATCGACGAGTACGGCATCGGCAACGGCGTTTCGCTGATCATCATGGCGGGGATCGTGGCCCAGATGCCGACGGCGTTCATTTACGTCTGGCAGAACGCCACCCTGCAGATCGGCAGCGCCCAGACGGGGGCGATGGACCCGGCCCGCATCCTGTTTCTGGTGATCGCCTTCGTGGCGGTGGTGGCGGGGTCGATCCTGATCACCCAGGGGCAGCGGCGGATCCCCATCCAGCAGGCCAAGCAGACGCGGGGGCGGCGGGTCTACGGCGGCCAGCGGCAGTACCTGCCGCTGCGGGTCAACCACGGCGGCGTGATGCCGATCATCTTCGCCAGCACGCTGCTGATCTTCCCGGGAGTGCTGTTCGGAGCGATGGCCAACTGGACGGGATGGGGTTTTCTGTACACGGTCCGGGACTGGTTCCAGAGCAACGAGTATCCCTATATCCTGGCGTATGTTGCAACCGTCTACTTTTTCGCTTACTTTTGGACGACGGTGCAGTTCCGTCCCAAGGAGATGGCGAACAACCTCCGGGACTACGGGAGCTTTATCCCCGGACTGCGCCCCGGGAAGCGCACGGCCGACTATCTCGACAAGGTGATGTCGCGCATCACGTTCGTCGGGGCGGCGTTCCTTTCGGTGATCGCGTTGATCCCGACGCTGGTGGCCCAGTCGATGCAGATTCCGTTCATGGTGTCCGCCTTCCTGGGCGGCACCGGTCTGCTGATCGTGGTCAGCGTGGCGCTGGATCTGGTTCAGCGGATCGAGGCCAACCTGACCATGCGGAACTACAAGGGTTTCCTGGGGGGTGACGGCCCGATCCGGGGCGATACCCGCGGGTTCTGAAGCAACGGCGACGGCGGCGGATGCCGCGCCGGCAGGAGAGACGAGCGGGGCAGCGCAGCGGATGGCCAGGACTCACGGCATCGTGCTCAAAAGCGCCCGCGAGATCGAGGCGATGCGCCGTGCCGGAGGGCTGGTGCGCCGGGTGCTGTTCAGGATGGAGGAAGTCGCGGACGTGGGCGTGACCACGGGGCGGCTGAATGAGATTGCGGAAGAGATGATCTCCGCGGCGGGTGCGACGCCGCTGTTCAAGGGCGTGGTGAACCCGGACGCGCGGTTTCCGTTTCCCGCGGCGCTGTGTACCAGCGTCAACGAGCAGGTCGTCCACGGCATCCCGGGAGACCGGGCGCTGCGA
>QZJT01000141.1 GCA_003597935.1 Phycisphaerales bacterium | reverse complement strand
GCGCCCAGCCCGTCCAGCACCCGGTCGTAGCGGCTGCCCTGAGAGGCGATCGTGATCCGGCGATGCCTCGGCTCCCCTTCGACGCCTTCGAGGATGACCAGGAGGTGCTCGCCGGGTAGGACGCTCATCCCGCGCTCGGGCCACTCGATGAGCAGCACGCCATCGCGGGCCTCCTCGATGAGGTGGAGGTCAGCCACCTCGGCAGGATCGGTGAGGCGATAGAGGTCGGCGTGGTAGAGACGGAGCGGGCCATCGTGGCGCGCCATCAGGACGAACGTGGGACTGGTGACCGCGGTCTCCACCTTCAGCCCCTGCCCGACGCCCTGCGCGAATGCGGTCTTCCCCGCGCCCAACGTCCCCTGCAGCAGCACCACGTCGCCCGCGCGCAGCATCTTCGCCAGGCGGCGGCCGAGGGCGCGCGTCTGAGAGACGCCGGTGGTGACGAGAGTGAGCCGGTTGGCGGTGCTCATAGATGCCTCACAGGGACGAGGTTATGTGCGTCGCTCACCAGAGTCGCGCGTCTGGTCCCAACCACGACGCGGCGGCTCGTACACCTCACCACCCTCGCCCCAGACGATGACCTCACCAGGATGGTCGGGGACGACACGGCCGATCAGCGTGACGGGCACTTCGGGCGTGTCCAGCCGGACGAGAGCGTCTCGTGGACCGGTGAGGACGAGTTCGAAGTCTTCACCCCCGCCGAGGGCGAGGTCGAGCGCCACCCGCGCCCCCAACGCCGCCACCGCCGCCGGGTGCAGCGGCAGCGTCGCTGCCGCCAGCTCGATCCCGACCTCGGAAGCCGCCGCGATATGGCCAATATCCTGGAGCAACCCATCGGAGACGTCCATCGCGCAGCGCAACCCAGACGCAGCCGCCGCCTGCCCGAGCGCGACGCGCGCCACCGGGCGTCGGTGCGCCAACAGCAGCATCTCCACACCGACCTCGGCCGCCCGCCCCGCCTCGATCAACGCGAGTCCCGCGGCGGAGGCGCCGGGAGTGCCCGAGACGGAGACGAAATCGCCCACTCGCGCGCGCGAACGGCGGAGCAGCGGCGCGTCAGCCCTGCCGCCTTCGATCCGACCGTACGCGGCGATGCTGATCGATGTCGCCGGGCCGCGCACGACGTCGCCGCCCGCGACGCGCACACCATGGAAGCGGCACGACTCGGCGATGCCCTCGATCAACGCGTCGAGGTCATCGACGGTGAAGGCTGGCCCGAAGGTGGTGGCAATGAGCAGGTATTGCGGGTCGGCACCCATCGCAGCGAGGTCGCTGACGTTCGCCGTGACCGCGCGCCAGCCCACGTCGCCGTACGCCATCGTGTCGGCCCGCCAGTGGGTGCCCTCAACGAGCGCGTCGATCGTTGCGACGGTGAGGCCCGGGCCCGTCCGCCAGGCCGCCGCGTCGTCGCCCGGGGGGACGACAAGGTCGTGCGCCGCCGCGTCCCCGAGGCGCGCGACGATGCGGTCGATCAGCGTGAACTCGCCGAGGCCGCCGACGTGATGACCGGCCATGTGGGTACCGTCCGTCCGCGGGTGAGTGTACGCGCGCCGGCTCAGGCTCCTGCAGGCTCGGCCGGGGTATCGTCGACGGCGCCACCCTCATCCGTCCCCTCGGCAATATCCACGCGCGCCACCGAGGCAACACGGTCATCGTCATCAGAGAGACGCATGACCTGCACCCCCTGCGTGGCGCGTCCTTGCTGGCTAATCGAGCCAGCGGAAGTGCGCAGCACGATCCCCTGTTCCGACACCAGTACGAGTTCCTGGACGGCGCTGACCATACGGGCTACGGAGAGTGCGCCGGTCTTCGGCGTCACGCGGAACGTCTGCACACCCTGTCCGCCGCGGCCTTTGCGCGGGTACTCGTCGATCGGCGTCCGTTTCCCGGCGCCGCGTTCAGAGACCACGAGCAGATCGTCGCCGTCCTCGTCAACCGCCATTGCGATCACGACCGCGTCGCCGCGCAACATCATTCCACGGACTCCACCAGACGTCCGGGAGGCAACACGCAAGCTGCCGACCGTGAACCGGATGGCCTGGCCATCACTCGACACCAGGATCACGTCCGAGGTCTCGCGCGCCGGACGGGCTTCGACGAGCCGGTCACCGTCCTCGAGGCGCATAGCGATCAACCCGTTGCGGCGCACCGATTCGAACTCGGCCAGCGGTGTCCGCTTTACCTCGCCCCGTTCGGTCGCCAGCACCATCGAGTCGCGGGAGAAGTCACCCACAGCGACAACGGCCGTCACGCGGTCGTCCGGGGCGATGTCGACGACGTTCGCCACGGGGATGCCGCGCGCCTCGCGGGAGGCTTCGGGCACCTCGTAGGACTTCAGGGCGTAGACCTTGCCGCCGGCGGTAAACATCAGCAACTGGTCATGCGTGTCGCACACCAGCAGATGACGGATGAAGTCCTCCTCGCGCACCGTCTGGCCGCGCTTGCCCCGGCCGCCACGCGCCTGACGGCGGTAGACGTCGAGGGGCACGCGCTTCGTGTATCCACGCTCCGAGACGGTCACGACGATCTGCTGGTGGCCGACCAGGTCCTCATCCGCGATATCATCGACCGCGCCGTGGAAGACCTGCGTGCGGCGCGCGTCACCGTACTTCGCCTTCAGATCGGCGCAGTCTTCTTTGATCAATGCGTCGATCTTCTCAGGATGCTCCAGAAGGTCGACGAGGTAGGCGATGAAGGTCATCAGCTCGCCGTACTCATCGAGAATGCGCTGCGCCTCCAACTGGGCGAGGCGCCGCAGCTGCATATCGAGGACAGCCTGCGCCTGACGGTCGGTGAGGCCCGGCAGCGCGCCCTCTGCGGCCAGCGGATGCGCCTCGATCAACCGCGCGGGCAACACGACCGGCAACGCCATCAGCGCCGCCTTCGCCGCCTCCGCGGAGGCCGACTCGCGGATCGTCTTGATCACAAGGTCGAGCGCATCGAGCGCCTTCAGCAGGCCCTCAAGGATGTGCGCGCGTTCCCGCGCTTTCTCCAGGTCGAACTCTGAGCGCCGGCGGATCACCTCGCGGCGGTGCGTGATGAAAACTTCAAGGGCGCGCTTGAGCGAGAGCGTCTCCGGCTGGCCGTCGACCAGAGCAAGCATGTTCACGGCGAAGCTGCTGCGCAGCGCCGTGTGCTTGAGCAACTGGTTCTTCACAGCCGCGTACGTGGCCCCACGGGACAGTTCGATGACCATGCGGATGCCATGGCGGTCGGATTCGTCGCGCAGGTCGGAAATGCCCTCGATCTTCTTGGAACGGACGAGGTCGGCGATCCGCTCCAGCAACGTCGCCTTGTTCACCTGATACGGCAGTTCGGTGACGACGATCTGGGAGCGCCCGCTGCGCGCCGCCTCTTCGACCTCCATGCGCGCCTGCATCGTGACACGGCCGCGCCCGTTGATGTAGGCGTCACGCACCTCGGCGCGGTTGAAGATCATCGCGGCCGTGGGGAAGTCTGGACCCTGGACGACAGTCAGAAGGTCGTCGACCGTGCACTCCGGGTTCTCGAGCACCATCACCACGGCGTCGCAGATCTCGTTCAGGTTGTGCGGCGGGATGTTCGTCGCCATGCCGACGGCAATGCCAGAGGAGCCGTTCAAAAGCAGGTTGGGCAGCCGCGCCGGCAGCACCCACGGCTGCGTCAGTGAATCATCAAAGTTGGGGTAGAAGTCGACGGTGTTCCGGTCGATTTCGGCGAGCAGTTCCATCGCGATCGGCGCGAGGCGCGCCTCGGTGTACCGCATCGCCGCGGGCGGGTCGCCATCGATTGATCCGAAGTTCCCCTGGCCGCTGACCAGCGGGTACCGCATCGAGAAGTCCTGGGCCATGCGGACGAGCGCATCGTAGATCGCACTGTCGCCGTGAGGGTGAAATTTTCCCATGACGTCGCCGACCATACGGGCGGCCTTCTTGTAGCCCCCCGTGGCAGTGACGCCCAACTCCTGCATCCCGAACAAGATCCGCCGCTGGACCGGCTTCAGCCCGTCCCGTGCGTCAGGCAACGCCCGCGACACGATGACGGACATCGCGTAGTCGAGATACGACGTGCGCATCTCTTCTTCGACACGTCGAGGCTGCGTTCGGTCGGGCGGTTCCTGGACCATAAGGCACCCTTCCGGGGGTCCGACGGGGGAGTCGTGCGGAGGGGCTGTTAGACCTTGAATTCTACCAGTGACGGACCTTCCGAACGACCCCCAGAGGGCATCCGGACGGTCCGTTTCCAAATCTGAAAACGGCCTCAGCCGGGGGCATCACACCCGCGATTCGGAAGCGATTCGGAACCTCCGGAGAACGCGGAACACCCTCCGCGAACAGTCCTACCGGGGCATGACGGCGACCGCCGCCGTCGTCTGGAACGCCGCGTCCGCCAGGATCGCGTTCGCCCGCTCCAGCATCGAGATATTTCCCTCGGCGACGGCCGTGGCAATGGTGTCCGCGGCCTCGCGAGAGCGCCTGGTGGCCAAGAGCAGTTGGGCCTGCGCTGCCTGCTGTCCCGTCGGTGGCGTCAGCTTCTGCGCTCGCGCCTCGATATCCCCGAACGCGGACACGCGGGCCGCGACCGCCTGCTTCCAGGCGTCCGACAGAGGCGCGCCACTGACGATGGCGTCAGCGAGCCCGCGCTGTGCGACACCGAGATCGTTCAAGAGGACACGTGCGTCAGCAGCGTATGTCCCGCTGGCAGCCGCCGTAGCGGACGGGGCTGTGGGGGCCGCAGTCGCGGTGGATGTCGCTGGGGCGTCGTCCGACCCGCAGGCCGAAGTGAGCGAAGCGATCAGCACAGCGGAGACGAGCAGGTGACGGCGCATGATGGCTCCCTTACGGCCTTACGGCGTCGGCGTCGCGGTTGGTGAGGCGGTCGAGGTGGGCGTCGGAGTCGGCGTGGACGCCTCGTCACCCGTCGTGCCCGCCGACTGACGCAAGGTCTCGGCAAAGGCCGCCATGATGGCTCGCAGCTGGGTCTGGAACTGCTCGCGCTGTTCCGAAGTCAGTGCCTTCGGGTCGACCACAGTGTCGCCAGTGCGCTTCTGCTTCGCGTTCTTAGCGAACTCGTCCGTTACATCCTCGTCCGCTCCGACGGGCGGAAGGCCGCGGGCGGCGCGCAATTGGGCGAACAGGTCGCGCACCCGCTGGTTGCGCTCGAAGACCGCCTGCACCACGGTGCGGGCACGCTCCGAGGCGTTAGGAGGCAGCATGGGCGGCGTCTTCACCTGGTCACGTCCGGTCATTGGGGTCGCGCTGCCGGACGGCGTCGCGGACTGCCGGCCCGGGGCGTTCTCTGGCCCACGGCCGTCCGGGCCACGACCCGGCGAGGCCGACGGCGTGGGAGTGGAAGTCCCCTGCTGGAAGGCACCGTCCGAGGACGCGCCGTCGCGTGGATCGCGGGTGGCCAAAGCGGGGACCGTCAGGGCCAGACCGAGGACGGCAGCCGAAGCAGCCGCCAACACGCGTGCGGAACGATGGTTCATGGTTGAACTCCGTGTCATGTGCTGATGGTCACACTGCCGCCGGTGCTTGGCCATTTTAACGTCGTGGGCGTCAGAACGTTCGGCGCCGGATCTACGCTCGCCCGTTGTCCGGCATCGCCGCCAGTCGCGCGACGTACGCGGGGGGGAGGCCCACCGTCCGCGCACCCCGGAGGAGTGCCTCCTTGAACGCCTTCGAAGGTGGTGGCGTTCGAGGATCCGGCATCACCACCTGGTACGAGCGGCAGCGCACCCGGTCGCCGGAGGGCGTCGTAACCTCCACCGTCACGCGGCGGTAGGCCGGCGGCTCGCGGAACAGGCCCTCATGCTCATCGAGGGCATGCGACTCCTCGGGGGGCACGAGCCAGAGCGCCCCCCACACCTCGTCACCTGGAGAGGGCAGGATGTCCGCCACTCCACCGTGCCATGTGTTCTTCGATTCGATGGAGAATGCCAGGGCGTGGTCAGCCAACCGCGCGGAGCCGATGAGGCGCGCGTGTGGGGCGGTCTGACGCATCCGGTCGGCGTCCATACTGGAGCCGTAGCCGAAATAGAGGAACGGCGTTTCAGGCGTCGCCTGCCCGGCCGTACAGGCGTGCAGGAATGCCTCGAACAGCGCGCCTGAGCCCGCATGCAGCGCCGGGGTCGCCGCCATCTCTGACCGCTCCGGGTGCCACTGCACGCCGAGTGCGAATGGGTGGTGCGGCGCCTCGATCGCTTCCACCACCTCTAAACCACCTTCTGAGGTCATACCGGAGGCGACAAGGCCCGGCGCGAGCCGCGCGCGTGTCACCGCCTGATGGTGGCGTGAGTTCACGCGCAGGTGCGCTGTCTTCGTAACACGTGACAGGAGCGTGCCGCCAATTACCTCAACGCCGTGCCAGCCGGAATCGATCGTCACGCCGTCAGCACCGCGGCGGCTGCGGTGCGGCTCCCGCTCCTCGAGGTGCTGGTGGAGCGTGCCTCCGGAGACGACGTTCATCACCTGCATCCCGCGGCAGATCGCCAGCAGCGGACGCCCTCCCGCGAGCGCTGCCCGTGTGAGCGCGAATTCGGCCTCGTCGCGTGCGGGGACGAGGCGGCCCAACCGCTCGTGCGGCGGCTCCCCGTACCGTGCCGGGTCGACATCGACGCCACCCGTCAGGACGAGACCGTCGTGGGCCGGGAACACATCGCCTCGCCGGTACAGCGCGACATCGAAGGGGATCGGCTCGCCACTGGCGGCGCGGACGCGGTCGGCATAGTCCTGCCACCGCTCGCCGGGGTCGTCCTCGGAGCGCGTGATCAGGATGCGCGGGCGGAGCACGTCAGGCATGGGCAAATGGTACGCGAGGCGCGCCGCGCGCTGGATTTGAAGGACCAGACGGAAAATGGTGGTCGGGGTGCCCGGATTTGAACCGGGGACCTCTTCGTCCCGAACGAAGCGCTCTGCCAAGCTGAGCTACACCCCGAGGGCAGGCGGCGAGGCGACCTCGGCTGGCCCGGAGGGGGAGGGTAGCACCGCCCTCCCCACAAGCGCGAGGAGCGGGCTGGAAGTGCGCGAGAGTGCCGCCCACTTCGCCGCGAATCCGGATGCATGGTTATCATCGATGTTCGGCGGGGAGGGAAGGCAAGCCACTGTGCTGGTGCTCCTGCGCCGAGGGCTGCGACGCGTGCTGCCTTGCCCCTTGCGCCCCATAACCGTCCGAGGTGGCGCGGCTGTGCTGCTATTGGTCGCCGCCCTCACGGTCGCCGCGCTGGCGCCCGACCGCGGCGTGGCGCAGCAGGCACGTCTGGCCGAAGAGAACTCCTGGCTGCGCGTCCAGAATGTGGGGACGCAGCCCGCCACTCTCGACCTGACGTTCTACCACCCCAACGGCACACAGGCGGCAAAGGACGGCTGCCCGAAGGCAGACGTCTGTGACGCCATCTCGCCTGGTTCCGGCCGCTCCTTCTTCCAGCAGACCCTGGACGCCCTGCCGAAGGGGTACCGCGGTTCCGGATACCTCGTTGGCGACCAACCGTTCGTGGCCATGCTGGCACGCGACCTGATCCGCGCCGACGGCACGCTGCAACTCGGCGGTGACTCGCTCCGCCTCGGCTCCGGTACCGACCGTCACTACCTGCCGTGGGTGACGAACACGGCGTCGCTCGTCTCGCGCATCTCCATCGAGAACACGAGCAAGGACACCCCCGCGTGCGTCCAGATCGTCTACTACGCCGTCAGCAGCCTCTCCCCCATCGCGACCGAACCCACGGGCAGCAGCAACAACTGTCCGAGCGGTGGTGAGTACCTCGCCCCGCGGGCTTCGATCGTGCGCGACGAGACCGCGATGGCGGCGCCATTCGGGTTCGACGGGGCAGCGATTGTCCGCACGCAGCCGACGGGCGGTGGCGTGGCGGCCAGCATCCAGCAGATATCGGTCGCCGTCGACACGCGCGACCGCGTCCGTGCTGGTTTATCGACGTATCGCGCGCTCTCCTCCGACGAGACGAGTCGCGTCGTCCTGCTGCCGATGATCGACCGCGCGACCGTTGAGGACGGCGCCTCTTACACGACGCGGTTCCGCATCTTCAGCGCCACTCCCGGCGCGCCGAACGAGGTCACGCTCCGCTTCGAGGGCCGTGATGGCAGCGGCTCACAGATCTCGATTGAGAGCAAGGTGACGGTCTTCGGTTCGATGACCTGCGACCAGTCGCAGCCAACCACCCTCGGGTGTCTCCCGACAGACCGCGCCCTACCCCCGTCGTTCACGGGGAGCGTCCGCATCCAGTCGGTCGAACCGATCACCGTGGTCGTCCAGCGCGTTTCGTCGACGGGCTCGCTCGCCGACTACCGAGGCTTCATTCCCTCGGAAGCCTCGCGCCAGGTGGTGCTGCCGGTCATCAACAAGAACTACGGCCCGTTCGGCGGGCGCAGCGGCTGGAACTCATCGTTCCGGGTCGCCTCGTTCGACGGCTCCACGACCTACGCATACATCGTCTACTACTCGAAGCAGTTCCCACGCGGCCTGTTCCCGGACACTTCCGTCCCGGTGGAAGGTTCGCGCACCTTCCGCCCGCTGGACGAACGCAAGCTGCCGGACAACTGGGTGGGCAGTGTCGTCATCGTCTCGGACCGCCCTATCGTCGTGGTCGCCGACCTGCGAAGCGATGTTTTCGAGGGCGACCCGGAGATGCTCTACAACGGCGTCTCACTTGAATAGATACGGCCCGGCGTCGTATCGAGACGGGGGCGGAGCGCGGCGGAACGGGCCGTCAGCCACGCCGCTGACGGTCGCTCAGGTGCTCGAACGTTATACCGCCGGACCTCGGACAGGCGTGTTCACAGACGGCTCCTGCTCCGGCAATCCGGGCCCGGGCGGATGGGGCGTCGTCTACGTCATGGACGGCGACATCCTGGCGCAGGACCACGGGCATGAGCCTCACACGACGAATAACCGCATGGAGTTCACGGCGATGATCGCCGGCCTCAACATGCTGGGATCGTCAGAACCGATGGACATCTACACGGACTCCCAGCTCGTCGTAAACACGCTGACGCAATGGGCGGCCGGCTGGGAACGCAACGGCTGGAAGCGTCGTGATGGCGAAGTGAAAAATCTCGAGCTCGTGCAGGAAGCATGGCGTCTCGTGCGGGAGCGCCCGCTGGCACGGATCCGCTGGATCAAAGCGCACGACGGTTCGCTCTGGAACGAATACGCCGACTCGCTCGCCACCGCCTACATGCGTAACGAGATCTAGCCTCCGCGCTAGTCCGGCAGCCGCGTCGTCTGGAGCGCGGCCAGCCGCCAGCCGCCACCTTCCGGCACCGCCGTCGAGGTGAATCGGACGTTGAGGACGCTCGGTGCATCCGTCTGCCCAACGGTGAGCGCGGCGGTCCCGGTGAGAATCGTGCAGCCCGCGTACGCACGCTCTGCCAGTTCCCGAATGTCCCAGCCATGGTAACGGCGTCCCGCGGCGAACGCGTCCATCACCTGCTGCTTCGTCTCGAAATTCGAATTGCTGTGGACGTAGGTAAACCCGTCGGTCACGAGCGTCCCCCACGTCGTCATGTCGGCGGCGACGTTCGCGCGCGCCCATGCCCTCAGCGTCTCGCTCGGGGTCGCGCCTGCCATCGATGCCTCCTCCGCCGTCCGGCTATGCCTGCTCGAACCCCATCCCACCGAGGCCGAAGACGGAGAAACCAGGGCGCTGTGGACCACCCAGACTGTCCGGGGCGAGGCCAGGACTGGCGTCCGCAGCCATCGCCTTCCGGATCGCCCACTTGGAGAGCCCCTGCACACCGGGGATCGCCTCCATTTCCTCCAGTGTGAAGAAGCCAGCGCCCATGACCTCGGAGTCCGCATCCGAAGGCTCGCCGGAGAGATAGTCGAGCCGGAACACCAGATAGATGTTCGTCGCGGGCCCGCCGATCGACCCACCGACGGAGTGGCGGAACCCGACGACATCGCGCACCTTCGCGATCACGCCGGACTCCTCGCGCACCTCGCGCTCCACGGCTTCAAGGATCGGTTCGTCCGCTTCGACGTAACCACCAGGGATCTGCCACGAGCCGCGAAACGGCTCGATGCCGCGCTGGATGATCAGCGCCTTACCGTCACGGATCACCACGCCCGCGCAGCCGATCGAGAAATTTCCGAAATGGATAAATCCGCAGTCTTCATCGGCGCAGGCGATCCGTTCACGGCCACCTTCCATCTTTGTGGTCAGCGGCATCGAGCAATTCGGGCAGTAGCGCCACGGTCCCGGCATCTTCGATCCCCTCGCCTTCGGGTGGCCTACAGCCGACCCGCGTTGAACTCGATGATTCCCCGCGCGACGTTCAGACGTAGGATGTCACTTGCACCACCGGTCAGACGGATGGAGCGCACTCGGCGATAGAGCCGTTCCAGCGGGTGGCCGACGATCAACGCCTGTCCCCCCACGAGCTGTACGGCACCATCTACCACCCGACCCGCGACCTCCGTGCAGAAGACTTTGGTCGCTGCCGCCTCGTTCACAGCGTCATCACCGGAGTCGAGCAGCCGCGCCGTGCGGTAGAGCATCGCGCGCGCGGCATACGTCTCGATCCGCAGGTCGCTGTACCGGAGACGCACACCCTCGCGGTCGCTGAGACGGCCGCCCGCGCGGTGGCCCTGAGTGATATGACGCGTGACGTAGTCCGTCGTCCAGAGCGCCATGCCGCAGGCAGAGGCGGCTACCTCCACCCGCTCTTCGTTGATGTTCCCCATCGCACGGGGCATTCCCTCGCCGACCTTGCCCAGCATGTTCGCCTGCGGGACGCGTGCGCCATCGAAGCCGAGTTCGACGTGCCCGCCGCCCTCCATGCTTTCGAACGCGCGCTCAATACCCACGCCGGGCGTCCCGCGGTCGATCAAGAGCATTGCCGTCCCGCCGGGGCCGGATGCGTCCTCCTCAACGTTGACGAGCACCTGGTAAAAGTCGGCTGTGGCACCGCCGGTGACGAACGCTTTGCGTCCCGTCACCACGAAAGCGTCCCCGTCGCGCTTTGCCCATGTCGGACGGTCAGGCGCGCCGGGGCCGCTTGGTTCGGTGAAGGCGAACGCACTCTGTGCCTCGCCACGCAGCACCGGCTCAAGATAGCGCGTACGAAGGTCGCCCTCCGCGCGCGCGAGCATGCCAGGGCCCGGCCCGAATACATAGCGTGTGAGGTTGCTGTTGCCGGCGGCCAGCGTCTCGCGCGCGACCACCATCGCCAACGGTCCGGCCTCGCTGCCGCCCACTGAGCGCGGCTGCGTCATACCAAACAGGCCAAGCTCCTTTGAACGCTCGCGGACGATCTGACGCACCTCGGCGGGGACGGGGACGTCCGGATTCAGGCCGGCCTCCAGCGGGCGGAGGTCGCCGTCGACGAACGCGTGGATACGATCGCGCAGCGCGACAAGATCTGGGGGCAAGCTTTCAGGCACGCGCGCTCCTCACACCGCGGCGTCCGACATCGACGCCGGGCGCGAGGCTACACCACCGGCGGCCTCCGCTGGGAGGGCCGGACCGGACTACCCCTTGTCCTGGCGACGGGCCTCGTCGTCGGAAGGGTGGACGTGATGCTGCGGCTTCATCTTGGACGGCCCGCCAGCCGCACGCCGCCAGGGTGGTCCGGAGCGACGTGCCGGCTCCACCCTGATCGGGCCACCCGGCGCCCGGTCTGGGCGCGCAAACGGGAGCAGTCGCGTCGCGTCCCCGATCCGTCTCACGATGCCCTGACCCACCCAGCGGAACATGCTCATCGTGGCCTCCTGCCTCGCCCGACGCCGAAGAAGCATCAAGCGCCCCCTTCACCATAGCGAGGTCACGGCGCTGACCGTGAGGCCGGACGTCCCTCCAATGGGAGGACGTTCGGAGCATCCCGTTGGGTCTGACGGTCAACGCCGCATAGGCAGTCCCGCCGCAATTTGCTCCACCAGCGCGGAGACATCGTCTGCCGCGTCTAAGGTCAGCAGCTTCCCCTCCGACTGCCGTGGCGGCTCGAACTGCTCCACCTGCCGGCGGTACACCTCAGGGGTCGCGTCCGAAGTGGTGAGCGTGCCCGCCTGGCGCTGCTCAATTCGCGCGAGCGCCGCGGCGTCGCTCAGCGTGAGGGAGACAAGGAGCACCGGCACGCCCGAGGCACGCGCGACATCGATGGCAGCGGCACGGTCCTCCGTGCGACTATGCGTGGCGTCCAGGACGACCGGGTGGCCCGCGGCCAGATGGGACGCCGCACGACGGCGCATCTCTTCGTACGTTTGCTGGGTGACTTCGGGCGCGTAGAGGCCCGCGCGATACGCCTCCGGCACGCGCGTATGCGGATCAAGCCCGGCAACCCGCTTCCGCACCGCGTCCGAGGAAATCATCACCGCACCAATCCGCGAGGCTAGCGCACCGCCAATCGTCGACTTTCCCGTACCGGACGGGCCGCAGAGGACGACGAGGCACGGCGCGGCCCGCCGTTCCGCGTACGACGAGGCAAGGCGGAAGTAGCGCGCGGCGGACTCGGCGAGGGCGGCCCGCTGCTCCGCCGGCACTTCTGACGCGTGCGCGCCGATCGACTCCACCTTGCCGCGGACAAAGGCACGAAAGGCGCGGTGCAGCGGCTGGAGCAGCGGTAGCGTCTCGTCCTGCGTCGAGGCGAGATAGCGCCCCACCAGTTCATCCGCGAGTGCCCGGTCGCCTTGCGCTTCCAGGTCCATCGCGAGAAAGGCGAGGTCGTACCCCACGTCTTGATAGCGGAACTGGAACCACTCGCTGAATTCGATGCAGTCCACGATCACAATATCCGCGACGCGCGGCCCCAGCACATAGACGTGCTTCGCCTGCAAGTCGCCATGGCCTTCGACAACACGCCCGGCGGCGAGACGTCCATCGAAGACCGCGCCTTCTTGGTCAAGCATCTCCGCGACAAAGGCGCGCAACGCGGAGGCATCCTCCGCGCGCCAGGTGGAGCCGACGAACCCAGCCGCCTCACCAGACTCGCGTGCCCACCACGCACGCACACCCGCTGCGCCCGCGAACGTCGGGTCGGGCGTCACCCGCCGCGCGGCCTCGTGGAACGGGACGAGACGCGCCACCAGCCGACCAGCGATGTCATGCGGCGTGCGCCTCTCGCGCACCAGCACGTCCAGCGTTGCCCCCTCGGGCAATCGCCGCATCTTCACCGCCCACTCGACGACCTCGCCTTCAGACGGCGGGATGTCGACAGCAGTCGAGCCGTCCAGACGCCGCACCACCGCCGCGACATCGAGGTAGACATCCGGCGCGAGCCGGCGGTTGAGCGTCACTTCATTTCGGCAGAACCGCTCACGCGTCGCCAGATCCAGTTGCTGGACGAACCCGAAGTCCACCGGCTTCTTCGTCTTGTAGACCAAGTCACCCGCCAGGAAGACGTACGAGAGGTGCGTCTGCACGAGCGCCACCTCCGAGGGCCGGTGCGGGAAGGCTTCCGGGCGCAGCAGCGCACGGACGTATTCGGGCAAAGCGGCAAGTTCCTCAGGTGTCACGCGCCGACGTTACGAGGGGTGAGGCGCGAGGGCAACGCGCCCGTACAGACCGGGACGTCCCCAGTGGTACGCTCGCGCCCGAGGTGTCTGGGGGAATTGGTGGCGGAGCCATCACAGCAGTTCTACGAGTCACAGCGACTGCGGCTGTCCTACTGGACCTGGGGTGCTGCGGACGCGCCGCCACTCATCCTGATGCACGGCGGACGCGATCACGCGCGTAGCTGGGACCACATCGCCGAGGCGTTCCAAGACGACTACCGCGTCGTCGCCTGCGACCTGCGTGGACACGGCGACTCAGAATGGGCCACCGGCAGCCTGTACGGCATCACCGAGCACATGCTCGACCTCCTCGCGCTGATCGAAGCCACCGGCAGTCCGGTGCGCGTGATCTCCCACTCGTTAGGAGGCGAGATCACGCTGCTCACGGCCGGCCTCTTCCCGGAGAAATTCGACCGCATCGTCTCCATCGAGGGCGCGGGCGCGCGGCTGGAGGACAATCCTCGCCCGCTGGCGCCTCAGCGTTTCCGCTGGTGGGCCAGCGACCTCCGCTCATGGGAGCACCAGACGCCGCGCGTTTTCCCGACCTTCGAGGACGCCGTGGCCCGCGTGCGCGCGGCCAACCGCTCGTTGACACTGGAAATGGCGGAGCACCTCGCCCGCTGGGGCACGCGCGCGGTCGACGGTGGCTATGTGTGGAAGTTCGACCAGTGGGTGCGCTCACGCCCCCTGCCAGAACTCACCCGCGAGGATCTGGCCGCCGCGTGGCGGGAGGTCCAGGCTCCCGTCCTGCACCTGATCGGTGGGAGGTCGCATCCGCATCAGAGCAAGATCAACAACCGGCCACTGGACGAGTATTTCCCTGACTCGCGCACCGTCACCATTCCGAACGCAGGCCACTGGGTGCATCACAACCAGACCGCCCTGACGGTCGACGCCATCCGTGGCTTCTTCGGGCCTCCACCGCTTCGAAAGACGCGCGAGTAGGCCCCCGGCCGAGGATCAGTGACGCCCCTCACGAAAACGGCTCTCTGCTGTGCCTACAATAGATAGTGTCCGGGGTGTAGCTCCTCGGACGCCGCCGAACGGAGGCCTGCCGTGGCCGAGACCCCTTCCCCAGCACCCTCGATCTCCGCGCGCGAGTGGGCGGATCTGCTCTTCGACGAAGATTCCTTCTCGGAGCAATTCGCCGGCATCGGCACGCCCGACCCCCTGCACTTCGAGGACTCCCGGCCGTACGTCGAACGGGTGAAGGAGGCACGCGAGCAGTCGGGCGGCAGAGAGGCCGTGCTCACCGGCGCGGCCCGGATCGGCGGCCTCCCCGTCGTTGCGGCCATCTCCGATTTCCGCTTCATCGGCGGCTCCATGGGCTACGCCGTCGGCGAGCGCGTGGCGCACGCGATGGAGCGCGCGCGGGAGGCGAAGACACCCTTCCTCGCCGTGACCTGCTCCGGGGGCGCGCGTATGCAGGAGGGCATGGTCGCCCTCCTCCAGATGGCGAAGACCGCCGCCGCCGCGCAACGGCTGCACGAGGCCGGCGTGCCGATGGTGACGTTGCTCGCGAACCCCACCACCGGTGGGGTGTTCGCCTCATACGGTACCCAGGGCGACATCCTGATCGCAGAAGCCGGCGCGCTCATTGGCTTTGCCGGTCCGCGCGTCCGCGCCGTCCACGATGCTGACGAAGAACGCGAGACCCTCTACGCCGAAGACCTCTATGAGCGCGGGCTGGTCGACCTCGTCTCACCGCGCGAGGGGCTACGCCACGCGCTCATCACTGTCCTCGACCTGCTGCGCCCCACCACCGCACCAGACCCGGAGACGCTTCCCAACGTCGTGGAGGCGCGCGACCTCGAACGCGGCTGGGCCACCGTGGAGCGCGCTCGCCACGCGGAGCGTCCGCGCGCCCTGCACTACATCCAGGCGCTGACCACCGACTTCGTCCCGTTGCGCGGCGACCGAAGCGGCACAGACGACCCCGCGCTGGTGGGCGGCCTCGGCCGCATCGGCGACACGAACGTCGTCCTGATCGGCCAAGAGCGCGGCGACCTTTCACTCGGCGGCGAACGGCATGACGGCCGCGTCTCGCCAGCGGGCTACCGCAAGGCAAAGCGGCTGATGCTGCTCGCGGAGCGGCTGCGCCTGCCGCTCGTCACCTTCGTCGATACACCGGGGGCACACGACGGCATCGCCGACGAGGGAGCGGGCCTCGCGGGCGCGATCTCTGACTGCCTCGCGACGATGGCGTCCCTCACAACGCCGACCGTCGCTGTCGTGATCGGCGAAGGTGGGTCCGGTGGTGCGCTTGCGCTCACCTGGGCCGACCGTCTACTCATGCAGCAGAACGCGATGTACGCCATCACCTCACCAGAGGGCGCGGCGGCCATCCTGTACCGCGACCGTTCGCGCGCACCGGAGGTCGCCGAGGCGCTCGGTGTCGCGGCCGCCGACCTCCTCACACTCGGCGTAGTGGACAGCCTGATCGCCGAGCCTGCGGGCGGCGCACACACCGACCCGATGGCCGCGGTGCGTCTCATGCGCCCCGCCCTGCGTCGCGCACTCGCCGAGGCAATGCGCGGCAAGGGTAGCCAGCGCCGTCAGCGCCGCGAGACGCGTCTGAATAACATCGGTGTCCCACCGGGTGGCCCACTCCACGCGCTCCGCAACCTCGGCGATGTCATCGGCGAGTCGCTTCCCCGCCTCGACGAAGCGCGTGAAGCGGCCGTCGGACAGGCGACGAAGGCAGCCACTGCTGCGAGTGCGGTCGTCGAACGGTTGCGGCATCGAAGTGATCGGGACGGACCCCGGACGAGCGTCACGACAGCGGACGGGGCGGACGTCTAGCCCGCGGCCAGCGTCTCCACGTTGTCCGAGGATCCGTCCGTACGGTAGCGGCGCAGCGACGGCACGCGAGCGGCCATGAGCGCAACGATGGCAATGCATCCCGCGCCACCTGAGACCACCGCGAACGTCGCGCCGGTCACTGCCGCGACCAGGCCAGACTCAACCATCCCCAGCTGGTTGGACGCGGAGATGAACACGGCGTTCACGGCGGTCACGCGCCCGCGCAGTGCGTCGGGCGTTGCCAGCTGGATCGTCGTCTGGCGCATCACGACGCTCACCTGGTCGGACATCCCAACCAGCGCATACGCCACCACCGCCACCGGAAATGACCGCGCCAGGCCAAACGCGATCGTCGCGAGGCCGAATGCGGCCACCGAGGCGAGCAGCACCCGGCCGGTCTGGCGGACCGGTGGGAGCCAGATCATCGCGCCTGACATCAGCAGAGCGCCAACCTCCAGCGACCCGGAAAGGACGCCGTAGCCAACCGCACCAACATGCAGGATGTCGGTGGCATATACGGGCAGCAGCGCCTTCGCTCCACCCAGGATCACTGCGAACATATCGAGCGTCATCGCACCCAGAAGCACCGGACGGTGCCGGACAAAGGAGACGCCCTCTCGTACCATCTCCCAGGTCACCCGCCCATGGACCGTCGGGGGTGCGACACCACGGACAAACAGCATCGACACCACGGCGACCAACGTGCACCCCGCAGACGCGAGATACGCCGCACCCTCGCCGTTCCAGCCGATCAGGAGACCGGCTACGGTGGGCCCGGTGACGAACGAGAGTGACTGCACTGTGGAATTCACCGTGATCGCGTTCGTGAACGCCTCGCGCGGGACGATCTGCGGCAGCAGTGCCTGGCGCGCCGGGTTCTCGAACGATGACGCAAGGCCGGACACCAGCACCACGGCGTAGAGGAGGAGCAGCGACACCTCGTCATTCGCGATCGCGGCGAGGACGGCCAGCGTGGCGAGAAGTGGCGCGACCTGCGCCAACAGGATGATCCGGCGCCGGTCGTACACGTCGGCCGCCGCGCCGCCGATCAGGCTAACGCCCAGCGCCGGCACGAACCGTACGAGGCCGATCATGCCCAGTTGGAGCGTCGACCCCGAAATCTCGTACACCTGCCAGGCGATCACCGCCTGAACGATCGTCATCGCCGCACCACTCGTGGCGCGGGAGATCACATACGCACGGAAGGCCGGCAGACGCATCGCGGCGCCTGGGTCATGGCGGAAGGTGGGAGACATGCGCCCGACTATACCGCCTCGTCTGAATGCGATTCGGCGTACGTCGCAATCAGCGGGGCGAAGAGATTGGCATAGAGCCAGACCTCAGCAAGCCGGGAGTCTTCCACACGGAAACCGAGAGCGATGGGAATGCTGACTGACTTCCCGGTCGGCGCGAAGCCGCGGAGGTCACCCGTATGCGTCCCGCTCATGGTGAACTGGATCATGGAACGGTCGCCCTCAGAGACCAGACCTTCCAGCGTGAGCGCAACATCGGGGAACGCCTCGTACATCTCGCGCGCCGCGGACGCGGCGAAGTCGACCCCGCCGCTTTCACCATTCGCCAAGTGGATGACGAAATGTGGACTGGCGTGGCTGCGAATAGCCGCCGCCAGGTCACCTGTGGCACCGGCCTCCTGCAGCATCTGGAGGACAACAACGCGTGTCTCGTCGGTACTCACTGATTATCCATCATTCCTCGCCGTATCCCCACTATGCAGGAAACAACGTGACAGCACACACGCGCGTTA
>QZJT01000049.1 GCA_003597935.1 Phycisphaerales bacterium | reverse complement strand
ACGTCCTGCTGCGGGAAGGCGATCTCGATGCCGGCGCGGCGGAACTCCTGGTCGATCGCCTTGAGCATCGTGTGTCGCGTCCGCAGAAACAGCTCCACGCCCGGAAGATACACGCGCAGCTCGAACTCGAGCGAACTGGCGCCGAACGCCACGAAGCAGACCAGCGGCGCCGGGTCGTCTAACACGTTCTCGTTCTCGCGGGCGACCTTGTACAGGAGCGACTCGGCCAGGTCCGTGTCGGAGCCGTAAGCGATGCCGACCGGGATCACCAGACGGATGGTCCGCTCGGTGAGCGTCCAGTTGATGAACTGGCCGGTGACGAACTCGCGGTTGGGGATAATCAACTCCTTGCGGTCCCAGTCGGTAATGGTGGTGGCGCGGATCTGGATCTTGGTCACGTCGCCGCTGATGCCGCCCACCGTCACCGTGTCCCCCACGCGCACCGGCCGCTCGAACAGCAGAATGATGCCCGAGACGAAGTTGGCGAAGATCTCCTGCAAGCCGAAGCCAAGGCCGACGGTCATGGCGGCGACCAGCCACTGCACCTTCGACCATCCGACGCCCAGGTAGCTGAAACCGAGCAATACGCCGACGACGACGATGGCGTATCGCGCCAGCGACGTGAACGCGAACCGCCCGCCGCGGTCCAGCGGCAGGTGTTCCAGCAGCGTGATCGCCAGCAGGCCGGGGATGTTCTTCGCCAGGATCGTCGTCGCGATGGCCACCACCAGCGCCAGCACCACGTTCGCCAGCGTGATGTACCGCACCACCACGCCGCCGGCGCCCTCGGCGGCCGCGGCGGCGTCGCCGCTGGCGACGTCGTGGTAGGACCAGAGTTGGACTTTCTCCAGAAACGCCAGCGCCGGCAGCACGTCCGACCACATGGCCCACAGCCCGATGACGATCAGCGTGGCGGCCAGGGTGCGCAAGAGCGTGCGCGACTGCTCACCGATCGAGACGACCTCGGGCTTGGCGCCCGTCGGCGGGGTCGTCGGCGGCGCTGCACCCTCCGCGCCGGTCTGTTCGACGCGGGCTTCCATCTTCTCTTTCGCCCGCTGGATGGCCATGCGCCGCTGGGCCAGCAGCACCCAGCGCACCAGGCAGGCGTTGAGGAACACCACCGCCAGCGCCAGCCAGATGGTCATGGCGCACCGCTGTGCCAGGACGACGGCCGTGTAGTGGTAGCCCAGGCTCGAGGCCGCGGCGAGGGCGGCCGGGAACAGGAGCACGGCGGTGAACCAGACGTGCCGCAGGTTGTAGAACCAGCCGGTGCTGCGCCGCCGGATGATCTGGGTGATGGCGCCGTCGGTGGGGTGAAACAGGAAATAGCCGCCCACCGCGGACGCCAGCAGGGTGACCATCAGCCCGACTCGGCCGAGCGTGTCGCGCCAGGCGGGCACCGCGGCGTAGGCCTCGGTCGTGGTGACGATGAACGCGGCCGGCACGCAGATCATCGCCAGCCAGACGACGTGACGACGGATGGAGCGCACGCCGTTGCTGTCCCAGCGGAAGTGCGAGACGCCGAGTGCGTCGCGACGGCAGATCGTGGCCGTGAAGCGGAAGGCGAACAGCACCAGGCCGGTGTACACCAGCCCGGCCCCCACCGCCTTGGCCAGATCGAACAGACCGGTATCTACCGCCCAGGCCGCGGCCGACAGCCGCCAGCCCACGAACAGCATCAGGACAGGCCAGGGCAGCGACGAGAGCGCGGTCATCAGGATCGCGATCCAAGTCGGCTGGTAGCCCACGGTGGAGGCCTTGATCGCGTCGCGGCCGATGGCGGCCAGCTTCGCCCGAACCAATCGGCCCGCCGCCAGCAGGGCCAGAATCGGCAGCAGAACCACGACGTACAGCGCCGGCCAGGTCTGCACGTCGGCCAGCGTCATGTCGCCCAGTCGCTTCCAGCGCGGATCGGGCGACCACCAGTCGGCCGGCAGCCGCATGGTGTGGATCACGCCGGCGCTGCGGCTCCAGAGCACGTGAAGCTCGATGAACCCGCTGAACTGGCTGACGGTTTCGAGCAGGAGGTTTTCGGCCTTGTTCAGCGCCGTCAGGCCATCCTGGTACTGCTCCAGATCACGCTTGAGGCCGTCGAGCAACTCGCGGCGTGATTTGAGCAGGTCCTCGACGTTCCGCTCCACCGTCGCGCGGTCCTGCTCAGGCGACGCCTGGAGCACGCTGGCGACCAGCAGTTCGATCACCGGCTTGGGGGCCGTCAGTTCGAGCCGGTCCTCCTCGATCTCGGAGAGCCGTCGCCGGGTTTCCGCCAGTTCGCGGCGGCAGGTCCGCAGGTCCGCTTCGTAGTGTCTCAACTTGGGGAGCATCGCCCGGTAGTCGCGCAGCTCCAGACCGATCACCTCGGCCATGCCCTCGACTTCGATGTCCGCCCGCAGTTCCTCGAGCTTGCGGGTCAACTGCTGATCGGTATCCGACACCTCCTTGAGCTTGGCCTGTGCGTCCTTGAGCTTCTCGCCGAGGCTTCGGAGCTGCTGCGCCAGTTCGGTGTTGAGGTCGGCCTGGGTCTTCAGGGCCGGGAGCGTTCTCCGCTGTTCCTTGAGCGTCTCTCGAAACTTGCGCTCGTTCTCCTTCTGCCGCTCCGTGTTGAGCCACTCCTGCCACTGCGCGGCTGCGGCCGCGGCCCGGGTGGCGTTGATCTTGGCGAGTTCGCGCCGGGTGGAGAGCAGGTCGCTGCGGGCGGTGTAGAAGCGCAGCTCCTCGTCGTATGCGCGCAGCTCGGCCTCGATGGCCATGCGCTGGGCGAGCAGGAAGGTGCGGCGGGCGTTGGCCTGTCCGGGCGTGGCGGCGGGGACCGCCTCCGCCATGTCCTTGCGGTTCTTCTCTAACCGCTTGTTGGCCTCGGCGATCAGGTCCGGGAGGGCGGTGCGGCGGGCGGCGCGGTTGGAAGCCTCTGCTTCCAGGTCCTGCGCCGTCTTCTGGGCCGCCTTCAGGGCCGCGTCCACTTCGTTGAACTTCGCCGTCAGGCTCTCCAGCGTGCTGTCCGGCGGGGGACCGGTCGCCGCCCGCGATTCCGCCGGCTGGGTTGCGTCCTTCAGCTTCGCCTTGGCCTCCTCCAGCAGCACCGGCGCCTCCTCGCGTCCCTTCACGTATCCGGCCGTCTTGGCGTTCCAGGTATGGGTGGCGTTGATCTGGTCCCGCGCCTGATTGAGGAAGTTCAGCACCTCCGTCTTGACGGTGTCGGTCAGATCGCCGGCGGCGCTGACCTGGTCGATCATCGCCTGGATGGATTCGAGCGTGATCTGCTCGGTGGATTCAGTGGGCGGCGCGGCGGCGTCTGGCTTGGCGGGTTCCTGCGCCGGCGGCGGTTCGCCAGCGGGCGGCGGCTGGGTTTGCGACGGATCGGTGCCGGCCGTCCGGGCGGCGTTGCCTTCCTGCCCGCGGGCCGGCGAGGTGTCGAAAAGCGGCAAGGCCAGGAGGAACAGGACCAGCGGACGTGCCATGCGCATGGTCAGGAGCCTTCTCGATGATGGATGATCGAAGTCCGCGGCATTCGGGGATTGTATCGCGCCATGACGGATGCGTCAGCCCGTCATGCCGGCGGCGGATGACCGCACCCCCCGCGGGCGGGCGCCGGCGCCGGCGGTTGAAATCACGGCGGCAAAACCGCTATCCTTGCGCTCAGCGTGTCCGGCCCAGGGCCGCCGGACCACGTGACTGCACCCGCTGGACGGTGCGGTGCGACCGGGGGCGCGACTGAGGGCGTGTCGCGGCCGCAAGACGCCGGCCCATCCACAAGGAGGACCAGAATGATGAATCGTTGGATGCCGATTCTCTTGATCGCGGCCTTGGCCTTCCCCGCGGGGTTACAGGGGGCGAACACGGCGCCCTTGGACGATCCGGATGGGGACGGGCTGCCGGGGGTGTGGCGGTCGCTTCCGGGCGATCCGTCGCGGCCGGGCGGCCCGGGCATCGCCGCCGAAGACATCCTGGCGGAATCCTGGGCCGGTAACAACAGCTACGCCATCGACAGCCAGACCGGCGCCGGACGGCTGATCGGACCGAACGGCACGAACTCGATGAACGCCGCCTCGGCGGATTCGAGCGGCACGGTCTGGGCGGCGGGCAACGGCGGGGGACTGTGGACGCTCGACCCCGACACCGGCGCGCTGACCCGCAAGGTCGGCATTGGGGCGAACTCGGTTCGGGGGATGGCTTTCGACAGCGATGACAATCTGTTCGTGGTCCAGGATGGCAGCCCGGACCAACTGATGCGCGTCGACGTCAACACCGGTGAGACTACCCCCATCGGCGGCATCGGCGCGACCGGAATCCAGGGTGCGTGCTTCGGCCCCGACGGCACGCTGTACGCGTGGGACATCAGCCGCGGTCTGTACACCGTTGACGTCAACACCGGCCAGGGCACCGACGTCAACCCGAACGTCGGCGGCAGCGGCAACATCCAGGCGATCGCGTTCGGGCCGGACGGCGTCATGTACGGCTGCCGCGAGGCCCTGTTCAAGATCGATCACAACACCGGTGAGTTCGCCGAGATCGGCGGCGGCGGGTACACCGACGTGCGCGGCATCGCCTTCCCGGTCGCCAGCGTCGGCTGCGTCTACAAGCTCAAGAAGAGCAAGGCCAAGGGCGGCTGCGAGAACTGCCCCCCGAAGGGAGGCGACTTCGGCACCCAGACGGAGTGCGAGACCGTCAAGGATTGCCCGAAGAAGCTCAAGACGACCATTGCCTGCCCCGGCGGTGGTAACGGGACCTGCAAGCTGAAGGGCAAGCGCTCGAGCTGCGGCTGATCCCGGGCCGGATTGTCCCCTCGGCTCTGCAACTATCGCCATCCCGCGGCGGCGAGGCCCGTGCCCGCCGCCGCGGGGCTACGGGAATGCCGCCGGCTCCTTGACTTGTACGCCGTTGTGCCGTACAATGAAGAGACTTGAGAGTGTGCCGCGATGAAGCGAACCGAGAAAGACAAGAGGACGGCTCGGCTGGAGGCCCGGCTCACTCCGGCTGCGTACTCGCTCGTCCAGCGAGCTGCGCTGCTGGAAGGCCGGAGCGTCTCGGACTTTGTCGTGAGGGCGGCTCAGGAAGCCGCTGCCAAGACCATTCAACAGTCGGAGGTAGTTCTCCTCTCCACGAAGGACCAGGAGCGATTCGCTGCCGCGCTCATCGAACCGGTCGAAGTGACGCACTCGATGAAGCGCGCTGCCGCGGCTCATCGTAACCTGATCCAGCGGTCGTGACGCCGTCGGAAACGCACGCGCGGTTTCGCATTGATCGCCTGGGCAACCAGGATCGAACGGGGTTCGACTGTGGAGTCGAACCGCTCAACGAGTATTTCCGCGACCACGTTACCCAGGACGTTCGACGCCGCGTCAGCGCGTGTTACGTTTGCGTGGAGAATCGAACCGGGCGGATCGCCGGCTATTACACGCTTGCCGCCACCGGCGTGTCGCTCGTCGACTTGCCACCCGCCGCCAGGAAACGCTTGCCGCGATACCCCACGGTCCCGGCCGTGCTGATCGGCCGGCTTGCGATCGATCTGCGCTTCCGCGGCCGCAGGCTCGGCGGCGTGTTACTCTTCGATGCCATTTCGCGCACCTGTACTTCGGGGATTGGTGCGTATGCCGTCATCGTCGATGCGAAAGACGATCAGGCAGTCGGCTTCTACGAGTGCTTCGGGTTTCAGCGCTTCCAGCATCTCGAACGCAGGCTCTTCCTGCCGATCAGCAATGCCCTCAAGCGCCTCGTCGCAGACTCGCCAAGTCCGTAAGCGGCAGCATCCACGACTTGACGCAGCGCCCCACGACCGCAAGCTGTACCCATGTCCTGCGCCACGCACCTGGCCTGCTTCGCCTGCGCGAAGAGGTATCCTATCGATCGGCTGATCAACCTGTGTGCCTGCGGAAAGCCGTTGCGGGTCGAGTACGACCTCGCCCGCGCCGCCCGCGAGTTGGACCGGGACGACCCCGCTCGTTACCGCTCGCTGGGCATGTGGCGCTTTCGCGACCTGCTGCCCGTCCCACGTGATACGCAGCCGGTTTCACTGGGCGAAGGAAACACGCCGATGCCGGCGGCTCCGGAGTTGGCGCGGCAGATCGGCGTGTCCAGGCTGTGGATCAAGGACGAGTCCGTCAACCCTACTGGCTCTTTCAAGGCCCGCGGCATGAGCGCGGCCGTGACCATGGCGAAGCACCTGGGCGCCGGCAAGCTCGCGACGCCCTCCGCCGGAAACGCCGGCGGAGCGCTGGCCGCCTATGCGGCCGCGGCCGGGCTGGCGGCGCACGTCTTTATGCCCCGCGACGTGCCGGCCGCCAACCGGCTCGAATGCGAACTGTTCGGCGCCCGCGTCACGCTGGTCGACGGGCTGATCGACGACTGCGCCCGCCTGCTGGCCGAGCGAAAGGCGGCCGAAGGCTGGTTCGACGTCTCGACGCTCAAGGAGCCGTATCGCATCGAGGGCAAGAAGACGCTCGGCTACGAGATCGCCGCGGACCTGGGATGGCGCCTGCCGAGCGTCATCGTCTATCCGACCGGCGGCGGCACCGGCCTGGTCGGCATGGCGAAAGCGTTTGAGGAAATGCGAACGTTAGGTTGGGTGACGGACCCGATGCCTCGCTTCGTCAGCGTGCAGGCGGCCGGATGCGCCCCGATCGTGCGGGCGTTCGAGGCCGGTCTGCCCGAGGCGGCGCGATGGGAAGGCGCCGAGACGGTAGCGGCCGGGCTGCGCGTGCCGGCTGCGATCGCAGACTTCATCATGCTGAAGGTCCTGGTGGACTCCCATGGCACGGCCGTGGCGGTGTCGGACGAGGACATGGTCCAAGCGGCCCGCGTACTGTCCGCCGCGACCGGTATCTGCGCCTGCCCGGAGGGGGGCGCGTGCCTGGCGGCGCTGCGGGGCCTGCGCTGGCGAGGCTGGATCACGCAGGACGACCGCGTGGTCATCTTCAACACCGCCAGCGGGCTGAAGTATTCCGAAGCGTGGCAAGCCGAACGGCGAGCGCCGCGGGGCGCGAACCAGTGATGAACTGAGGAAGGACCGGCGCCGAGAATACCGACGCCCGAGCGCCAGGCCGCCCGCCGAAGTCCACAGGAGCGTGCAGCAGTGATTCACCGCGACCTTACGGCCACGATCGGACGGACGCCGCTGGTGGAACTCGCACGGCTGGCGAAGGGCCTGCCCGGCCGCGTCGCCGCCAAGCTGGAGATGCGCAACCCCTGCGGCAGCGTGAAGGACCGGCTCGGGGCGGCGCTGATCGAGAACGCGGAGCGGCGGGGAATCCTCCGCCCCGGCATGACGCTGGTGGAAGCCACCGGCGGAAACACCGGCATCGGATTGGCGATGACGGCCGCGGTTCGCGGCTATCGGCTCATCCTCACCATGCCGCAGTCCTTGTCGGCGGAGCGCGTCGCCCTGCTGCGGCACCTCGGCGCCGAAGTGATCCTCACGCCGGGAATCCTGATGACGGAGGCCGTCGCACGGGCGGCAGCGCTGGTCAAAGCGAATTCCGGCTTTGTCATGCTGGATCAATTCCGGAACCCCGCCAATCCGGAGGTCCATCGCCGCACCACCGCCGTCGAGATCTGGAACGATACGGGGGGGGCCGTGGACGTGTTCGTGTGCGCCGTCGGTACGGGCGGCACGATCACCGGCGTGGGCGAGGTGCTCAAGCAGCGCAAGCCCTCCGTTCGCGTGGTGGCCGTGGAACCCTCCGGCGCGGCGGTGTTGTCGGGGCGGACGCCTGCAAGCCACCAGATGCCGGGCATCGGCGTCGGCTTCATCCCGGAGGTGCTCAATCGGTCCATCCTCGATGAGATCGTGACCGTCACGGACGAGGAAGCGTTCCACGGTACGCGCAGGCTCGGGCGGGAGGAAGGCATCGTCGCCGGCGTTTCATCCGGCGCGGCGGTTCACGCGGCGCTGCGGGTCGCCTCGCGGGCGGAGGCGGCGGGCAGGCTGATCGTAGTCCTCCTCCCGGACACGGGCGAGCGGTACATCACCACGCCCCTGTTCGCCGCTTGATGCCCGCGGCCGGGACGGCGAGACTGCCGTCATGCTGACCCGGCTCCGCGTCCGCAACTTCAAGCGATTCGACGAGGTCGACATCGAACTCGGGCGCGCCGTCGTCCTGATCGGGCCCAACAACTCCGGCAAAACGACCGCGCTCCAGGCGCTGGCGCTGTGGGACATCGGCGTGCGGCGCTGGAACGAGAAGCGGAGCGGGAAACCAACTCGCGGAAGGCTGCCGGGAGTAACCATCAACCGACTCGCTCTAAACGCAATTCCCGTTCCTTCAGCCGACCTCCTTTGGCGGAATCTGCGCGTGCGGGATTCCCGGGCAGTTGATCGAGAGGGCCGCAGGCCGCGAACCGAGAATGTCCATATCGAAATCCTCGTGGACGGTATCACGGCCGACAATGCATGGTCATGCGGCGTCGAGTTCGACTAAGCCAACAGTGAGTCGCTCTACTGCTATCCACTGCGGAAAGGTGCCGGCGTCGAGTCGGAACGTATGGAGATTCCTCCGGAAGCTAGTGCCATGCACGTGAGCTTTCTCCCTGCAATCTCCGGACTGGCTGCGGTAGAGCCGACATGGGAGCCCGGCCGCATCAATGTGCTGATCGGTGAGGGGCAGACCTCTCAGGTGCTGCGCAACCTGTGCCTCCGCGTACACTCCCAATCACAGTCGGAGCCGCACTGGGACGTGATGACCAAACACATCGAGCGACTCTTTGGTGCCACGCTCTTGCCACCGAAATACATCGCGGACCGCGGCGAAATCACAATGTCCTTCTGCGAATCTGGCGGCCCGCCTCTCGACCTGTCATCGTCCGGCCGTGGCCTGCAACAAACGCTTCTCCTGCTGGCCCATCTGTACGCGAATCCGCGCACGGTGCTCCTGCTCGACGAGCCGGATGGGCACTTGGAGATCCTGCGCCAGCGGCAGACTTACAACCTGCTCACCGAGATCGCGCGATCGCAGGGATCCCAGATCATCGCCGCCAGCCGTTCGGAGGTCGTCTTGAACGAGGCCGCCGACCGCGACGTCGTGGTGGCCTTCGTGGGCCGGCCGCACCGGGTTGACGATCGCGGGTCGCAAGTGCTCAAGGCGCTGCGTGACATCGGCTTCGATCACTACTATCAGGCCGAGCAGAACGGGTGGGTGCTGTACGTCGAGGACTCGACCGATCTGGCGATTCTCCAGGCGCTGGCCCGCACGCTGGGACACGAAGCGGCGCAATACCTGGAGCGGCCGTTCGTCCACTACGTCGCGACGAACCAGCCGCAGCGGGCCCGCGACCATTTTTTCGGCCTCCGCGAGGCCAAGGCTGATCTGCTGGGCGTGGCGATATTCGATCGCCTCGACAAACAGCTTCACCGCGATTCGCCGCTGACGGAACTGATGTGGCGGCGGCGCGAGATCCAGTGCTACTTCTGCCTCGAGAGCGTCTTGATGGCGTACGCTCGCTACGACGTTCCCGACGACCTGTTCGGCGTCAGCGAAAGGGATCGGCGCGTTGAGGCGATGCGACAGGCGATTGAGGAGGTGTCGGCGGCGCTGCGCACTCTCGGCAAGCCCGATCCCTGGTCGCCCGAGGTCAAGACCACCGACGACTTCCTCGACCCCCTCTTCCGGTCGTTCTTCGGAAAGCTGAATCTGTCCTTAACGCTGCGTAAATCAGATTACCACCTTCTGGCATCCATGGTTCCAGTTGCCGAGATGGACCCGGAGGTTACACAAAAACTGGATGCTATCGTGGACGTAGCTCGCCGGGCGAAGCCTATGGGCGGCTGAGACCGCCGCTTGCGATCCGCACCGGCGATGACGTGCTTGCCTGCCGCCGAAGTTGCTGCGCGGCCCGCTTGGCCTGCCGTCATTTCCGCAGGCGCCGGCGGCGGTGCCGGCGCGGCGGCCGCGGATTGTAGCGGTTGTGCTGATCCAGGAAACGGGCGAGCGACGACCCGCCGCGGAAACCGCGCCGGCCGCGCTCCAGTGCCTTGCTCACGCTGCACCACGTTTCGCCCGGACGTTCCGGGATCGGCCCGGACGGGACGGTCGGCCGCCGGCCGGTGCGGCGAATGTGGGCGTCGGCCCAGCGCAGGATCATGGCCGGAGTCAGCGGCGGGGGGGCCTTTCGGTTGCGCACGCCGCGATGGTCGGACAGGAACGTAGCCAGCGTGGTCCCGCCCGGCAGGCCACGCGTTCCGACGTACAAGGCGGCCCCGACGCCGCTCCAGGTCTCACCCGGCGCATCCAGCACTGGCCCGGACTTCAGCGTCGGCCACTCGCGCGTCCGGCGATGGTGGCCGTCGGCCCAGCGCAGGATGAGCGGCGCGGACAGGCGGGGGGCGTCTTTCCGGTTTCGTACGTGACGGCGCCGGTCGAGCAGTTTGGCCAGCGATGAGCCCGGCCGCTGGCCGCGCAGCCCCAGACGCAGGGCGTTGTCCACGCTCTGCCAGTTGTTGGCAGGCGCCGCGAGGATCGCTCCCGATTTCACCTTGGGCCACCGGCCGGTCCGACGCCGGTGATCGTCCGCCCAGGCGAGGATCTGCTTGATCGTCAGATTCGGGATGCGCTCGGACGCGCAGCTTCCGCGCCGCCGCTTCAGCAGCCGGGAGAGCGAATCGCCGCCCCTCATTCCGCGGAACCCGTGCTCCAGGGCCGAGTTGACCTTGGTCCAGTTCTCCCCCGGCGCTTCCGGGATGCGGCCGGAGTGAACGCTCGGCCAGCACCCCGTGCGCCGATAATGCGCATCGGCCCATTGCAGGATCCGGGCGATCGAGAGCTTGCCTTTGTTGTATGTTCTCACGAGTGTCGGCGCCGTCGTCCGCGAGAGCGCGAGCGGTCCACTCGATCGGTCATCTACGCGGGTGTACGATACACTACGCACTTGCGCCGTCCAGTGAGGCGATGCCCGGCCGCGGCGTCATCGTGCGTCCACTCCCTCACGGTCGTGGTTCGGATTGGCACTCCTCGGATCGGTGTTCGTCCGATGAGTGCATGCGTGCTTTCTTCCCTCACTCCCTCACTCCCTCACTCCCTACTTCCTCACAGCATCACCACCGTGATGATGATGAACAGCGGCACTAGAATCCCGACGCTGTAGAGCATGTAGCCGAAGAAGCTCGGCATCCTCACCCCCGACTGTTCGGCGATGCTCTTGACCATGAAGTTGGGCCCGTTGCCGATGTAGGTCATCGCGCCCATGAAGACCGCCCCCAGCGAGATGGCGATCAGCCAGGTCTCGCGGATCACGGTGCCGTCCAGCAGCGTCACTACGCCCGGCGTGCCCGGCGGCGTCATGGTGTCGGCCGTTTCGAAGAACACGACGTACGTCGGGGCGTTGTCCAGGAAGCTCGACAGCGCGCCGGTGAACCAGAAGAAGTGCCACGGGTGCTTGATGACCTGCGACAGTGTCTCGCCGCTGGCCCGCAGGATTTCGATGGGCACCTGCATACAGATGAAGATCCCGATGAAGAGCGCCGCCACCTCGATGATGGCGTGGTAGTTGAACTGGTTGTCCATGCGGACCCACTTCGGCGTCGCCAGCAGCGACGCGCCCACCAGGGCGAGCATCGCCATCTCCCGAACCAGCGGCGGCGCGACCGGCCCGCCGCCCGGCAGCGGCTCGCCCGGCTTGATGAGCGCCACGCACAGCACCACGCCCAGCAGGAACAGAAAGTTGATCTTGCCGTTCAGCGTCAGCGGTTCGCGGATCAGTTCGTCCGAGACAATGTCGATTTTCTCCTCCTGGCGGTAGGCGATCGTGTCCCAGGCGTAGTAGATCGCCAGCAGCGCCACGGTGCAGATGAGCCACTCCGGCCACAGCACCAGCGTCCACAGGAAAGGCACCCCGCGCAGGTAGCCCAGAAAGAGCGGCGGGTCGCCGATGGGCAGCAGGCACTCGCCGATGTTGCTGACCAGGAAAATGAAGAAGATCACGGTATGGGTGACGTGCTTGCGTTCCTGGTTGGTCTGCAACAGCGGGCGGATGAGCAGCATGCTCGCTCCGGTGGTGCCGACGAAGCTGGCCAGCAGCGCTCCCAAGCCGAGGAAGGCGGTGTTGGTGGCCGGGTGGGCCGGCACGTCGCCCTTTAGACTGATCCCTCCGCTGATGACGTACAGCGAGAACAGCAGCACGATAAACGGGATGTACTCATCGAAGACCGCGTGGACCAGCACGCCGCGCACGGCCGTCAGGCCGCCCGAGAAGGCGTAGTAGAGCAGCGTCATCGCCGCGAACGCCATCGCCACGCCGAACCGGTTCTTGTTGTGCTCCCACCAGTGCGACGTGGCGGGCAGCAGTGGCAGGATCGCGATGCTCAACAGAAGCCCGGCGAAAGGCGCGATCATCACCATCGGCGGAGGCACGCCGTGCCCGCCGCCGTGCTCGTCCGCGTGTCCTCCGACCGGGACGGGGGGGGCGTGGGTGACGGCTTCGAGGATGATCAGCCCCAGGGCGATGACGCCCAGGGCGATGGCCCAACGCTGGAAGCCGCGGGCGGGTGCGACCTGCTCATGTGACATCTGCATTCCGATTCCCATGCAAGCCGGCTCCCGAGCGTACCCCTTGGGGGGTCGAGGCCGCACGTCCGGCCTCGGACCTTCCTGGGACTATCGGCAGCGGCCACCGGCCGGCGCGGGCGCGCGTCCGAATACGACTCGGACCGCCTGCGCGCCACGGGGCGGGGGATGTTGACGGATATCGGGCCGAAATGCCAGCGCGGGCGTCCAGATGGCGCCGCCTCAGGGCGAGCCGCGGGCTTCAAACGTCGCCAGCGAGCCGCGCGCTCCAAGCATCTCCAGCGAGCCGCGGGCTTCAGCCCGCGCGGAGGCGCCCGAGCAACATCGCGTACCACGCAGAACGGGTCGCCCCTGTTTCCAGCGGACGGATTCATACCGAGCGAGCCGCCGGCTTCGCGGCGTACGCCGGCAAGCCGCGGGCTTCAAGCGTCTCCAGCGAACCGCGGGCTTCAGCCCGCGCGGAGGCGCCCGAGGGACTTCGCGCACCATGCAGAACGGGTCGCCCCTGTTGTCAGTTGGTCCGAGGAATGCGGAGCAGGCCGCGCGCGTCGCGTGGCGTGCCCGCGAGCGCGGGCCTGAAACGTCTCCAGCGAGCCCCGGGCTTCAGCCCGCGCGGACGCGCCCAAGACGTGTCACCCGCTACCGGGAGCAGGTCACTCGCAGTGGTCAGCCATGCCGTTACATCGCTGCGCGGCCCGCGGTCTTCGCCAATCCCCGGCCAGCGCAGGATCCTGCGGCAGAATGGGTTATGTGGGCATTCTGGGACCCTGCAGCGCTAGGAGCGGCCATTGGAATCTGCGCTTTCCGCTGTACAAACCGCATGGGAGTGCGGTATTATGCGACCGGTCCGGCCAGGCCGGCCGGAGAGCGGACGCGGCAGGGACGGGGCGTCCACGTCGAGCACGGCAGCAACGGCAGGTCAACGGTGGTAACAGCGCGGCCTGGTCCGTCCGGCGCGGATTGCGCCGGGTGGAATCAGCCGCGCGGCGGCGCGATGCAGCAGGCTGCGCCGGCACGACGAAGCGTTCCAACGCCGCAGAGGGCGCGTCATGGCAGAGCTCGGTTACAGGGTGACGAGGATCGACTGGTCGGGCGGCGACGCGAATCGGACCGCGGGCAGCGGACCGGCTCCCCGCCCGGGCCCCGGCCGGGGCGCGAAGTCGGCAGACCAAGAGGGCTGGGCCACGCCCGAATGGTGGATGCACCGCTACCGAACCGCTATCCGCCGCTTTATGGGACTAGGCTTGCTCCTGATGGCCCTGCTCGCCGTCAACGTCTCGGCCTTCACCGTCGCCCGCGACTGGCCCTGGTGGGTCATCCCGGCGGCACTGGGCGCGTCTGCCGGTGGCTATTTCGGTGCCGGCGGCTTGTGGCTGCGGCGCAGGTACCGGGAGCGGCACCGGAGGTACTTCGGGCGGGACTGATAAGTAAGTGGCCCGCTCGGTGACGCCCGTTTCGATCGCGGCCGCCGGGATAGGCATGCACCGCTGCGGCGGATGCGTCCAGGGAAGAAAACCGGTCGCAAGTCCTATAACGCTGGACGAAGCACCTGCGGTCAGCGTGCCGGTGACGAAACGGCCGAACACTCGTACGTCGGCTGACGGCCTCAAGCGTGGACGCCATCTATATGGGACCAAACCCCACCGGCGGGAAGGCGTGGCGGGTAAACGCGAATTGACTGTTGACATCACCACTGGAAACGGCTAGCATAACCCACTGTGGAGGTCTAGGGATCTTCGCCGCACTGCGCGTCGCGCTAGTTACGCGGGAGGGGAAGTCGCAGCCTTGAGGGGTCGAGTCCATCTGGTCGCGTGTTCGTGCCTGCTGTTCATCTGGGCCGGCAGCGCGCGCGCAGATATCGCGCTTAACCGCGGAGTTCGCGACAACGCGTTCCGTATTCCTGTGCCTGCGGCGACGCTCCGGTGCGCGTTGAGTGAACCGCTCGTGGATCGCGTGCTGGTGGGCAGTCGGTCGCGAGTTGGGATGTTTGAGGAGAGCGGACGTTCGCTCGGCACGTTGTCGCAGTGGGGCATGATGCACACCCCGAGCGCGATGGCGGCGGCTCCGGCAGTCGTTGTCGCCCGTATGCAAATGCCCCGACATGGCGGAACGGTGTTGTTTCTGTCTGTGTGCCTCGGCGGCGCTCTGGTGCTGCGAACTTCTACGCGTACAAGCGCAGACATCGGGGTCGCACTTGAGTTCGATTCCGCCACCGCGCGGGTTGAGAGTCTTCATTCTCCGACTCTCATCGGCGGTTTGGTGCTCGCGTCTGCAGCGACGATTGGCGCAGGTCCATGCGGCAGCGTGCTGTGCGTCGATCGAGTTTGGGAGACCGGGATTCCGCTGGCTCTTCCCATGGCCCGCGCGCCGCCAAGTCGCGCTCATCGCTGAGCGAAGCTGGTGGTCGTGGTCGAGTTTCAGATAACGCAAGTCTTGGGTTAGCCAGGAGGATTGAGTATGCTTCGGAACAAGGTTACAGTTTTCGCACTCAGTGTGGTGGTCGCCGTCGGGTCGTTCGCTGGAAAGGCGTCGGCACAGGATACCGCCCTGGTGTTTGACTTTACGCAGATGGTGCTGGACTACGTCGGGGCGGGCGGAAACGGAACGATCGACGTTTCGCGGAACCTCGGTCCGGGAATCAAGTCAGATGGGAACTTCCAGAAGGAGATCAACAGCGTCGCGGTAGATTGGGCCGTGCTGGACGGGGACGATGCGTGGGGGTTTGATCTGGACATGACGTTAAGCAAGCTAGGCCCAGGCAATTACTCCGTGGTCGGTACGTGGAAGGTGACGGACATCGACAACGGCGTTCCGAATGGCCCGGCGATCCAGGCGAAGTTCAAGAGCACGGCGGTCGAATTGGTCAGCGGAAAGCTGGAGATTCTGGGCGCGCTCTCAGTTCTTGTGGGGAATAGCATCCTGACGAATCAGGGCAACCCCTGGTTGTTTAACGGGAGTGCGCTGAACGTCGGCATCGGGGAAGATCTTGTCGACGATCAGATTACGATGTCGAATGTGGATTCTTTCAATAATGGAACCTTGACGACGATCAAGTTCAACACGGGGTTCACGGATCTGGATGCTCTGTTCGACGCCAACCGGCACTTCAGTGGGGGCAACGTTAAAGGACAGATCATTCCGGCGCCCGGCGCCGTTCTTCTGGGGGCTCTCGGACTTTCCCTGGTCGGGCTGATGCGCCGCCGCCGGGCTGGCTAGAAGGCGTCAGCTCACTGGGATACCGAGACCAGGTGTGGCACGCATGGAGGAAAGGGGATGCGAAGCGTCATGACCGACACGGACGGAAGGATCAGAAAGCGAGTGGTCACCGCGCTTGCCGGGCTCGCGGTGGCGACAGCGGTGAGTGCCCGCTTGGAGCGCGCGTCTGCTCAGTTGGACGTCGGGTTCGACGTGAGCACGCTGGTCGGCGATTATGATGCCGAGACCAGTTCCCTGCGGATTCTACAGATCGACGGCCGCTCGGGTGCGATCTGGGACACGGAGGTTGCGGGGCAGGGCGAGAATGACTTCGCAGTCATCTCTGGAATCAGGGGCGGTCGTTTCTCGCTGTTGACCGACCTCATCATCGTGAACGAGGGCGGCGGCCGCTATTCCGCGACCGGGACTTATTCCGCGACAGATGTGGACCGCAATACTAATGCGGTAGAGGCAGTCTTCGCGAGCACTCAGATCCAGTTAAGAAACGGGATACTGAGTATCGACGGTTTGCTGGCACCGATGCAGAACGCGGATTCGATCCTCGTCAACAGGGAGAGTCAACCCAACGCCGGCGATTGGGTTTTTGCGGGAGTGTTCGCGCACACACCGGAATTGCCGAATCGTGACGGTGTGCGGGGGACGATCACCATTGGCGACGTGGATCCTATGGACACTGGGGTCATGGCGGTCATTGCCCTGAACATCAGGGAGCCTGATCTGGATAGATTCTTCGCGGAGGATCGCCATTTCGAATCGGGAGAGGTAAAGGGCGTCATCACGCCCGAGCCGGCAACGGTGTTGCTCTTGGCGATGGGCGCAGTGTTGGCGCTGGCACGGCAGCGCCGGGATTGAACCGGGTTGGCCTACTGACCGGTATTGTGCATTGATGTGGAGGGGCGGACGTATTGTCCGCCCCTCTTTCTTGCGCGTCGCAAGCAAGGCTCTATCAAGAGGGAGAAGTGGCGTTGCCTCGCCTAATACTTTGGGCGGTCGGGGCCGGGCCTGCCACCTGTGGATCTGTAGCCTGCGGAACGGGCTTCGGAAGCAACCCGAGGGGAGGAGCGATGTGTTGGCGGAATCGTTTACTCTGGTCGTTGGTCCAAGCGGGTCAGGAAAAACGACCCTGCTGTGGCTGATCAGCGGCCTTGGCGACGGCGCTCAGCCTTCGGTGTTCGTCAAGGGCCACATCGACTTCAGGGCGGCGGAGCGGCGGAATAATGAGTCGCTTCATGCCTACCAGAGATTAGCATTAGCGGCATTGCAGAAACTGCAGCACGGCATTGATTTCGGAGAGTCAGATAAGGAACACCCTTCCGTGGGAATGGTGTTCCAGGAACTGGCTCTCTTCGATGAACTCACCGCGGTCGAGAATGTCAGGTTTGCCCTTGACCACGCCAGCGGTGGATTGGGCCGGTACGCGCCCGCAGCGGCGACCGGCGGGATGGCAAGCCGGGGACGTCGTACCGACGTGGAGCTCGCAGCCAACCGGCGCGGCTCTCCTGTGCTGCTATCAATGGCAGAGGAGTGGCTGGAGCGGGTGGGGGTTCGGGCGGATGCGCGGATGGAGACGTTGAGCGGGGGGGAGCGGCAGCGGGTGGCGGTGGCGCGGACATTGGCGACCGACGCGCCGATCCTGCTCTTTGACGAGCCGACCACGGGACTGGATCCGATTCGGGCGAGGGAGATTGCGGACCTGATTGCTGAGACGAACCGGTCCATGGGCAAGACCGTCATCGTCGTGACGCACGACTATGGGCCTTTTCTTCGATATTCGCCTCGCATTCTGCTGCTCGATCCGGAAATGGCGGTGATCCGCGAGGTGACGGCGGGGGAGTTGCAGGCTTATTTCGATCGGCCGTCGTCATTCGCAGTGGCGGCGGGCGGTGGGCCGTTGGCCGGAGGGTCACGGCGTGGGCGCGTGACGCCCGAGGAGTCCGCGCGGGCTGAAGGCCGCGGGTCGGAGGTGGAAGACGCGGGGGGGGCAGAAGGGGGTGCTGAGATTTCCAAGAGGGAAGCGGCGTTCGCGGGGGGGGATGCCGTCGGCGAAGGAGGCTCCGCGCGGGCTGAAGCCCGCGGCTCGCAGACGGAGTTCGCGCGGGCTGAAGCCCGCGGCTCGGAATGCGCCGGAGCGTCCGCGCGGGCTGAAGCCCGCGGCTCGGAATGCGTCGAAACGTCCGCGCGGGCTGAAGCCGGCGGCTCGGAATGCGCCGGAGCGTCCGCGCGGGCTGAAGCCCGCGGCTCGGAATGCGCCGGAGCGTCCGCGCGGGCTGAAGCCCGCGGCTCGGGGGGGGAGTCTGCGCGGGGGGACTCCGCGCGGGCTGGAGCCCGCGGCTCGGAATCCGCCGGAGCGTCCGCGCGGGCTGAAGCCCGCG
>QZJT01000106.1 GCA_003597935.1 Phycisphaerales bacterium | reverse complement strand
ACGTTGAGTCGACCATCGACGCGCTGCTAGCCGGACGCCGCATGGCGCTGGACCTGGGCCGGGTCAACGGCCGCTGCTTCTGCACCGTGGCGACGATGGGGTTCGACGCGGCCGTGTCGCGCTACGTCGATGGCCTGCGCGTGCCGCTGTTGACCGGCACGCGGGCCTATCTCTTCGGCGCCGCCCGCATGGTGCTGACGTTTCGCGCCCCTCACCTCATCCTCGAAGGCGACTTCGGTCACGTCGAAGGACGCTTCGTGCTGGCGACCACGGCCAACACCGCCACGTATGGCGGCTCCATGCCCATCGCCCCCGCGGCCGTGCCGACGGACGGCATGCTCGACCTCTGCCTGATCGACGACGCCCCCCGCCGCCGGCTGGTGCCGCTGCTGGCCCGGGCGGTGCGCGGCCGGCACGTCGGCCGCCCCGGCGTCCGCTTCCTGCGCACCCGCCGCTTCCGCATTGAAAGCGCCGACCCCCGCGAGCTGTGGGCCGACGGCGAGTGGATCGCGAACACGCCGGCGCAGATCGAGGTTGTGCCGGCGGCGGTCGATGTCATGGCGCCGGCCTGACCCGGCCCTTCGCAATTCGGCGATGCTGCCATCTGAACCACGATCCCACGGTGCCCGGCCGCGGGCCTTGAACCGGCCGGTACTGAAGCGGTAGGATGGCGTGACCTGTCTGCGATGGAGGCAGGTTCTCGTCAGTAACAACGGGAAGGAGGACGAGCGATGACGCGGCAAGTGCTGATGGTGGTGGTGGGTGGACTGCTGCTGGTCGCGGCGGACGGCTCGCGGGCGGTGGAGCTGATCTGCTTCGACGAAAACGGCGGCAACGGCAACCCGCGCGGGCTGTATAACTTCGACACGGATACGGGCAACATCACGCTGCGGACCACCGTCGGCGGCAACGAGCGCTTCTTCAGCCTGGCCCAGCGGCCGTCGGACGGCACCGTCTTCGCCGTGCAGGTCAATGCCAGCAACCTGTTCACCATCGATGTGGATACCGGCGCGTTCCAGTTCGTGGCCGCTACCGGGCTGGATACCGTGGCCGACATCAGCTTCGACCCGCGCACCGACAAGCTCTACGGCCTGGGCCGCAACAGCAGCCTGCTGTACGAAATCGACCCCGGCAACGGCGCTTCCCGACAGATCGGCAATGCCGCCCCGGTGCGCAGCGGCATCTCGTTTGCGCCGGACGGAACGCTGTACGGCCTGGACGTTTTTTCCGGAGACCTTTACACGATCGACATCAACACCGCGCAGCCGACGCGGGTCGGCGGCTCCGGTCCCGATCCCAATACGATCGAGGACGCCACCATGACGGCCGACGGCCGCATGTTCTTCACCGACTGGCCGGGACAGATCTATGAAATCGATCTCGACACCGGCGCCCGCACGCTTCTGGGTGATACCAGGATGGGCACGGGACTTTCCGGTCTTGTGACGCTTTCCGGCGGACAATGCGGCGACAACGCCAAGCTCAGCGCCAAGTGCAAGCGGGGCACGTTCATTGCCAAAATCAAGAAAGCGAACCCGGGCATTGTCGTCACGTTTCAACTGAGCACCGGCGAGAGTATTCAGGCCTCCACCAACAACAGGGGCAAGGCCAAGGCCAAGTTCAAAGACGTTCCGCCGGGCCGCCACACGGTGCGGGTCTGCGGCCTGGAAGCGGAGGCAGCCTGTTGAATGATCCTAATACGTCGACGAGTGTCCAGTCGCCCCGGCGGTTCGGTCTGGCGCTGGGCGGGATGGCGCTGGCGCTGGGCAGCCCGGTGCTGTGGGTGCTGACGCTGAGCAACGGCTTTCTGCAGCGCACCGGGCTGGCGATGTGGGCGGGTGCAGCAGCCGGGACGATTCTGGTGGCAGCGGCGGTGCGACGCGACCGGCGGCTGCGGACGCGGGTGGTGGCAGGAGTGGACGCCGCGTGGATTCTGCTGCTGGCCGCCGGATTCATCTGGGGCACGCGGTTGCCCGCCGCGCCCGGTTTCGCGGCTGCGACGCAGGTGCCGGCGCTGACGCTCCCGGATCACCAGGGGCGTCCCACCGCGATGACCGACCTGACGGCACATGGCGCCGCGCTGCTGGTGTTCTACCGCGGGCACTGGTGAGTGAGCTGCAACGCGGAGCTCCGCGGGTTCGGAGCGTTTCACGAAGAGTTCCGCAAGCTGGGCGTCACCCTGGCGGCCGTGTCTGTCGACTCTCCGGAGCAGTCGCGCCGCGTGGTCGAGGCCCGCGGCCTGCCTTTCCCGATCCTGGCGGACCAGGAGCAGACCCTGATCGGCGCCCTGGGCCTGGTCCACGCCGGCGGCGGACCGGGCGGCGCGGACATCGCGATCCCCGCCCACGTGCTGGTCGACCGCCAGGGCCGCATCCTCTGGCGCTACGTATCGGACAAGGTGCAGAACCGCCTCGACCCGAGCGACGTGCTGGAGCACGTGCGATCGGCAATCGGACCGTGAATCGAAACCACGGCAGATTCACGCGGGTGAACACGGACGTTCGGGCGCCGTTGCCCACCGGTCGACCGCCTCGGCAACCTCGATCACAGCCGCGCTTCGTGCGTTCTCCCGCTCCCATCCCTTGAACAGGAGTTCGTCATATCCGGTTTCGGTATGGCGGAGGTGGGCGATGAGCGCGAGCCGCACGACGGTCTCGTCGAGCGATTTGCCGGCCGCTGAGCGCCCCACCCGATCGCTGTACTTCCGGCAGGCGTGTTCGGCGACGACCTTGTTCCGCATACTCCCGTCGAGTAGACACCGCCGCGCGCCGCCGGCGGCATCATTGGGAATCTCATCGAGGCTTGCCTGTCGAGTTCAACAGACGCCCGCGAACGATCTCGCTTCAGACCCTCACGTCGATGCCTGGACGCCGCCGCATACGCTCGCGGGCCCTCCAGAAACTGGACCAGCGGACTCGGTATCCGAAGAGGCCGTCGTCCCGCCACTTGGCGTAGGGATGGTACATCCTGCCCGCCGTGACCTGCTCGTTGATATCGGCCGTATCATCTTCGAAGTACCTGTAGGTCTGTTGAACAAACGGCGACCACTCGGGCAGGGCAACGATGCGCGGCCCTTTACGGCCGTCCGGTAAGGCGAAGCCGTCCAGTGTCAGGTCGATAATGAAGTAATCATCCAGCAGGCCATACGTGTGCCATGCCTTTCCGTCCGGGCCGGCCATGCCGAGGATTCGTCCGCGGAAAAACCTGAAGTGCTGAAGGCCGAACAGATAACTGAGCAGAATCGACGCGTCGCAGCACCATCCGTAAGAGGATCCAGTCCCAAACCAATTGCGCTCCAGCCATCGGCGGTTGTGGCGAAGGGACTGTACTTGCCAGCTCAAGAACGATCGTGTTATGCGAGTCCTGATCTACGCAACTCCTGCCGCCATATGCCACGAGAGCGGCACGTTCCAAACTTCACGATGGCGGCCACGGTCCAGAACATCCGCGTTCTTCTGCGTTCATCTGTGGTTCTTATCTCCGCCGCACTCATGGTCCCGTGAGCGCATCGACGAAGCCCTTGGCGTCTGACAGGTCCACGTCGTCGTCGCCGTCGAAGTCGAAGGTGCATCGGCAACGGGCGTCAGCGGTCCCACCGCTGCCGGTGAAACACCCGGCCAGCAGGCTATAGTCGGCCAGGTCGATGCGCCCGTCGTGGTCGCCGTCGCCCTTGAGCACGTTCTGCGGCGTGCTCCGCGGATCGGCCGGGTCGCTGCACGCGTCCTGCTCGTCGCCGTCGTAGTAGCCGTCCTCGTCGCGGTCGATGCCGATGCGCGTCTCCGCGCCGAACGGCACGACCGTGAAGGTGATTTCCGCGCCGAAGTCGGCAGCCAGCCGCAGGTCTTTGACTTTGATCGTCTCGCCGTCGCGGTCGGACTGCGCCTTCGCGGCGCCGGTGTACGCGAATCCGCGCGGCTCGCCCTGGAAAACGCCCTTGGCCACCAGGCCGACGCGGTCGAAGTCCGCCTCCGCCATCATGGCGTCCAGCAGGTCGCGCACCTCGCGCGAGTCGCGGTTGACGGCGTCGACCGTCACCTGCCACCCCACGGCCGCGTGGGTGTCCTGGCTGAGCGGGCCGGGCAGCTCCTGCGGGTTGTTCGGGTTGCCCATCGGCAAGTCCGATCCCGAGAACGACAGCAGGAAGGCCACCAGGTCCGCCACCTGCTGATCGCTGGTCACCACGAACACCGGTTCGGTTATGAAGCGCGTCAGCGAGTCGATGCTGCCGTCGTGCAGATAGCCGAAGCCGGAGCGGTTCGAGAGCTGCGTCACGTCGAAGCCGACTTTCTCGTAGAGGTTGCGCAGTTGCGGCACCTTGATGCTGATATTCGTAGATCCGTCCATCGATACGATGTGATGCCGCAACTCGCCATTGGGCCCGGGGGGCAGCGGCGCATACGGAGGACCGGTCCGCGAGAAATAATTGCTGCCCATGCCGGTCGGCAAAGTGTGACAGGTCACGCAGCTTATGTTGCCCGCATCGAGGAACCCGAAGCGATACGTGTTCACGATCCGCTGGGCGTTGCCGTTGGGCATCGGGTCGCCTTCCTTCAGGCCCCCCTGTCCGCGGAACCGGCCGGTGGAAAAATGGCCGGTCAGCGGCAGGTCGGTCGGCAGCGAGTTATCGAAGTTCCGGAACGGATTGGGTGGAAAGTGGATGGTCGCCAGAAAACCCTCGAACTCCGCCATGTCGTGCGGCGGCAGCGGACCATCGCCACCCTGCAATGACTCGAAAGCGTTGGCGAACTCTTCCAGCCCGTCACGGTCGCCGCGCCAGTGGTGCGGCTCCTTCCCGATGATGTCCTGCAGGGTCTGGGTCATCATCGGTCCTTTCATAGGGTGCCACGGCTGGCAATCATTGAAGTTCCCGTTGAAGCAATTCTGATTGAACGCCTTGACGGCCCCGGCCGGGTTGCCCAGGTCCCACGCCAGCCGGTCCATGCGGGCGTCCACGTGGCACGACGCGCACGCGATCTGCCCCAGCCCGGAGTTGCGATGTGTGTCATACAGGTGCTTGCGCCCGGTCCTGATCGCGACGGGAGTGGGGTCGTAGAGTCGCGTGCGCGGCGCGATCTCGCGCCGCCCGGCTAGTGACAGCGTCGAGATCGACCCCTCGAAGTGGTTCAGCACATAGGCCAAGCCGCGGGCGTCGTCGATCACCACGCCGGTCGGCCCCTCGCCCACCGGAATCGGCTCGTCCACGACCCGCTGACCGGCCGCGTCGATGACCACCACATTGTTCGATCCCTTGCCGGTGACCAGCGCCTCGGTCCCGTCGGCGGTCCAGGCGATGCCGCGCGGATCGCCCAGCGACAGCAGGCGCTGCTCCATCGGGATCCGCGGCCGGTCGTAGGTCAGGTGCGGGTTCAGATCGCCGATCAGCGGAACGCCCACGTCCGGATCGGTCAGCGCCACGTGAGCGCGCGTGAACGTGCCCTGAATCACCGGCTCGAAGCGGACGTGGTTGGTGGCGTCCGTGCCGACCACGGCCACCTCGCCGGACGCCGGGTTGACCGCCAGCGCCATGCACAGGTTCATCATGCGGTCGAGGTAGCTGACCTCCAGCGTGGCCGCGTCGATGACGGCCACGTCGTGATCGGGCAGGTCCCACCCCGGCTTGCGGCCGGACTTTTCCGCCGACGGCCCGCTGACCAGCCGGGTCCAGTTGCCGCCGTTGTCGTCCATCCAGCGGCCGCGGTCGTCTTTGCGGACGATCAGTCCCACTCGCGGCGGCGGCGGGTTGTCGGGGTTCTGCGGCGGGAAGAACCGGTTGCCGTCATTCGGGGGGGGGTTGACGCCGCCGTAGGGGCCTTCCGGGTCGCTGACCACGTTGGGCGGGAAGCCGATGACGTTCCCCTGCGAGCCGCCGCCGAGAATGGTGGTGCCATTGCCGGACTCGAAGACGGCCGCGTAGACGAACGCCCCGTCCAGGCTGACGGCCAGCGCCCGCGGGTCCTCCGCGTCGATCGGCACCGCGACCGGCGGCGCGGCCAGATCCGCCGGGTCGTACACCAGCACGGTATTGGCCTGCGAGCAGGTGATGAACGCCCGCTGCGGCTGCCCTGCGAAGGCCACGTCGGCCGGCTCGTCGAGCGTCCGCAGCGTCGCCACCACGTTCATCGTCGTCAGGTCCACCACGTTGACCGAGTCCGACACGTGGCACGCGACCCACGCTTCCGTATCCGTCCGGGCTCGCACCGAGACCGGATCCAGCCCCACGGGCACGCCGCCGACTGCCACTGGCCGTCCCGAGCGCAGGTCGAACACCTCCAGCCGATTGTCGGCCGTGTTGACCGCCAACAGCGTGTCGCCATCCGGCGTCAGCTCCATCGGCCGCACCTGCGGCGTCTCCCAGTTGACGAACGAAGACTGCGCCCGTGCCGACGACGGGAGCAGCGCGACAAACCCGACAATGCCGAACGCGAAACGTGAAGCTGAGGTCACGATCGACTCTCCTCCCAGGACAAATGGAATCCGGCCGCCACCGGCAGTATACCAGGATCCGGTCCAGGATTGGACAGGGCAGAGCAGGACGGGTTGGTGAGTTGGTGAGGACCGGCCCGTGAGGGTGTAGTCGACCGCACGAGGGACGGGTGTATCCACACCTGGGCCCCGCCTTTAAAGGCGAGCGGTGATCGGAGAATCGCGTTCCGTTCTGAACGTACGATGACGCGCAGCCGGACCTCCCGGCATGAATGCCGGGGCTCAGGATGCCGGGGCTCAGGATGCCGGGGCTCAGGATGCCGGGGCTCAGGATGCCGGGGCTCAGAATTCCGGGGCTCTGGGCGCCGGGGATCGGAAACGGATGGTCGAGCAGACCGTGTCAGACGCTTCATCGTTCAACGATCGCCAACTCCTCGGGTGGATCTTCACCTTCCTGCGCCCGGTGTGGCGGTTGGCGGCGCTGGCCGGGCTGTTCCTGGCCCTGTGGATCGGGGCGGAGATCCTCACCGTGCGGCAGACCGCCGAGGCGGTCAACCGGATTAAGCTGGCGCCTTCCGGGACGCACGACGTGCCGTCGGAGTTCCGGCGCTGGCTGACCGGCGACTCTGCGCAGGCCACGGCCTTGGTACAGGCCGTGGCGATCCTGGCCTGCTTCTATCTGGCAACCTCGCTTCTGACCTTCCTGCGCGAGGTGACCAACGCTCGCTTCAGCATGGGGCAGGTCTTTCACATCCGCGAGGCGGTCTACGACAAGGTGCAGCGCATCGGGATGCCGTTTCACGACCGAACCACCACCGGCGAGGTCATCAACCGGGCGCTCTCCGACCTGCAGAAAGTGCGGCAGTTCATCCAGTCGTCGGTGCTGGTGACGCTGGAAATCCTGCTGATCGTCGGCGGGTATCTGGTGCTGCTGGCGTTCCGCTGCCCGTGGGCGGTGCCGCTGGCGGTGCTGCCGCTGCCGCTGTGGATCGCCTACACCATCCGGTTCAGCAGGAAGGTCCGCCCGGCCCAGGTGGCCGAGACCGAGATCGGCGACCGCAGCGTCTCCATCCTCACCGAGAACATCGCCGGCGTCCACGTGGTCAAGGCCTTCGCGACGCAGCAGCAGGAGATCGCCAAGTACGGCGAGAACTGCGACGAATACCTGGCGCGCGTGCTGCGGCGCATTCGCCTCTACGCCAACTTCACGCCGGTGGTGCGCGGCATCTCGATGGTATCGCACCTGTCGCTGTTTCTGCTGGCCGGGTATCTCATCATTCACAGGGTGCTGCTGCCGGGCGACGTGCTGGTGCTGGGTTCGGCGATGGGCGCGATCCTGGGACGCTTGCAGCAGGTGGCCGCGATCAACGAGCAGTATCAAGGCGCGATCGTGTCGGCCCGCCGGCTGCACGAAGTGCTCTCGGCCGCGCCGGCGGTGCCGCAGCGCCGCGACGCAATCGACCTGCCGCCCGGACGGGGGGCCGTGTGGTTCGAGAACGTCTCGTTCGGATACGTGCCGGACCGGCCGGTGCTGCGCGGCGTGAGCTTCGACGTCCCCGCCGGGGCCACGGTCGCGGTGGTCGGCCCCACCGGCGCCGGCAAGACGACGCTGGTGCAACTGCTGGCCCGATTCTATGACCCGCAGTCGGGGCGGATCACAGTCGACGGCGTGGACGTGCGCGACGTAGCGCTCGACGACCTGCGCCGACAGATCGCTTACGTGTTTCAGGAGACGTATCTGTTCAGCCACACGGTGGCGGCCAACGTGGCGTACGGGCGACCGGAGCAGCTCGGCGATGACGTCACGGCCGCGGCCCGCCTGGCGCAGGCCGATGACTTCGTCCAGGCCCTGCCGCGCGGCTATGACACGCTGCTGGGCGAGCGCGGCGCGACGCTGTCCGGCGGACAGCGGCAACGGCTGGCGATCGCCCGGGCGCTGCTGACCGACCCGCGCATCCTGATCCTCGACGACGCCACCGCCGCGGTCGACCCGGAAACCGAAGAGCTCATCCACGCCGGCCTGGACGCGGCACGACGGGACCGGACCGTATTCGTCATCGCCCACCGCCTGCACACGGTGCGGCGGGCGGACGTGGTCATCGTGCTGGAGGGGGGACGGGTCACGCAGAAGGGCACGCACACTGAACTGGTGCAGACGGAAGGCTATTACCGCAGCGTGGCCCGCACGCAATTGCTGGACGAGCGGCACCTGACCGAGGACGGCGAGCACCCGGCGCACGTGCGCCGCGTGCAGGACGGCCGTGCGATCCAGGAAGCCCGCGCCGCCGCCGTGGAAAGCATGATGGGGAACACGGGACCAAGGGAGTAGGGAACCTGGGGAGTGACTCCCTCACTCCCGTCATCCAATTCATGTCCAACACGCTCATCCAACGCATTCTCGCAGGCGGGCTGCGCCCTCCCGCGTCGGACCGCTACGTTCCGCCCGGCGCGGACGAGGACGAGCCGCGCTATCGGCCCATCGACCTGGCGCTGATCCGCCGGATGCTCTCGTGGCTGAAGCCCTACCGGCGGCGCTACGCGCTGGGCATCAGTCTCGGCGTGGTGATGGTGCTGCTGGAGATGACGTCGCCGCTGTTCATGCGGGCGATCATCGACCACACGACGGCGTTCGCTACGGGTCACGGCGGGGGCGCATCTCCCCTCACTCCCACACTGCCTGACGCTGCGGCTTCCTCACGCTCCGAATCCCCGGCTCCCTCACTGCCGGACTCCCTCACTCGCGGCGGCGGCGAAGCCGCGCGCCAGGCGTTCGTGGACGTGTCGAAGATCATCGCCTTCTGGGGCGTGGTGCTGGCGGCCGCCATCCTGTTGCAGCGGGCCACCATCCTGGTCATGACCAGCGCCGGCGAGCGGGTGCAGTTCGATCTGCGGCGGTCGCTGTTCGCCCACCTCCAGCAACTGTCGATGAGCTACTACGACCGCACCAGACTCGGCTGGATCATCAGCCGCTGCACCAGCGACCTCAGCGGCCTGCGGGAGATGAACGTGTGGGGCATCGACACGGTGGTCAAGAACACGCTCATCATGCTGGCGGCCGGGTTCATGCTGCTGTCCACCGAGCCGCGGCTGTTCCTGGCCCTCGTCTGGATGGCGCCGCTCTTGTTCTGGGTGAACCGCTTCTTCAAGCGCAAGCTCAGCGCCGCCTGGCAGGTCGCCCGCGAGGGGTTCACGCGGGTTTCGACGAACCTGGCCGAGAACATCACCGGCGTCCGCGTGGTGACGGCGTTCGCCCGCCAGTCGTGGAACTTGCGCCGCTTCAACGTGCTTCAAGAGGCGAACACCTACAACAACGTGCGGGCCGCCGGCCTCAACGGCGTGTATCAACCCACGCTCCAGCTCTTCGGCTTCACCGGCCGGGCGATTATCCTGCTCTACGGCGGATACCTGGTGACGACCGGGCGCGTCGCCGGGGTGGGGTCGATCGTGGCGGCCTTCCTTTACTGGGACCTGTTCATGGGGCCGATCCTGACGTTCGGCAACTTCCACAACCAGTTGATGCAGGCGATGGCCGGGGCGGAACGCATCGTCAACCTGCTGGACACGAAGCCGCAGATCGTGGACGCGGCGGACGCGATTGAATTGCCGCCGCTCCGCGGCCACGTGCGATTCGAGAACGTCACGTTCGGCTACGACTCCGCGCGACCGGTGCTGCACGACGTGAGCCTCGAGGCCCGCCCAGGCGAAACGATCGCCCTGGTCGGCCCCACCGGAAGCGGCAAGAGCAGCATTATCTCGCTGATCGCCCGCTTCTATCAGCCGCAGCAGGGACGGATCCTCGTCGACGGATACGACATCCGCCGGGTCGCCGGGGACTCGCTGCACCGCCAGATGGGGCTGGTGTTGCAGGTGAATTACCTGTTCTCCGGCACGGTGATGGACAACATCCGCTACGCCCGCCCGGCCGCCTGCGACGAAGAGGTCATCGAGGCGACCCGGGCGCTGGGCAGCTACGAAGCGATCATGCGCCTCTCCGACGGCTTCTCCACCGACGTGGGCGAGCGCGGCGCGAACCTGTCGCTGGGCCAGCGGCAACTCGTCTGCTTCAGCCGCGCGTTCCTGGCCGATCCGCGCATCTTTCTGCTCGATGAGGCAACCAGTTCGATCGACTCGGTCACCGAACGGCTGGTGCAGCGCTCGCTGGAACGGCTGGTGGCCGGGCGGACCACGTTCATCGTCGCCCATCGCCTCAGCACCATCACCCGCGCCGACTGCATCTTGTTCGTCGAGCAGGGCCGCCTCGCCGAACGCGGCCCGCACGACATCCTGCTCCAAGCGAACGGCAAATACGCCGCCCTCTACCGAGAGTTCGCGGCCGCGGCCGGGTGATGATCATGCACGCCAGGCGCCGGAAGGGGGTTGAGTCGGCGGCTGAGGCTTACGGCACGCATTCCAGTCGGGTTATGTAGAAGTCTTCCCTCCCATTGGTTGAACGCCGGTCCACGCCGGCGGTCGGATCGAAGTCCACATCTGTAGAGTCGAACCAGCCGGCGCTGACAATCGCGCCGTCCGGATCGAACTCGACGCGAGCTTGTGGAACGTCGTCGCGGGTGCCACCGTACGTGTCGGCGCCGACGTAGTCGCCGTCAGTCGTCAGGACCGCCACGAATCCGTCACGCCATCCGACCGACTCTCGCGGGTCTACCCCCTCGCCTGGGTCGAGGTCGGCTCTGCCGGTGAAGACTCCCGTCAGCGCAAGCAGCCCCCCGCCGTCGAACGCGATGCCCGAAACCCCCTCTCTGCCCGAACCCGTGATGACGCGCACCCATACGACGCTGCCGTCCGGTGTGAGCTTGACGACAAAGGCGTCGCTGACGTTGGCATTGCGCACGTCGCCGCCCCCGTCCGGGTCAAAGTCGACAGAGCGTTCGAACGAGCCGACGACATAAACGAAGCCCTGCGGGTCGATCTCGACGTCGTAGGCGTAGTCGATTCCCGTCCCACCGACGGCGTACGTCCAGGCGTACCGGCCCTTGTCCGTCAACCTGATGAGAAAGGCGTCGCGTTCCCCATGACTGCGCCGGACGTCGTGGTCGCCCTCAGGATCGAAGTCGGCCGTTTCGTTGAAATGGCCGGCGGCGTAGATGCTGTCTTCACCGTCTGTTGTGACGGCCACGGCTTCGTCGACGTAGGTGCCCCCGAACGTATGCGTCCATCGGTAGCTTCCATTGGCCCCCAGCTTGGTGATGAAGGCGTCCCGGTTTCCCTGCGTGGGATGCCTGTCCTTCTTGGGGCCGGGGTCGAAGTCGGGTGTTCCCTCAAACCGCCCGACCACGACGATGTCGTTGCTGCCGTCGATCGCCACGTCCCAACCGATTTCAGAGTCTTTCCCGCCAAATGACTTCGTCCATCCGTAGGAACCGTCGCCACCCAGCAGCGTGACAAACGCGTTGCCATCTTCGTTGGCCTTATGGCGGTCCTTGTCTCGCCCGGGTGCGAAGTTGGCTTTCCCGTCAAAACTGCCGGTGGCTACAACGTCGCCGTTCTTTTTTGTCGCCACCCCGAAGACAAAACTGTCGTCCTTGCCACGGATGGGTACCACCCAGCTATACATGCCGCCCGCAGTGTAGCTCGCGATGTACCCTTCCTCGGCCCCTTTGGATCTAAACTTCTGCTTCGCCTGGGAAGGACCGAAGTCCATGCGCTCCTGGAAGGACCCGCCCACGAACACACTTCCGCGGCGGTCGAGCGCCAGCCCACGAACCTGGTCGAAGACCTCCGATCCCAACGCGATGGTCCATCCATACTCGCGGCGCGAACACTGGGCCGCCGCCTCCCGATCGGCGGCACCCAACGCCACCAGCCACGTCACTGCCGCAAGGCTCAATCCGCACTTCATGAGCCGTCCTCCAGCCGCCCGTTTCATAGTGAACCAGCCTGGCGACGGCGGGCGATTCCGTCCCCAACGACCTACCAGTCACGCGCCGCGGCGTGCGGACGGCGCGCGGGTGCTACCCGCCGCCGAGCTGCGCCAGGGCCGCCGCCAGTTCGTCGACGCGGTCGTGGGGCTTGCCGTTGCCGCCCTCCGTGGCGCGTTGATCTATGACCGTGGCGCTTCGATCTATGACCGCCTCGGCCGCGGTCTGCGTCGACATCTCTTCTGCCCGCACCCGCACCGTCCCGTTGGCGTCGTAGCGCAGCGTTACGGAGACCGGCGAGCCTTTGGGCAGGTTCGACGGCAGCGCCTCGATGGTACACGTGCCGATCTGCGTGCATGCATCGAGTTCGCGCACTTCGCCTTCCAGCACCGGGATGCGGATGCGCGACTGGTTGTCCACCCGGGTCGCGAACACCCGCCGGCACTCCGCCGGCAGCGGCGTGTTGCGCGGAATTAAGATCGTATTCACTTTTTTGTCATAGCGCGGCGAGCGCACCATCACGCCCAGACTATGAGAATTGACGTCGCGCAGGCGCACCGAGCCGGCCGCGGCGGCGAAGGCCTCGTCGAAGCCCCCCTGCCCCGACCCCCGCGCCAGCGCTTCCAGCGAATGGCCGGCCGAGTCGATCACGTCATCCACGAGGGCGTCCATCTCCGCCTCGCCGTTGTCATCGCCGGCCGCCGGCGCTGAAGCGGCACGACCAGCGGCGGCCGTGCGCCGGCCGGCGGGCGCCATCGCCTCATGGACGCTGTGAATCGCCGCGAACACGGCCGCCCCCTGCGCCACCGTCAGATCCGGCTGCAAGCGGGTGTTCGGCACCAGGCCGCTGATCTGCTGCACCAGCCGCCGCACCATCGGCATGCGCGTGGCCCCCCCCACCAGCATCAAGTCGTGTACGTCCGACCACGCCAGCACGGCGTCCGACATCACCGCCGCTGTACACTCCCGCAGACGCCACAGCAGGCCTTCGCTGAGGTGTTCGAATCGCTCCCGCGTCAGCGTACACGGCGGCGACCCCGGATAGGGCGGCTGCACCGCGGCCTGCGGTTTGACCGTCAGCACGTGCTTGGCGGCCTGGGCGGCCATCCGCATCCGGGCCCGCGCTGCCGGATCGTGGTGCGGGTCCGGTCCGCCGGTGCTCAGCAGGTGCCGCTCCATCTCGTCCACGATGCGGTCGTCCCAGTCGCGCCCGCCGAGTTGGAGCGAGCCGCCGGTGGCCAGCACGTCGAAATCGCTGCCGTTGATGCGGATGACCGTCAAGTCGAACGTCCCGCCGCCCAGGTCACAGACGACGCTGATGCCGGGTGCGGTCGAGGCGATCGTCGCCTTTTCCAGGTCGCTGGGGTCCCCCCCGGCCGAAACGTATTGCTCGAAGGCGTTGGCCAGCGCGGCCGCGGTCGGCTCGTTGATGATCGCGACGACGTTGATGCCGGCCCGGGCGGCGGCGTCGAGCGTGGCGCTGCGCTGGCGATCACCGAAATGGGCCGGGACCGTGATGACGGCGCCATCCACGTCGCCGACGGCGTGCTGCGCGTCCTCGACCAGCCGCTTCAGCAGACACGCCGACAACGCAACCGGAGTGTACTCACGGCCACCGAGCCGAACGACGTAGTCCGCTTCTCCCATGTGCCTCTTGAACGCCTCCGCGGCACGGCCGGGGTCGGTCTGAAGCACGTCCACCGCTTCTTTGCCCGCCACCAGCCGCCCTTCCTCGTCGACGGCGACGACCGACGGCGTCAGCGACTCGCCCTCCCTATTGGGGACGCAACCGATGTGTCCGCCACGGTCCACCCGCGCGACGACGGAATAGGTCGTCCCCAGGTCGATCCCGATGTATCGCTTGCAGCTCATCATCCCATCCCAAGGCCCGCATTCCCTTTGATGTCGGGCAGGCGCGGCACCGGCTTGGCTCAACCTCGATGCGGAGCACTTATCAGGCGTTTCCGGCGCCCGGGTGCGGAAGCCGCTTCAGGGCGGCCCTCATAAGTGTACGTGCCGCCGGCGGCGGAAATCTTGCGCCCGAATTCTGCAGAAATCCGGGAAGTGCCGCCAGCGCCCGCAGCTTATGGTCCGTCCACGCCCGCGGGCAGGCCTTCCCGCACGACGACGAACGCTTCCGCGGCCGGGAGCAACACGACACTGCCGCGCCATACCGCCAGTGAACGGAGGGCCTCGGCCGATCGGGCGTGCGGGGCAGGGCATCCCTGGGAGGCATGGAGCCGCAGGGAGTCCAGCCTGGCGGTGAGGTGCTCGCCGATGACCCCCAGCACATGGGGATTAAGCCCCACTTCCTGCCCGGCGGCCGGCCGGTGCGTTTCCCAGACGGTCTCGTCACAGACGATCCGACGCACGTCGGCACCCGCCCCGACCGGTCGCAAGGCGACCATCGCGGCGTCGAATGATCGGAAGGGGACGGCGGCCTGCGCCCGCCGGCGCAGCGAGCGATAGTCGCTGATGCCGGCGGCGTGCGATTCGTCCACGCCGAGCACACAGGTCACGTCCACCCCGCCGCGGATCAGCGCGCCCAGCGCATACCACATCGAGCTGACGCTGCCGATCAGTGCGACGTTCATGGACGGCGGCCGTTACCGGTATCGTTCGTCGAGGCTGCGCTGGACCTCGCGAACCCACATCGCCTTGGTGCGGGTGAGGCGCTGGCCGACGATGGCGGCGAGGTTCTTCATGACGCGAAAGCCGAGTGCGGGCGACGATTCCAGCACCGCGGTGAGTTCGGCCCGGGGAAAGAGGGCCAGATCGGCGCCGCCGGATACACGGGCGCTGAGCGTGAACCGGTACGGCGGGACCAGGGCGGACCAGCCGATGGCGTCGCCGCGTCCCTTGGTCTCGAAAGGGATGTTGCGGGCCTGACCCAGGATGAAGACGGGCAATTCCAGTTCGACGCGTCCGGAGGCGATGATCATCAGGTCGTTGGCCTCGTCGTTGTGAGCGAAGACCAATTCTCCATCGCCGAAATCCCGGTGCCGGGCCACGGCGGCAAGCGGCGTCAGCTCCTCGCGCGAACATCCGGCAAAGAGCGGCGTTCCGTACAAGTCGAATACTTCGTTCATCGGCGGTTCCTTTCCTTCAATTCCCGCTACCGATGACAGGAGACGCAATCAACGCTGGCTTTGCTCTTTTCATGGCATTCGAGGCAGGCGTCCATCGAAATCGTGATAGGCCCGCGGGTCGGCGGTTCGGTGCGGTCCGGCATATCCGGATGACAGGCACGGCAATCCAGCCCGGCGACGGTGACGTGACGCCGGTGAGAGAAAAACACATCGTGGCGGGTACCCGTCACGCGGTGCCAGGGGATATCCTCGATCTCGTCACGATAGCTCATCAGGACCGAGAACTTGTCCTGACGCGCGTCGGCCTCGGGGTCGCCGTCGTCCGCGTAGGGATCATGGCAATCGTAGCATACGTGCTTGCTGGGCAGCCCGGCGTAGGGTTGGGTCTTGACGAACTGGTGGCAGTACTCACATTGCAGCCCCTGCACGCGCTCCAGGTGCAACCGATGATTGAACGCAATCGGCTGCGGCGGCAAGACCCCTGGCGCGTTGATCCAGGCGCCGACCGCCACTACGGCCAGCCCCAGCAGGACCACCAGACTTCCTGCGATCACGAGTGTTCTGATCATGCCATGAAAACTCCCCGCCCAGTGGCCATATCACCGTGCGCGACTCGTAGCCACTGCGAAGCCGAACCTCCGCGCGGGCTGAAGCCCGCGGCTCGCTGGCGGCGCATGATTGCGCACGGTCATTCAGTTGCTCCTGAATCTGAGGTCATAGTGTCGGTGCGTACCCTGCTCCTTGCGGGTCTGGTAGTCGAACACGTAGTCGGGCGGGATACAGGGCGCGCCGGTGACGTGGCAGGCGGCGCAGACGCCCGGTCCGACTTCATACTGCCCGGCCTGGTAGAGTTCCCGCTGGGTATAGGTCCGCTGCGTGTCCAGAATCTCCTGGTGGATCAGGGTGAACTTACTTCCCGGTCCGTGACACGATTCACACCCCACCCCGGCGTGTTCAGCGGCCTCTCGAGAGGCGGCCGGATCGCCGGCGCCCGGCGCCGGGTAGCCGCCGGGGTATCCGTAGCCGCTGGTATGGCATTTCAGGCAGGCCGGGTCGGTGGTGTAGTCCCTGGCGGGATCCAGCCCGCGCGCGATCTTGACGTCCGAGGTTTCGCCCGGCTTGAGTGCGTTGAAGGCGCCGGCCATCTTTGTGCTCTCCCAGGACTTCCATTGCTGCAGATGGCATTTCTTGCACCGTTTGACGCCGACGTACGAGACATCGGCGGAGGGCTTCACGGCGTCGACCGGCGTGGCCGTGGATCGGGAAACCGGTGCCGGCCGGTTCACCGGCGCCGCCGGCGCGGACCCGGGCGCTGCGGGCGCTGGTACGGTAGCCGTTCCGGTGCCCTGCGGCTGCTCGAACATGGTCATCAGGGCGTCTTCATAGAAGGTGGTCGCCCGGTCGAGCTGGCCGCGGGCATGGTAGATCCGACCGAGTTCGTAGCGGGTTCGCATGGCGATCGACTTATGCCCAAGCAGGGATAGCAGAATTTCCTCGGCGGCCTCGGGCTCGCCGGTCCTGGCGAGCACGGCCGCCTGCCCCAGGCGAGCCAGTGCGGACGAGGGTTGATAGGTGAGCGCAGTCTGGAAATGAGTGGCGGCGGCCTCAAAGTCCGCGTCCGCCAGTTTCATGAAGCCGAGTGCACAACGGGCCTCGGGCAGGGCGGGATACTCGGAAACGGCTTTCTGATAGGCCTCGGCAGCTTCGGCCAGCTTGCCGCCGGCCTGAAGGTTCTTGCCGAGATTGTACATGCGCCAAGCGTTGGCCACGTCGTGTTGAATCTGGAGCACGGTAGGTTCGATCAGAGACTCCATGGTGGCCTCGTCGATGTTGCCCAGGAGGAACTGCAATCGCGTCTCCACCACGTGGGCGAACTGACGGGGGTGACTGGCGGCCTTGAAGCGGAGCACGCCATCGGCATCCAGCAGGAGCGTGGTGGGGCAGACGATGACACCGGCCGCGCCGTAAAGCTCTCGCTCCGGATCCAACAGTACGGGATATGAGAGAGTCTCGCCTGCCAGAACGGTCTGCACCGCCTCCGCGGAGGCCCGCGACGTGTCGACGGCCACGACGTTGATCGCCGACGGTCCGAGCTTGGAGAGGATCTGCTCCACGTCGCGCAGCGCGTCCAGGGACATGGGCTGGTTGGGGCGCCAGAAGACGATGGCCGCGGGTTTGCCCGTCAACCGCGCGAGGGCAAACGCTTCGCCGGCCGGGTCGGCCATCGGCAGCGTGATGTCTGGGATGGGCTCGCCGACCTGGAACGGGTTGGAAGGAAAGGAATTCGGCTCCTCCCCCTGGCCCGGCAAGGCGACCGTCACAACCAGGGCGGTTGAGAGGCACACGAACGTCAGGACGGTCCGTTTCATGTTCAAAGCTCCAGGGGGCCGTTCGTCACTTCAAGCTGATCTGATGCCCCCGATCGTAGGCGCGTTCCACGTGGCAACCGGGCGTGCATCGACCACCGGTCTCACTCTTCTCAAAGTTCACCGGATACATCCAGCTTCCGAAAGGAACGAAGTCCTTGATCCGTTTGGGCCTGGTGCCGGCGTGAATTTCGTGACAGGCGCGGCACGTCCGCCCCTTCTGCTGGTTGACGTGCAGGTAGTGCAGGTTGACGTCTCCATTCCGGAATCCGGTCAGCGTTGTGGTCCTGGCGTCGAGGACCAGCGTCTCCTCGTGGCATTCGAAGCACAGGGCGTAGGTGTCCAGCGAGAACGGGGCGTAGAATCTTCGCGGAAACGTGTGTTGAAGGATTCGGAAGTTCTCCGAGCCGTGTGGCTGGTGGCACCCGGTGCAGTTGCCGTCCCGTATGGGGCCGTGATGTTCCGGGTTGGTGTCGATCCAGGACTTCATGTCAACGATGGGGCCGTTCGGCGTATCCATCGGCTCGTCGTGGCAACCCAGACAGAGGTGAATCTCGGTATCCGCCAGGATCCTGGGTACGTCGCTGCCGTGGGGATTGTGGCAGTTGGCGCAGTTCTTTCCGGTCGTGACCGGCTCATGTCCCACTCCGGCCGTGGACAC
>QZJT01000122.1 GCA_003597935.1 Phycisphaerales bacterium | reverse complement strand
GGCCTCGGCCAGTTCGGCGTGCAGACCGCCTGCGTAGTTGTCTTCGACGGTCAGGATGACGCCGCCCGCGCCGGCCGCGGCCTGCAGGATGGGGCCGGCGTCGAGCGGGAAGCACCAGGCGTCGAACACGTTGCAATCCACGCCGTCGCCGGCCAGTTCATCCGCGGCCGCCAGCACCGTGTGCAGCAGGAAGCCCGAACTGACCAGCGTCAGCTTCGACCCCTGCCGCAACTGTTTGCACGCCCCCATGCTGAACGCTTCATCAAGGGCGTACAGGAACGGCGCCGCCGGCCGGTGTGTGCGCAGATAGCACAAGCCCACGTGGTTGATCATCAGCTCGACGCACGCATAGGCGCAGACGGGGTCAGCCGGATGAAACACGAGGCAGGCGGGCTGATCCTCCGCCGCCTTCACCCGCGTCATGCTGCGGAAATAGGCCACGTCGTGCAGCGACATCTGCGACGGGCCGTCCGCCGCCAGCGACACGCCCGCGTGCGAACCGACCAGCTTGACGTCCGCCCGCGTGATGCTGGCCATCTCGACCTGGTCGTAGCCGCGGGCCAGGAATTTCGCGAAGCTGCTGGCGAACGGCTTTTTTCCCGCGGCCGCCAGACCGACAGCGACGCTGATGATGTTCTGCTCGGCGATCTTGCCCTCGAAGAACCGCGCCGGGTGCGCCCTGGCGAACATGTTGGCGTAGGTCGAGTTGCTCACGTCCCCGTCGATGCTGACGACGCGGTCGTCCAGGTGTCCGGCGGCCACCAGCGCCGCGCCGTACGCGACCCGGGTTGCCACCCGCTGCTTGGCCACGTCCGCCGAAAGCCCCGCCGCCTCCATCGCCTCGGTGAACGGTGGCAGCTTCAAGTCGGTGTGGCACCGGTTCTCAACCGGTGTCTGGGTGTGGCACTGGCTTCCAGCCGGTGTCCGCCCGGCATGAATGCCGGGGCTCGGGGTGTGGCACCGGTTTTCAACCGGTGTCTGAGTGTGGCACTGGCTTCCAGCCGCTGTCCGCCCGGCATGAATGCCGGGGCCCTGAGTGTGGCACCGGCTTCCAGCCGGTGAACCCTCAGCCACAGCACCCCCCCCCGACGGCCTGCCGGAGGATGACGGGGGCATGGCGCCATCCCGCCGCCAAGTGGCCGCCGCGACACTCGCCCCCAGCGCCCGGGCGGTCGCCTCCAGTTCTGCGATCCCTTTCTCCAGCAGATTCTCCGGCAATGGCTTGCCGTGCCAGTTGCCCGCTTGCAGCGAGTCTACGCCCCACCCCTTGATCGTCCGTGCGACGATCGCGACCGGCCCGTCGGTGCGGCCCACGTCGTCCAGCGCCGCCGCGATCTGCACCGGGTCATGGCCGTCGATCGAACGGACGCGCCAGCCGAACGCGGCCGCCTTCGCCGCCAGCGCTTCCGGCGACTGCCGCGGCGAGACGTCGCCCGCCTGTCCCTGGCCGTTCGCGCTGAAGACCGCGCAGACGTTGGCAAGGCCGTGGTCGACGATGAAGTCCATCGCTTCCCATACCTGCCCCTCGCGTGATTCGCCGTCGCCCAGCAGTACGTAGATGCGCTTGTCGACACAATCGAGCCGGGCCGCCAGCGCCAGCCCCGCGGCCACGGAAAGCCCCTGGCCCAGCGACCCGGTGGCGGCGTCGAAGAAGGGGAATCCCTCCGCCGGGTTGGGGTGGCCGTCCAGGACGCTGTCGCGCCGGCGCAGCGTCAACAGGTCGTCGAAGGTCAGCGGGCGCGCCTCCGCCTTCGATCTGCCGACCACGCCGCCGAGGTCGGCGTAGGCGGCGTAGATGATCGGCACCGCGTGGCCCTCGGACAGTACCAGTCGATCGGCACGGGGGTTCCACGGGTCGGCCGGGTCGAACCGCATCCGGTGGTACATCAGCTCCACTGTGACGTGTGCCAACGACAGGCCGCTGGACGGGTGGCCGGAGCCGGCGGCGGTGGTCATGCGCAGGACGTGCTGGCCGAGCAGGGCGGCCTTGGCGTGGACGGCGGCGGAATCAGGCACGGATCGCTCCCGGAGTCCCTTCTTAACCGTGTGCGATCAGGTCCCGGCAGCGAGCCGCGTGGCTCCTGCCGTCCGGCCGGTATCCGCCCGGCGTGATCGCCGGGGCTAAGAGGCGGCAACTCCGCCCGCGCGGAGTTCCTGCCTGGAAAGCGACCACCCATCGCGCAACGTGTATAGCCCCTGCGCGGGGGTCGTTCAAGGCAGGTTCGCAGCGGCCCTGAATCCGAGGGCGCGTGACGGAATCGGCGGCTTGCTCGGCTCGGCCGCCGGTTCCGGCGCGGACCGGGCCGGCGGGGCCGGTTTTTTTTGCTTGACAGCCGGCCAAATGACGATATACTTATGGATAAATGGTCGATTGGCGGACCCGAGGCGGCGACGTGCTCTCCCTGACCAGTGAATACGCCATGCGGGCGGTCGTGTACCTGGCCCGGTGCCCGGATGAGGGGCCCCTGCCCGGCCGGCGCATCGCCGCGGCACTGAACATCCCGCCCAAGTACCTCTCCACCCTCCTGCGGGAACTGGTGCGCTGCGGCGTGCTGGAGGCGTCGCCCGGCAAGTCCGGTGGCTTCCAGTTGGCCCGGCCCGCGGAGGAGGTACGCCTGCACGAGGTGGTGGCCCCGTTCGAGGCCGTCGCCGTGGCCCGCAAGCCCTGCCCCTTCGGGAACGCAACGTGCAGCGACGAGCACCCGTGTGACGGCCACCGGCGCTGGAAGCGCGTCACGGACGAGCTTCGCCGGTTTCTGGATGAGACGACGGTGCAGGACCTGGCGCGGCCGCGCAGGCGGCGGGCCTCCAGGCCGGCGCGGCGCGATGCCGCCAGGGCGGCCCGGCCGGGTCCGGCCGGGCGGACGCGACGCACAAGCGGCGCGACGGCGCCCCGGAGTTCGACTGGAAGCGCGTGATGCATTCCGTAACGGTTGAAATCCCCGACGACGAGTACTGGCGAAGGCAGATCAAGTGCCAGTACGCCTGCCCGGTATACACGGACGCGCGGGGTTACGTCCGCGCCATCGCCCGCGGCGACTTCGAGAGCGCATACCTCATCGCCCGAGGGCCGAACCCGCTGGCCAGCATCTGCGGGCGCGTCTGCGGGGCGCCGTGTGAGGCGGCCTGCCGCCGCGGCGCCGTCGACCAGGCGGTCTCCATTCGGGCCCTCAAGCGGTTCGTGACCGAGCGGTTCGGCCCCGAGTCGTTCACGCAAGAGACCCTCAAACCCATCAGCCTGCTGCAGCGGGTGCTCTCCCACCGCCATCAGCGGGAGTGCAGCGGGCTGGAGGAGGTGGCGTCGCTGCGCGAGCGGCTGCACCTGTCGGGCGGCGGCGGGGTTGGCCGCAAGGTGGCCATCGTCGGATCCGGGCCGGCGGGGCTGGCGTGCGCTCACGACCTGGCCCTGTTGGGCTACCGGCCGGTGGTCTATGAGATGGAGCCGGTGCCGGCCGGGATGCTGGCGGTGGGGATTCCCGAGTATCGCCTGCCGCGCGACCTGATCCGGGCGGAAGTCGAGGTTATCGAGGCCCTGGGCGTCGAGTTCGTCTGCAACACGCAGGTGGGCCGCGACGTGACGCTGGCCCGGTTGCGGGCGGAGCACGAGGCGACGGTGATCGCGGTGGGGGCCAAGCGCTCGCGCAAGATCCCCATTCCCGGCGGCGACGGGCCGGGCGTGTTGGGCGGGGTCGAGTTCCTTCGCGACGTGGCCCTGAACAACCGCTCGCCGGCATCGACGCTGCACCAGCTCGGCGGGCGGGTGGTGGTGATCGGCGGCGGGAACGTGGCCTACGACGTGTCGCGCACCGTCATCCGGCAGGTGGGCTACGACGTATCTCGGAGCGTGCTGCGACAGGCGCAGGTGCGCGAGGTCCACCTGTGCTGCCTGGAAAGCGTCGACGAGATGCCGGCCGACGACGTCGAGATCCTCGAAGGGCACGAGGAGGGCGTTCTGCTGCACCCGTCGCGGGGGCCGGTCGAGCTGGTGCGCGACGCGTCCGGCAGGCTCACCGGGGGGCGGTTCAAGAAGTGCCTGCGGGTCTTCGATGAGAATCGGCGCTTCGCGCCGCAGTTCGACGAGTCGGACGTGATTACGCTCGACGCGGACACGGTGATCTGGGCGATCGGGCAGCAGCCGGACCTTTCCTTCATTGATCCTGCCGGCGACGTGAGGCTCACCGAGCGCGGGCTGATCGACTGTGACGCGGACACGCTGCGCACGACCGCGGCGGACGTTTTCGTGGCCGGCGACATCGCCTACGGGCCGCGGCTGCTGATCGACGCTGTGGCCAGCGGCAAGAAGTGCGCCCGCGTCATTCACAGTCACCTTTCAGGGCAGCGACTGGAGACGTCTTCTACGCTCGTTCACCTGAATCTGCCGGACTATGAGCGCGAGCAGGATTACGAAAAGCTCCCGCGCACCGGAATCCCCACCGTGGCGGCAGCCGACCGCCGCTCGGACCAGCGCGTCACCGTGGAGCGCGGCTACGACGAACGGCTGGCGGTGACGGAGGCCTGCCGCTGCCTGGACTGCGGCGTGAACACGATCTTCGATTCACAGAAGTGCATCCTGTGCGGCGGATGCGCCGACGTGTGCCCGGAACTGTGTTTGCAGCTCGTCTCCAGCGATCGGCTGGAAGGCGGTGATGAGCTGGCCGCGCTGCTGCGGACGCGGTACGGCGAGGGCGCAGATCTCTCAGAAGCGTCGGCGATCATCAAAGACGAGGAGAAGTGCATCCGGTGTGCGTTGTGTGAGCAGCGCTGCCCGGTGGGCGCGATCACGATGGAGCGCGTGCAGTTCAGCAGTTGCTGGACGGCCGGCGCGGAGCCGGCGGCGGCGCAGCGGTAGAAGAAGGCGCGCGGGGGGAATTGACGACATGGACTGGATGGACTGGATGGACTGGATGGACGGCGTGAACTGCTGAGGCTGTGCGAGCTGCACCGACTGCGTGAACTGTACGGAGTGCGCGGACGGCATCGACTGCACGGACTGCGGGCACTGCGTGAATTGCACGGACCGCACGGAGTGCGGCAACCGACGGCCCTGATGGAACTTTGAGAGGATCGGCACAGATGAGCGAGACACGTGTGAGCTTTCCGGAAAGTCAGCGATTTGCGCCGCCGGAGACGCGGCGGGATTTTCTCGGCCTGGCGGCCGCGTGGTCGGCGGTCGCCGCCTTCGTGATGGCGATGCTCGGAGCGCTGCGGCTGCCCATGCCGTCGGTGTTCCCGGAATCGAACTCCCAGGTCAAACTCGGGCGCCCGGAGGCGTTTCTCAAGGGTACACCGAGTTATTTCCCGCAGCACCGTTTGTGGGTGTTTCGCGACGAGGGGGGGCTGCACGCGATTTCGTCCGTGTGTACGCACCTTGGGTGCATCGCCGAGCGAGGAGAAGACGGAAAGTTCAAATGTCCCTGTCATGGATCGGTGTTCGGCCCGGACGGGGCGCTGCTCGGAGGTCCGGCCCCGAAGGGGCTGGTATGGGTGGAGTTGACCGTTTCTCCCGAGGAAACGTTGGTGGCGGATACATTGAAGGCGGTGCCGGCGGGGACCGTGTTGAAGGCGTAGTCCCGAAAGGTTGGCAGTGAGGTGCAAGACACCGGTTGGAAACCGGTGCCACAGCGGAACGGATCTTGCAAGTGGGATACGGCGATGGTTGAAGGACACACACAGGCCAGTTCCACCGAGAAGCCGGCGGCCCGTGCAGGACGGCATGCCGGCCCGCTGCGCCAGTTCGGCTCCAACCTGCTGACGACGCCGCGCGAGTTCCGCGACGCCCTTATCCGTCACGGCAAGCCCACGTCGGACCGGGCCCGCTCGCAGACGGTGTTCTCGAACTTCTTCCTTCATATCCTGTCGGTGCGGATGCACCGCCATTCGCTCAAAAGCGCCACGACGCTCGGGCTGGGAGTGGCGACCTTCGTCCTGTTCGTGATCCTGTGTCTGACCGGCGTCCTGCTGATGGTCTATTATAAGCCGTCGGTGGATCAGGCCTACGATTCGATGCTGGACATCATGCACGTCGTGCCGACCGGCGCCTTCATCCGCAACGTACACCGGTGGTCGGCCCATGCCATGGTGGCGTGCGTTTTTCTGCACATGGCCAGGGCGTTCTACACTTCCGCGTACAAGCGGCCGCGCCAGTTCAACTGGGTGGTGGGGATGGGTCTTTTCGTCCTGACGCTGGGGTTGAGTTTTACCGGATATCTGCTGCCGTGGGACCAGTTGGCGTTCTGGGCGGTCACGATCGGCGCCAACATCGCTCAGTCGCCCCAGGAGTTGACCGACGCCCTGGGAGTGACCGGCGTTTTCGATCCGGGCCGGATGCAGAAGGAGCTGCTCTTAGGCGCCCACTACGTGGGCCAGGAAGCGCTCATCCGGTTCTACGTGCTGCACGTCATCGTGCTGCCGGTGATCACGTGCGTGCTGATCGCCGTCCACTTCTGGCGCATCCGCAAGGACGGCGGTCTGGTGCGGCCGGCGTCGGCCGACGCGGCGCCGGAGGCTGACGGCTTTCGGGGCGCCCAGGCGCCCCGGCGCGCGGCGCCGGCGCCGCTGAAGACCTATGGACTGATGGGCCTGATGCAGGGCCGCACGCCGGCCGTCAACCGCGAGATGCGCAACACCGTACCCACCTGGCCGAATGCCCTGTACGTCATCGGGGCGGCGACCATGCTGACCGTGCTCGCCATGCTGGTGCTGGGGTACGCGTATGACGCGCCGCTCAAAGAAATGGCCAACCCCGCCGTGCCGGAGAACCCCGCCAAGGCGCCCTGGTATTTCCTGGGGTTGCAGGAACTGGTGTCCTATTCCGCGTTCATGGGAGGCGTGGGTATACCCGCCATCGTCGTTCTGGGCATCGCGCTGGTTCCCTTCCTGGATCGTGAGAAGGAGGACGCGGGCGTCTGGTTCAGCGGGCCGCGCGGACGGCGGGTCACGGCGCTCAGCGCCGCGCTAGCGGCGGCGGCGGTTGTCGGGATGCTGTGGTTTACGGTGCGTTTCGGCTGGCTGCGCAACTGGGAGGCCACCGCTCACGTGCCTCAGATCGTGGTAACGCTGTTCAACCCGGGCACCGTGTACGTGGCGCTGTTCGCGCTCTGGTCGATCGGCGTGGTGCGGGCGACGGGTTCGACGCGGATGGGCGCGATTGCACTGTTTACCTGTTTCCTGGTGGGGTTCGTGATCCTCACCTACTTCGCGACGGTCCACCGGGGACCGAACTGGGATTTCTACTGGACGCACAGCGAGTGGCCGGTGCATTAGAAGGTTGGAAGGTTGAAGGTCGGAAGGTTGCAGGTTGGAAGGTTGCAGGTTGGAAGGTTGCAGGTTGCAGGTTGCAGGTTGCAGGTTGGAAGGTTGCAGGTTGCAGGTTGGAAGGTTGGAAGGTTGAATGTTGCGGGCGGGAAAGTTCACAGATTCGTCCATTGAGTCCATACAGTCCATAGTGTCCATACAGTCCATGCTGTCCATTGAGTCCATCGCCAGTGCGCCGCGCAGCGGCGGGGGCAAGGAACGCCCGGCATGAGTGCCGGAACTCCGACGTGAGCCGGCAATACGGAAACGCGACATGGATCCGACGCACATTCGCAACATGAAACTGCTGCTCCTGCTCAGTTCGATCGCGTCGCTGGTCGTCCTGGTGCTGGCGGCGTTCGAGGAGAACTTCACGGGATCCTGGCGCTCCTGGCAGGCGCAGTATCGCGCCCGGCTGATCGCCGACGCCACCACCGACGGCGCCCGCCGCTCGGCGCAGGCGCTGGCCATCGAGCACAAGCAGCTCTACCTGCCGGACCTGGGGCGCACCGACCGCTGCACCACCTGCCACCTCGGCGTCGACAACCCCGCCATGGCCGAGGCGCCGCAGCCGCTGCGGCGGCACCCGGGGGACTTCCTGGCCGACCATCCCACGGACCGGTTCGGCTGCACCATCTGCCACCAGGGGCGCGGGCTGGCCGTGGACAAGGAGGAAGCACACGGCTGGCGGGACGACGGCACGCCGGCGCTGCACGTGGACGAACCTATGCTGCGCAGTGAAGCCGTGTATACCGGGTGCGGACGGTGCCACGCCGAGATCGATCTGTACGGCGGCGCGTCGGACCTCTTCGCCGAGATGGCCGGCGGGGGGGGCGACGCCGGCGGTGCGACCGAGCCGATCCACGAAGCGTCGCTGCGGGCGATGGTTGCCGGTGCCGACGCCCTCGCCCGCGGCAAGCGCCTCACGCTGGAGTTGGGCTGCCTCGGCTGCCACGTCTACCGCGGCCGCGGCGGCAACCTCGGTCCCGAACTGACCTACGTCGGCGACAAGACGCGGCACGACTTCGACTTCACCCGCGTCAAAGGCGAGCACACCGTCGAACAGTGGCTCTTCGAGCACTTCAAGCTCCCGCAGGAGGTGTCGCCGGGCACGGTCATGCCCGAGATGGGCCTCACCGACGCGCAGGCGCGCGACCTGTCGCTCTACATGATGAGCCTGCACCGCAAGTCCGCGCTGGCCGGACACACGCCGCGTCCGCGCACGGGTGCCGGCGGCGACGGGCCGGTCCGCGGCGAGACGCTCTACCGCATGTTCTGCTCCGCCTGTCACGGAGCGGACGGCTACGGCACCACGATGCGGGCGGGGCTGTGGCCGCGCGACGCCGATCCCTGGGGCCACGAATGGGACCGGCGCGACGTGGTGGTCGAACAGCGCGGCGGAACCGACGTGATGGTCCCGTCGCTGCACCACGCGGACACACTGGGCGTCGTCAGCGACGACTACCTGCGTCACATCATCGCCAACGGCCGGCCGGGCACGAAGATGCCGGCGTGGTCGCGGGAAGGCGGCCTGACAGACGACGAGATTGCCCTGCTGGTAGACTTCATCCGCGGCTGGGACCAGCCGCCACCCGACATGGGTTCGATTTCGGCGGCCCGCGGCGATGCTCGTGTGGGCGGCGCGTTGTACCGCGCCAACTGCGCCACCTGCCACGGCCGCGACGGCGAAGGGGGCATCGGCGTATCGCTGAACTCGCCGACGTTCCTGGCCGTGGCGTCCGACGCCTTCCTGCGCGACACGATCATCCACGGCCGGCCCAACACCGCCATGCCCGCGTGGCGCACGTTCGATGCTCAGGAAGTCAGCGATCTGCTGGCGTTTATGCGCCAGTGGCAGGCGCCGCGCAGCAGCGTGGCCGAGGTCCTCAGACTGTGCGGCAACCCTGACGCGACCGGCGTATCCGTCGAGATCGGCGCGACCTTGTACAAAGCCAACTGCGTCATGTGCCACGGCGCCAACGGCGAGGGAGACCTGGCGCCTACACTGAATACGCAGGCGTTTCTGACCGTGGTGGACGACGAGTTTCTCGCCCGGACGATGATCCAAGGCCGGCCCGGCACCGGCATGCCCTCATGGCAACACGTGTCCAGCGAGGACGTCGCCTCGATCGTTCGCTACATCCGCACCTGGCAAACCGAGCCGTCGAAGCCCGAATCGTGGCACGCGCAGACCGTGCCGCGCGGCGACTGGGACGCGGGCCGGCACCTGTACGCGGGCTTCTGCGCCGCCTGCCACGGCGGCGACGGCGAAGGCGCGATCGGACCGCAGCTCAACAACCCCGTGTTCCTGACCAGCGCCAGTGACGTCATGCTGCGCGAGTGGATCACCAACGGAAAAGAAGGAACGCAGATGCTCGGCTTCCGCAAGGGCGGGCAGGGCATCGCGGAGCTATCCGACCGGCAGATCGAGGACATCATAGCCTACCTGCGGCTGCTCGAGCGGGCGGGCGAGCACGAGATCGCCCGGGTGGCCAAGTCCCCGCACGGCCGGCCGGAACTCGGCGAATACGTCTACGCCGCCAACTGCACCGGATGCCACGGGCCGCGCGGCGAAGGCGCCAGTGGTCCGGCGCTGTCCAACCCGAACTTCCTGAAGGTCGCGTCCGACGGGTTCCTGATGGCGACGTTGGCGCTGGGACGCCGCGGCACGGAGATGCGTCCCGGCAAGCGCGGGCCTCAGTCGATCCTGGGGCTGTCCAGCGACGAAGTGAACAACGTCGTCGCCTATCTGCGAAGCTGGGAGGCGGACCCGCCCTTCGATGACGAGGCGGACGGGCTGCCGCACCGATACGTCGTGCCGTGGGACCTGGCCCGCGGGCGAAGCCTATTTGCGTCCAACTGCGCCGGATGTCACGGCGCAGAGGGGAAGGGATCCTGGGCGCCCGAACTGAACAACGAGGGTTTCCTGGCGGCGGCCACGGACGGCATGTTGCAGGCGACCATCGTGCGAGGCCGTCGCGGTACCGCGATGCGCCCGTTCGGGGAGGGCGCCCATGGCTTGACCGACCTCAGTTCCGAGGACATCGATGACATCGTCGCCTGGATGCGCCAGTGGTCCACGCTGGCGCCTTCCCCCATGACCTTGCCCGCCCGGCGCTCATTGACGTCGGGCATCGCCGAAGCGTCGACCGACGCCCAGCGCACGGGCGTTACGCCGTCCACGCTGGCGGCCGTCGCCCCGCGAGATGGAGACTGATCCGATGGAAAACGGCAACCTGCACGTTCTTGAGTCAGACCCGTCCGACGTAACGCTCGCGCCCTGCACGATCCATCGGCGGGTCAAGCACGGCGAGTTCGACCGCCGGACCTTCATGCGCATGGCGGCCGGCACCGGCGCGGCCGTGACCATGACCCAGCTCCTGCCCGGCGAGTTCGTGCAGGCGCAAACGCAGGCCGCGGCCGGCGGGCAGGCGGACGCCGGCGTGCAGCTTCTCCAGGCGGCCTGCCCCTACTGCGGCGTCGGCTGCGGGACGCTCATCAAGGTGGAGGGGGGCAAAGTGGTCGGCATGGTGCCCGACAAGAAGCACCCCACCAACCGCGGCATCCAGTGCATCAAGGGGCTGAACGCCCACGAGCCCATCTACATCGACCGGCTGACGAAAGTGCTGGTGCGGCGCGACATGAGCGACCCGCTGCGCGGGCACGTCTCCGCCACCAAGGGCCGCTTCGACGACGACGTGTTCCGTGAGGTCACATACGAAGAGGCGGAAGAGATCGTGGCCGAGCGCATCGCGGAGATCATCAAGGAGAAAGGCCCCAACGCGATCGGCCTGAACGGCTCCGGCCAGCTCACCATGGAGGCGCAGTGGATCGAGAACCTGCTGATGAAGGGGATCATCGGCAGCAACTCGATCGAGGCCAACGCCCGCATGTGCATGACCTCGGCGGTGACGGGTTACTTCCACTCATACGGATCGGACGCGCCGCCCACCAGCTACGAGGACATCGAGGAGGCGGACTTCATCACCTTCTGGGGCCACAACGCCCGCGAGGCGCATCCCATCCTCTTCTGGCGCGTGGCGGATCACAAGGCCAAGCACGACATTCCGACGAGCGTCGCCGACCCGCGCAAGACCGGCACCGTCATCGGCCTGGAAGACATCAACCCGCGCAACAGTTATCACATCCAGACACTCAACGGCGACATCAGCTATCTGAACGCGATCGCCCACGTGCTGATGAAGCAGTACCCGGACGCCTGCATGCCGGAGGAGTGGCTGGAGCGCAACACGAACGGCTGGAAGGACTACAAGGAAGGCGTCCTGCAACGCTATTCGCCCCAGCAGGTGGTCGAGCGCCTCAAGCGCCTGGATCAGGGGCGGGTCACGGTCGAGACGATCGAGAACGTCGCCCGGGCGTGGGCGGAGGCGTCGATCAAGGGCCGCCAGCGCGGCCGCGGCGGCGTGCTGAGCTTCTGGGGCATCGGCTACAACCAGATGCTGCACGGCCAGCACAACACCATCAGCATCATCAACCTGCACCTGCTGACCGGAAACCTGGGCCGGCCGGGGTGCGGCAGCCACTCCCAGACCGGACAGCCCAACGCCATGAGCGAACGCCTGATGGGCGGGCTGACCGGGCGCCTCCCGTTCAATCAGCCGCTCCAGAACGAGGCCTGGCGCAACCACATCGCCGACGCCTGGCGCGTGCCGCGCGAACGGCTGGCTCAGACGTCCGCCCTGCCCAATCCCGGAATGGTGCTGGGCATGATGGAACGGGCGCTGAAGGGCGGGCTGGACGCGATGTTCTGGATGTACACCACCCACGTCCACCTGCCCGACCTGGAGACGCTGGTCCGCCCGGCGCTGTCGCGGATGTTCTGCGTCGTGCAGGACATCTACCGCCACGCGCCCAACAACCTGTACGGCGACGTCATTTTCCCGGCTGCGACCTGGGGCGAGTGGACCGGCGGCACCTACATCCAGTCCGAGCGGCGCGTGTACGTCTGCGACGGAACCAGGAATCCCCCCCCCAACTGCCGTCCCGACATGGACATGGCCATCGACAAGGGAAAGGCGCTGGCGCAGAAGCTGGGCCTCGATGCGGATGTGATCTGCCCCTACGAAAAGAAGATCAGGATGGGCAACGGACTGATGGCATACGACCCTGAAGACGTCTTCCGCGACATCGTCGCGGCCAGCAGGGCGTCCGACGCGGACCTGTCCGGCATCCTGGAGGTCGAAGAGCGCGACGGCCTGTCGCCCTACGACCAGTTACGGGCGCTGCGCGGCATCCAGTGGCCGGCGCCGACGTACGAGATCGCCAGACAGGGCGGCACGCCGCGGCGCTACCTGGGGCAGGAGGGATGGGCGGGCAAACCCTACGGCGAGTTCCGCCACCCGGACGGCAAGGCGAAATTCAAACTCTGTGAGCAGGACTACGACAAGCTCGACGAGGTCACGGGCAGACTGATGCAGTACGGCGACAAGCGCAAGCCGGGGGAGGGGCCGTTTCTGATCGACGACCTGGAGACGCAGGGTCCGGCGGCGGGGCAGCCGCGCATTCTCATCGCGGCCCGCGACGCCGGCCTGCCGCCGGAACTGCCGCACTTCGACGCCTACAACGACGCGTCGCTGACGCTGGACGACCACAGAAAGAAGGACGTCTATCCGTTCTGGCTGGGGCTGGGCGTGGTCTATGAACACTTTCACACCGCGAAGACGATCCGCGGTGCTACCACGCTGAAGCTGGTGCCGGAGCAGTACGTCGAGATCAACGCGGACGACGCGAAGCGGTTCAAGCTGCGCGACGGCGACCGGGTGCGGCTGGTCACGCGGCGCGGCTCGTTCGAGGCCCGGGTGTCGGTCGGGCAGACGAGCATGATCCGCCCCGCCCGCACCGAGGTCTTCCCTGGATACTGCTTCAGTCCCTGGAACCTGTCGGTGGCCGACAGCGCCGACCCGAGGAAGAACAAGTGGCTCGTCAACGCGACCAGCCACCGCGCCTGGGACCCGGTCAGCGGACAGTGCGACTACAAGAAGCTGGCGATGCGGATCGAGAAGATATGACTGAACTTGGGGCGCGGCTTCGACGGCGAGCCGCGGGCTTCAGCCCGCGCGGACGTTCGGCCTGAATTGCCGTGTCCGGTTGCGCGCCGCTATCGGAGATCATCCGCCAATGAAATTCGTAATCCTGCTGGAAAAAACCGCCTCGCCCGACGCCTTCCAGGCCGTAGTCCCCGACCACGTCGCCTACATGGATGACCTGCACCGGCGCGGCGCGCTGATCGCAGGTGGGCCGTTTCAGGACGGACGCGGCGGCATGGTGATCATCGAGGCAGGCGATGCAGCCGCTGCGCGGGCGATTGCGCAGGCGGATCCGTTCATCGCACGCGGCGTTGAAACGTATTCCTTGCGGACATGGATGGTGCTCACGCCGGTTGGGCCGGAACTGCTGACGCGGGACGGTACTTGAGCCGGGGACGCCGCGCGGGCTGAAGCCCGCGGCTCGCTGGCGGCGGATGACGAATTGGCGGGTCGATGACATGTCAGTCAGCCGTAGAGATTTCGTCCGACAATCCGCGGCCGTCGGCGTGGCGCTGGGCGCGGGCGGATACCTCGCCGGCCTGGCCGGCCCGCGGGCGACGGCCGCGCCCCCGCTGCGCCCGCCCGGCGCGCTCGACGAAGAATCGTTCCTGGCCACCTGCATCCGCTGCATGCGCTGCACGGACGCCTGCCCCAATCACGCGCTCGTTCCGATGCAGGACCGCGATGGCCGCGGGGGGAGCGGAACACCGACCATGGAGCCGCGCAAGGCGGCGTGCATGTTGTGCGCCACCGAAGACGGCGACTTCCTCAAGTGTACGGAGGTCTGCCCCAGCGGAGCGCTCCAGCTCGTCCGCAAAGACCGCGAAGACATCGGCGCGAAAGTCGCCATCGGCATCGCCGAGATCGACCTCAATCTGTGCTATTCGTACAACAACTGGAGTTGCGGCGCGTGCTTCCGTGCGTGTCCGCTGGCCGGCGAGGCGATGACGATCGGCCGATGGGAACGCCCCACCGTCCACCCGCAGGCCTGCGTCGGCTGCGGCTGCTGCGAGCGGGCCTGCATCCGCTATCCCCACGCGATCCGCGTGATGACGGGGAGGGCGTGATGGGCTGGTCACGCCGCGACACGCTGCGCTCGATCGCCCTGGCGGCCGTGTACGCCGTAGTCGGCGGACTCGTCCAGGTCCTGCAGCGGTCGGGGCTCTCATCCTACCCCGCGGTCAAGCGTCCGTATGAGAAGCTGGCCGGTATCCTCCGTCCGCCGGGTGCCCTGCCTGAGCCGGGTTTTCTTGCCGCCTGCATCCGCTGCTATCGCTGCCAGGACGCCTGCGAGCCGGGCGCGATCCAGTTCTACACCGAGGCGGACGGCGAACTCTACCACACGCCCTACGTCGACCCGTCCCGCAAGGGCTGCACGCTGTGCAACCTGTGCGGCCCGGCCTGTCCGACCGGAGCGCTCCTGCCGTTCGATGATCCGGCCGACGTGGACATGGGCAACGTCGAACTGGACGAGGACATGTGTCTCTCGTTCAAGGCCAAAAGGCTTCGGCACGAGCAGGAACTGCTGGTCCAGACGGGACGGGAACCGACGGAGTCGGAGGCGCTGGCCGAACGTCGCGGGCCGTGCGGCGAGTGTTTCACGTTCTGCCCGCTGCGCAATCGCGCCATCACGCTGCTGCCCGGCTCGTTCCTGGCCCCGGTCATCCACACCGAACATTGCGTCGGATGCGGCATGTGCGAGGAGATCTGCCGCACCGTGGTGCGCGGCGAGCCGGCCATCCGCGTCGTCCGCACGCGGCGGCGGGCGTTTCAGGGAGCCTTGTCATGAAGCTCCAGGTCATCCGCCGATGCGTGCAGCTCTGTGTGATCCTGCTGGTGTGCGGGATTGCGCTGCTGAGCCTGTACGCTCACTATCGCTCCGCCCGCGTCATCCACGATCCGCAGCTCATGGCCGGAATGCGCGGCGAGATCGTCACGCAGGCGATTCACCCCTGGGTCGATTCGCTCGACGATCCGCAGGCGTTGCTGGACGGCAACAAAGGGACGCTCTGGTCGATGCGCCTCCTCGGCGTCAGCCTCACCGATCCGCTGGCGGCGGCGGAGATGCTGGCCGCGTCGAAGCACGTCCACTGGCCGCTGCTGGCGTCGATCGTCATTCCCGTCGTACTCACGCTGCTGCTGGGCCGCGTGTTCTGCAGTTGGATGTGCCCTGCCTACGTGCTGTTCGAGATCGCCGGGAAGCTGCGCAGGCTCCTGCACCTGGCCGAGATCGAGCCGGCCGATGTCCCGTTTTCGCACCGCAACAAGTACGTCCTGCTGGCGGTCGGGCTGGCCCTTGCGGCCGCGGCCTCCACGCCGATCTTCGTGCTCATCTATCCTCCCGCGGTGCTCAGCCGCGTGATCCACGCCTGGATCTTCGGCACGGCCGCGACGGCCATGCTGGTCATCCTGGGCTTGATGGTCGCCTTCGAACTGTTCGTCTCGCCGCGCTGGTGGTGCCGCACGATGTGTCCGGGGGGGGCTCTGTACGGCCTGCTCGGCTGGGCGCGGCCGGTGCGGGTGCGGTTGAAACGCGATCTATGCACAGGCTGCGCCGACTGCATCCCGGTGTGCGAGGCGGGCATCAACCCGATCACGCAGTCGTCGTCGATCGAGTGCGACAACTGCGGCGTGTGCCTGCGCTACTGCAACACCCAAGCCCTCGTGTTCACGATCGGCCTGCCGGATCCCCTGCGGCGGCGTTCATCGAAACCTCAGTCGGGCGCCGGCGGCAAGCGCGGCAAGCGCAGCAAGCGCGGCCGGCGGGCCGCGGCGCTGACGGCGCTGGCGCTGACGGCCACCGCCGCTCCCGCCGAGGGGCACCACATCCTCGGCCTGCCGCACTACTCCTACAAGGAGAACTACCCGCAGCGTCCGACGCTCGAATACCCGGCGACCACCGGCCCGTACGACGTGCTCTTGACCTCCTATCCGGGCGTTCCCAACCCGGGCGAGCCGGCCAACTTGGCTTTCTACATCAAGGACCGCAACACCGGCCGGGCCTACGCGGAACCGGTGACGCTGCGCGTCCTCCAGACCAGCACTTTCGGCGATAACACCATCGTGCTGCCCGCCACCACGCGCTCACCCTTCGAGAACGAGTTCAAGTTCTACGTGACGTTTCCGACGGACGGCGAGTACGTTGTGGAGCTGTCGATGCCGGTCGAGGGGCGCATCGAGGTAATCCCCTTCCTGATGATCGCCGGCCGGCCCAGCGCGACGGCGTCGATGGTGATCGTGGGAGCGTTCGGATCGGTCTTCGCGTTCGTGGTCGCGCGGGCGGTGCGGCGAAAGGGCCACCGGACGGCGGGACGGCGCGTGTTGGCGGAGGTGGGAATATGAACCGCGCCGATCGACGTCCCGTGTACCCGCTTCCGCGAGCCGCGGGCTTCAGCCCGCGCGATCGTTCCCCGCTGAAGTTGCTTGCTATCTTCGCACGGCGATACAAACTCCTCTTTCCCTACACGCTGCTGGCGATCATCGCCGCCATCGCCATGACGTCCAACATGGGCGGTGACGACGGCGGCCCACCGGTCAGCGAAATGCCGCTCAACGTCTGTCCCCCTTGCGGCATGTCGGTGGATCCCGCGTCCGCGATCCGTGCCGAACGCGACGGGCGCGCCTTCCACTTCTGTGGAGAGTTGTGCCGGGCGAGGTTTCTGGAGAGTGACCGGACAGAGCAACTCGCGGATTCCGCTGGCATGTCCGGCAGCACCATCGACGTCGTGTGTCGCATGGAGGTCAACCCGGCCTGGAACTATGACGCGACATACGGCGGCGGAACGTACCATTTCTGCACGTCGCAATGTCGTGCGGCCTTCGAGGCGGACCCCGAGCACTACCTGGCCGAGAAATGCCTGGTGTGCGCCGATCCGCTCGGCGACCGGGCCGGCTTTTCCGCGACCTATCTGGAAAAGACCTACCGGCTGTGCAGCGAGGAGCACCGCAGCGAGTTCAAGCGCGACCCAGCCGCGTTCTTCATGCACACCATGTGGGGCATCCCGCCGTGGCTCTACTATGCGTCGATCGCGCTGGTGATGGTGCTGTCGTTCGGCCTGTTTGATTTTCTCGGTCGGCGCGGCTGTGCCGCACCGCAGCGTGACGTGCCCTCAAGTGTCGATGGCGAGCCGCGGACGGCGAAAGGCGGCATGCGCTCAAGCGCCGCCAGCGAGCCGCGGGCTTCAGCCCGCGCGGAGTCGCCATTCTTGAGATGGGTTCGATCGGCGCGCGGCGATCTGGCCCTGCTGGGAAATGTGACCCCGAACAGCCCCGGCAACCGGACCATCGAGCTGATTCAGCTTCGGGTCTCTTGTGCCCCCGCAGTGGAGACACCGGTTGAAAACCGGTGCCACATGCCAGGTCCATCGGCTGGAAGCCGGTGCCACACATCTGAGCCACCGGCTGGAAGCCGGTGCCACACCGACAGGGCCGGCCGGTTTGATCTGCTGTCCATCGGGTGGGTGCGGGCGTGTCTGCGCTCGCGCGTATTCCGGTTCGCGTTGCAGGCCGTTGTGGCCGCGCTGTTCGTCCTGATTATCGCGGCCGGGCTGTTCGGCAATCAGAACCCGGCGCTCAACATCGCGCCGATTCTCACCTGGACCGTGTGGTGGGGCCTGCTGATCGTGCTGATCATGTTCGCGGGCAAGGCGTGGTGCTATGTATGCCCCTGGGACGCGATCGCCGGCTGGACGGAGCGTCTGTCGCTTTGGCAGAAGTCCAACGACGGGCTGACATTGGGAATGAAGTGGCCGCGGGTGGTGCGCAACATCTGGATCGCCACGGTGCTGTTCGTCGGCCTCACCTGGATCGAACTCGGCTTCGGCGTCACTATGAAGCCGCGGGTCACCGCGTATCTTGCCATCGCGATGCTGCTGATGGCGATGGTTTCGGCGCTGCTCTTCGATCGCAAGAGTTTCTGCCGCTACGGGTGTCTCGTGGGACGGGTGAGCGGGCTGTACGCCCTCTTCGCCGGCACGGAAGTTCGCTCGAAGAACGCGGCCGTGTGCCGCTCGTGCCGGACGAAGGAGTGCGTCACCGGCAGCAGGACCGCATACGGCTGTCCGACCTATCTGTATCCCGGAAACCTCAAGACCAATACCTACTGCATCCAGTGCATGGAGTGTGTGCAGGCGTGCCCGCACGGGAACCTGGCGGTGAACCTGCGGCCGTGGGGCAGCGATCTGGAACTGGAAGGCAAGCCGCGCAGCGACGAAGCGTATCTTGCCCTGCTGATGCTGGCGATCACCGGCTTCCACGGCCTGACCATGACGCCGGTCTGGCAGCAGCTCATCGACGGCATCCGCGCCGCCGCCGGCATC
>QZJT01000110.1 GCA_003597935.1 Phycisphaerales bacterium | reverse complement strand
ACAAGGTCCCACACGCGGAAAGGACCAGCGCGGCGGCAAGCAAGACCAGCAGCCGGCGCGGCACCGGGCGGGGCGATCGAAGGGGGGGCGGCCGGGCTTCACGGAAGGCTGCTCCGGGCGCTCAGTTCGCTCAACGTCGCGTCGAAGGAATGGGTGATCCGGCAGTACGACCATGAGGTTCAGGGGCGCAGCGTGATTAAGCCGCTGGCCGGACCGGGCGCCGGTCCGTCGGACGCGGCCGTGCTGCGCCCTCGGCTGAATTCCCCGCGCGGGATCGCGCTGGGCTGCGGGCTGTGTCCGCACCGCTCGGACGACGATCCTTACTGGATGGCGGTCGCGGCGGTGGACGAGGCGCTGCGCAACGTCATCTGCGTGGGCGGCGATCCCGATCACACCGCCATGCTCGACAACTTCTGCTGGCCGCGGTGCGACTCGGAAGCGATGATGGGCGCGCTCGTCCGCGCCTGCCGCGGCGCGGCGGACGCGGCCGTGGCCTACGGGCTGCCGTTCATCTCCGGCAAGGACTCGCTCAACAACGAGTTCAGCATGGATCCGGAGGAAGCGGCCCGGCTGGGGTTGCCTCAGCGCATGGCGATCCCGCCGACGCTGCTCGTCAGCGCGATCAGCGTCATCGACGACGTGTCGCGGTGCGTGTCGATGGACCTGAAGGCGGCGGACAACCTCATCGTGCTGGCGTCGGCGCCGGTGGATATGCTCGGACTGAAGACGGCGCGTGGCGTACACTCGAAAGTGGCGGATCTGGTGCGGTCGGGCCGCGTCTTGGCGGCGCACGACGTCAGCGACGGCGGCATCGCCGTGGCGCTGGCGGAGATGTGCATCGCGGGCGGGATGGGGGTGGACGCGACGCTGCACGGGGTGGGGGGTCTGGATGCCTTCGACGACGCGCCGACGAGCTACCTGCTGGAAGTGCCGCAGCGGGTGGCCATCCAATCAAGGTGGGTGATCGTCGGCCGGGTCACGGCAGAGCCGGTCGTGCGGCTGACCACGCCGCACGGCGACGCATCCTGGGACATCGGTGAACTGGCGTCCGCGTGGCGGTCGCCGCTGGCTCGGGGGGGGGCGTGACCATGGCGGCGGTCAGGGTATTGGTCCTGCGCGGTCCGGGCATCAACTGCGATGAGGAGACCGTGCTCGGTTGGCAGATGGCGGGGGCCGAGCCGCAGTTGCTGCACGTCAACCGGCTGGTCGAGCGGCCCGGCGTGCTGGAGGAATTCCAGATCCTGACCGTTCCCGGCGGGTTCAGCTACGGCGACGACATCGCGGCCGGGGCCGTCTTCGCCAGCGTGCTGCGCGATCGCCTGGCCGCGCCGCTGCGGCGCTTTGTCGACGCCGGGGGGGGCGTGCTGGGTATCTGTAACGGGTTCCAGATCCTGGTGAAGGCGGGCCTGCTGCCCGGGCCGGGCGTGGATGTCCGGGTGACCGTCACGTTCAACGACTCGGCCCGGTTCGAGGCGCGCTGGGTGCGGTTGCAGGTGGCCACGGACCGGTGCGTCTACCTGAGAGCGGGTTCCACGCTGGAACTGCCGGTCGAACACGGCGAGGGGCGTGTGATCACCGACGGCGACGTCAGCACCGGCGCGCTCGAACGCGGCGGGTACGTGGCGGTGCGATACGTCGGCGACGACGGCCGGCCCGCAGGCTACCCGGAAAACCCCAACGGGAGCGTGGCGGGCATCGCGGGTTTGTGTGACGCGACGGGACGGGTGTTCGGCCTGATGCCGCACCCGGACCGGTTCCTCTTTCCTACGAATCATCCCCAATGGACACGGCGGGGCGCCGATGCGCCGGCGGATGGGTTGACCGTGTTCAGAAGCGCCGTCGAGTATTGGACACAGAACGGGAAGCAGAGTGGGAGTCAGGGAGTGAGGGAATCAGGGAGTCAGGGAGTCAGCGAGTAAAGGAGTCAGGGAGTCAGGGAGTAAGGGAGGCAGGGAAGAGGTTGAATCGGAGGAAGGTCATACAACGAACAAGCGGCTGCCCAATCCGAACCCCGACCGTAAGGGAAGGGCCGGCGTTGGCGTAGTGCTCCGATTCCGGTCGGAGTGACGCATGGAATCGACGTGCTCCGTGCGGTGCGTCAGAAGCCGGTCGCTTACGCTCGCGGTTCGGATGGCCGGTCGCTGACGCTCGCGGTTCGGATGGCCGGTCGCTGACGCTCGCGGTTCGGATGGTCGGCGCCCTTTTCCCTGACTGCCTGACTCCCTCACTCCCTTCTTCATGCCATGGACGTCGAACTACTCAGCCGATTGCAGTTTGCCGGAACCATCATGTTCCATTATCTGTTCCCGCCCCTGACCATCGGGTTGGGACTGATCATCGTGCTGCTCGAATTTCGCTGGCTGCGGACGGGCGACCGGGGTTTCAACGCCGCCGCCCGCTTCTGGACGCGGATCTTCGCGCTGAACTTCGCGCTGGGCGTAGCCACCGGCATCGTGATGGAGTTCGAGTTCGGCACCAACTGGGCGGCCTACAGCCGTTTCGTGGGGGACGTGTTCGGTTCCGCCCTGGCGGCCGAGGGGATCTTCGCGTTTTTCCTGGAATCCGGGTTCCTATCCGTGCTGGTGTTCGGCTGGGACCGCGTCGGGCCGAAGGTTCATTTTTTCTCCAGTCTGATGGTGTGGCTGGGCGGCATGTTCAGCGCGGTGTGGATCGTGGTGGCCAACAGTTGGCAGCAGACTCCGGCGGGCTACCACGTCGTCTCCTATGAGGTCAACGGCCGCCCCGCGTGGCGGGCTGAAGTCACCGATTTCTGGGCAATGGTGTTCAATCCCTCCAGCATGGACCGGCTGGCGCACGTGCTAATCGGGGCGATGATCCTCGGCGCTTTCGTGGTGATGTCCGTATGCGCATACTATGAACTGCGCGGCCGTCATACGAAGTTCGTCAGGCGGTGTTTTCCGACCGCCCTGGTCGTGGCAGCGCTGTTCAGCCTGCTGGCCCTGCTGACGGGTCACCAGCAGGCGTCGCGCCTGGCGGAAACCCAGCCGGCCAAGCTGGCCGCCTTCGAGGGACACTTCCGCACTGGGCCTGCGGACCTGTACCTGTTCGGCTGGCCCCAGGCACAGCGGCAGACCGTCGGCGGCCTGGCCCTGCCGGGCATGCTCGGCTGGCTCCTGTACGGCGATGCGTCGCGCGACGTGGTCGGCCTGGACCGGTTTCTGCCGGAGGACCGGCCGCCGGTGTGGCTGTCTTTCGAGGCATATCACCTGATGGTCGCGATCGGCGCGGGCTCCATCGTGCTGACGCTGGCGAGCCTGCCCCTGCTGCGGGGGGGGGCGATCTACCGGATCCGCTGGCTGCTGTGGGTGTACGTCTTCGCCGTGATCGGCGCGATGGCGGCCAATCAGGCGGGTTGGATCGCCGCCGAAGTGGGACGCCAGCCGTGGATCGTCTACCCCAGCGTGCAGGACGGCGTGCCCATGCGCGGCCTGCGGACGGCCGAGGGACTGAGCGAGTCGGTCACGTCCGGCCAGGTCCTCTGGTCGATCGTGACGTTCGCCGTGGTGTATCTGCTGCTCTTCGCGGTGTGGGTGTACGTCCTCAATGAGAAGATCCAGCACGGCCCTGACGACGACGATGCCGCGTTGGATCGGCGTGACGCCGGGCGCGACGCAATTCTCGTCGCCGGGGCGGCCCGGTCGGAAGGGGCGGCCCTGCTGAGAGACCGGGGTTCGCGGGGTTGAGTGCGGACTTGCCCTCCCGCAACCGGCGGAGGTCGCCGCGGCGGCCAACTGCCCGTAGAATAGCCGACCGTGAGAAGATCGAGGTGGGATGCACCGTGGCTCCATCCCGCCGCCGGAAGAGCCACCGCCGGAGCCGGTGGCACGCAGTTCGCGTAATGGAGGGCTGAATGACACGGCACAGAGTCGCCATTGTGATGGGCAGTGATTCGGACTGGCCCGTCATGCAGCAGTGCTATCAGCAGTTGACCCGGTTCGCCGTCAGCGCTCACGTCGAGGTCATGAGCGCCCATCGCTCGCCGCAGCGGGTCCACGAGTTCGCCTCGACGGCGGAGGCGAACGGCATCGAGGTGATCATCGCCGGGGCCGGGATGTCGGCGGCGCTGGCCGGCACCATCGCGGCCGTCACGCCGCTGCCGGTCATCGGGGTGCCCTTGGCCAACGGAATGCTGGATGGGCTGGATGCCTTGCTCTCGACCGCGCAGATGCCGCCCGGCGTTCCGGTGGCGGCGATGGGGCCGGGCTCGGCCGGGGCGCGGAACGCGGCACTGCTGGCCGTGCAGATCCTGGCGGCCACGGACGAACAGTTGGCGAGAGCGTTTCGCGAGTACAAATCGAAGCAGGCGTCGGAGGTGGCCGCCAAGAACCAGTCTCTGCAGGAACGGCTCGAGCTATGAACGACCCGCGGCCGCTGCGGACCATCGAATGGCGAGGGGACCTGGACGGCTGCGTCGTGCTGATCGATCAGACCCGGCTGCCGGAGGAGCTCGTCCACCTGTCCCTCACCGAGATGGAAAACGTCCGGGCGGCGATCGTGCGGCTCTCGGTCCGTGGCGCGCCGGCCATCGGCATCGCCGCGGCCATGGGGCTGGTGCTCGGCGTGCGCGGGTTCGACGGCGCGATCGACGGATTCCAGGCACACGTGAGGGAAGTCGCCGCGCGATTGGCGTCCGCCCGCCCCACGGCGGTCAACCTGTCGTGGGCGCTGAAGCGCATGACGCGAGTGCTGGAAAGCCGCCCAGACCTTCCGCTGCCCGACCTCAAGCGGGCCATGCTGGAGGAGGCGAAGCGGATCCGCGACGAGGACGCGGCCATGTGCCGGGCGATCGGCGAACACGGCCAGGCGCTCATCCAGCCCGGCTGCGGCGTTTTGACGTATTGCAACGCCGGCGGACTGGCGACCGCCGAGTATGGCACGGCGCTGGCGCCGATGTACCGCGCCCGCGAACTGGGCCGATCGTTCCGCGTCTTCGTGCCGGAGACTCGGCCGCTCCTGCAAGGCTCGCGCCTGACGGCGTGGGAACTCATGCGGGCAGGGATCGACGTGACCGTGTTGTGCGACGGCATGATCGGCTCGCTGGTGCAATCGGGGATAGTGGACCTGGTGATCACCGGCGCCGACCGGATCGCAGCCAACGGTGACACGGCCAACAAGGTGGGGACGTACAGTGCCGCTTTAATCGCCGCTCATCACCGCGTGCCGTTCTACGTCGCCGCCCCCGGTTCGACCATCGATCTGGAAACCCCGTCCGGACAAGGGATTCCGATCGAGGAGCGGTCCGCCGATGAGATACGCAAGGGTTTCGGCCGGCTGACCGCGCCGCCCGACGCGCCCTGCTACTGCCCGGCCTTCGACGTGACGCCGGTGGCGCTCATCCGGGGGCTGATCACCGAGCGCGGGCTGATCTCGCCGGTGACGGCGGATGCGATCGCGGCGGCGGTGGGTTGACGGCCACCCGTTGGGCCGCGAGAATGGAGCGGCTGGGGTGGCGGCGCGCCGCTGCCTGGAGCGAGCAATCATAGATTCTCTGCCGCGCGGGTTGTCGGCGACCGGGCGATCGACTAGACTGCCCCTCCAAGCCCGCGCCCCGCGTAGAGCGGGTGGAAAGTAGGTTTGGCTGATTCCAGCTTGGAGGCATTCCTGATGCGTCAACGCAAAGCAAAGGCCGCGGCCGCTGCCGCAGTTCTGCTGGGCGGTGGGGTCATGTTCCTGGAGGGCGCCGGCGGCTGCGCGGAGCTGGCCGGCCAGGCGACCCTGGGTTCCGTGGACTTCTGTTTCCTCTTCGACTGCGTGGATGGCGCCATCGGGGGACTGCTGAGACCCTGCGACGACGTCGGCGCGGTCAACCCGAATTTCGACGATCGGGATTCGTTTTTCGGTGGTCCGTCGCTCAATTTCGGCCGTACATTCTCGGATTGCCCGTAATCGGGCGCCGCTCCGGTACGATCCGGTGACTCATCATCGACCCACTCCTGGAGAAAACCAGATATGAGGCATCCCGTGCTCCGTCATCGCCTAGCCGCGATCTGCACCGTCGCCCTTTCCGGCGGAACGCTGTTCCTGAGCCTGCCCTCCTGCGAGACGACGCTCAAGACGCTGAACCCGTGCGCTACGGTGTTCGAGTTCTGCGACGCCAACGACATCGAACTGATATTCGCCGACATCCCCGATTACGATCTGGATCCGACGTGTACGATCCCGTTCCTGACGGGCTGCTCGTCCGGCAACGTCATTCCGCAGGGCAACCGCAATTTCGACGGGCCGTGAGGCGCCGTCGGTCGCGGGCGCCGGCGGACGCGGCCGTGCAGCATCGGTGTCCGTTTGTGACGTCCCGCGGTGATCGACACCGTGGGGCGTTTTTCGTTTGGAATCCGCGTTAAGCAGGCCGGCGCGAGACCGACGGCCCCAGGGAGACGGCCATGCGACCCAGGCGGATGCGGACGTGGACGCTGCTGTTGATCGGCGGAACGCTGGTGCAGATCGGCGGCTGCGCCTCCGGCCTGGTGCCGATCGGGCTGAGCGTGTTCGAGTCGGTGCTGTTGCGCGACCTCTTTCTGCGCGTGTTCGGGCCGTAACGCGGCGCGGGGGGCCGTGCGCATTCGGCGGCCCGCGCGAGGCGTCGCCGGCGGCAGAGAGATCACCGCGGCGGGCGCAGAGGGCGCAGAGAAAACGAGAAAACGGGCCATTCGCAGGCCTTGCGGATAGGGGCGCCTGCGCGGGCTTTTTGGCCGCGGCTCGCTGCCGGGGCGGGATCGGGCCGGCTGAGGCGGACGCGGATATCGTAGGTTTCCACGAGATTCCGCCGCTTCCCGGACCGCTCCGTGATCTCGATCCATTGCGACAACTGCGGCGCTGAAGGACCGATCATCGCACGATACTGCCGCGTCTGCGGCTGGCGCATGACCGGGCGGGCGTCCGTGCGCTCCTGCCCGGGTTGCGGGACGGACAATCCGATCGACGCCAGGTGCTGCCGCGCCTGCGGGCTTTCCGGCGATCGAGTCCGATCACGCCGTGTCTTCCGGACCTTGTTCCCGCGCGCCGCGGCCTGCCAGACCACGGTCGTGCAGGGTGCGTCGCCGGAGGAGGCGCGGCGGCTTTTCCGACGGATGGAGGAACTGATCGCCCGCTCGCCGCGCCTGCGATGTGTACCCCCATCGACGACGGCGCCCGTCGCCGCGGCCGTGGCCCCGTTGGACAACGGCATCGCAAAAACCGCCTACACGTGCGGATGGGCCTCGCTTGTGACCATCTGCCTGGGGCCGATCGGCTTCACGTTGGCGCTGACCGCGATCGTGTGCGGAGTGGTGGGCATCCAAAAGGCCAACGAGGGCGCCCCCCACCGCGACAAGGCGGTCGTCGGCCTCGTCGTCGGCGCGGTCGTTCTGATGACTGTTATCGCGGGCATGATCGTCATGGCCCTCAACCCGCAACGGTGACGACTCCGGCCCTGGGCGTTCCCGACCGTCCGCGATCAGGCGCCGCCCGCGAGCCGCGTGGCTTCGGCGCGGGCCGCGTTTCCGCCTCGGAGGTGGCTGCGAATCGGGCACGGTCGTTCAGCGGCGAGCTGCGGCATCCGGGATTGGGCCCGGCAGGATTCGAACCTGCGACCGATCGATTATGAGTCGACAGCTCTAACCACTGAGCTACGGGCCCGGCCGCGGTCCACGAAGATTATACCCGCCCGGCACTACCGGCAAGCGACGCAGGCGCGGTTCCTGGGCGATCGAGGTCAAGCCCGCTTCATCGCCTGGTCGGCGGGACATGAGCCGCTTCAACCAAGCCGCGGACATGATCGAAGCGGACCGCCGCATCCTGATCTCGCAGTCCCACCAGGTCGTTGACGAGGGCGACCGGGTTTCGTGCAACCTGGACCGGATGCGCGAACAGCTCTGAGCGCCGGCACGTGTGCCGGGAGTTTTGTCGCGTGTACCCCTCCTCAGAGCCCCGGCATTCATGGCGGGCGGACTTCCGGCGTTTGATCGCACGTTTCCGCACGGTGTGCAGTTCGCCGAGCATTCCCGCCTTGAAAGGCGGGGCTCTGAGGGTCAGGGCGGGGCTTTGAAACGTACAGGACGTCTGCCGGTGTGATCACCCCGACACGCGGCGGATCTCCGCGCCGACGCCGGCCAGCTTCTCCTCGATGCGCTCGTAGCCGCGGTCGATGTGGTAGATGCGGTCGATGCGGGTCATTCCCTTGGCCACCAGGCCGGCCAGGATCAGCGCGGCCGAGGCCCGCAGGTCGGACGCCATCACCGGCGCGCCGACGAGGCGCTTGACACCCTGAATGGTGACCGTCGGACCCTCCTTGCGCAGATGCGCCCCCATGCGGCCCAGCTCGCCGACGTGCAGGAAGCGGTCGGGGAAGACCTTTTCCGTGATGGTGCTGTTGCCGTCGGCGATGCACAGAAGCGCCATGATCTGCGCCTGCAAGTCGGTGGGGAAGCCGGGATAGGGCTGGGTGGTGATCTCGACCGGCTCCAGCCGGCGCGTGGAGGTGACGTTGACGCCGGTCTCGGTGCGCTCGACGTTGACGCCGATCAGCCGCAGCCGGTCCACCACCGCCAGCATGTCGTCCACGCGGGCGCCGTTGAGGTTCAGGTCGCCGTTGGTGATGGCGGCCGCGATCATGAAGGTGCCGGCTTCGATGCGGTCGGGGATGACGGTGTGCTCCGCCCCGTGCAGTTCTTCCACCCCGTCCACGACGATGCGGGGCGTGCCGTGCCCGCGGATCTGCGCCCCGCAGGCGCTGAGGAACTCGGCCAGATCGACGACCTCCGGCTCGCACGCGGCGGACTCAATCACCGTCTGTCCCTCAGCCAGGGTCGCGGCCATGAGCACGTTGGCGGTGGCCGTGACCGACGAGCCGAACGGGCCGCCCAGGAAGAGTTCCTTGCCGGTCAGCCGCTTGGCCCGCAGGCACACGTCGCCGTTGATCAGGTCGAAGTCCGCCCCCAGCGCCTGGAGGGCGGCGATGTGCAGGTTGATGGGCCGGTCGCCGATGGCGCAGCCGCCGGGCATGGCCACCTGCGCCTTCCGCCGGCGGGCCAGCAGCGGCCCCATCACGCACACGCTGGCCCGCATCTTGTTGACCAGCTCATACTCGGCGTGGCAGTTGCTCTCGTCCTCGACCCGCAGGCGCAGGTCGCCGCTCTCCTCACGGCTGACCTTGACGCCCAGGCGGGGAAGGAGCTTCTGCATGTGCGACACGTCGGCCAGGTCCGGCACGTTGTGCAGCACGGTCTCCCCCTCCGTGAGGATCGCGGCCGCCATGATGGGCAGGGCGGCGTTCTTGGCGCCGGAAATCTGAACGGCGCCGCGCAGTCGGTTCCCTCCGACGATCTCGAACTGGTCCATGAGGCTGCTCCGATGGCTACGCCGCCATCAAACGGCCGGCGGGCGAGAATGTCAAAAACGACGAAGTCGTGCCGAGGTCGCCGCGATGAGGGCGCGGCAAGTCCGACGCGCGAGGTGGCGGCGAGCGGTGGGCAAGGAGTGCCGCGGGCGCCTCCTTCGGGCTGCCTGGCTGGCGCGGCCGGGCTACCCTTCTTCTGATCCACGCCTCGGCTTGCGCAGGATCATCCGGTAGAACCTGGTGACGAAGAAGATGACGACGGTCCACGTCGCCGCCAGCATGATCCATGCGGATGTGGTCATGGGGTTGCCTCGCCTGCCGGATGGACTTGATGGACTATATGGACAGTATGGACAGTATAGACGCTATGGGGAATTCTGGACGCGCCGCTCCGATCGAGGCTAACCGCGCCTGATGAACGACTCTGCGCCGCGCGCTGCGTCGGCGCCCGGCGCCTTTTTTCGCCACGCCTTCCACACCAGGAACGAACAGCCGATGAAGACCAGCGACAGCAGGACGCGCGTGCCGTCGATCACCAGCCGGCGGGTGGGCGCGCCGGTCTCGTCGAACCAGCCGCCCTGCTCGCCGACGTGCAGCACCTTGCCGAGCACGCTCCCGCCCGACAGCGGCCAGCCACGGCCCGCCGACAGCGAGTGGAAGGCATTGATCCACTTCCCCTCCGGCTGGATGAGCGAACCGATGAATATGATCAGGATGAACGCGGGCGTGACGTACTTGATCACGAACCGGAAGACGCGCGGCACGTTCATGTCTGCGCCGCGGGTGATTTCCGCCCAGCCGCGGTCCATGCCGAAGACGTAGGCGAAGATGAAGGCCTCCGCCAGGGCGAACACGACCAGTGAGAAAGTGCCGGTCCAGAAGTCGAACTCGTCGAACGAGCCGCCCGGATAGAGCCAGACGCACACGAACCCCAGGGCGAAGGTGCCGGCGCCAAAGGTCAGCGCCGACGGCACCCGCCGCCAGTTGAACTCGTCCTCCAGGAACGCCATCACCGGCGGCCCCATCGCCAGCGACGACGTCAGCCCTGCCAGGAACAGCAGCCCGAACCACAGCGCCCCCGCGACCGGCGCAAGCCACCCCCACTGATTGAAGAGGGTGGGCAGGGTCAGGAAGCCCATGGCGAAACCGCTGCCGCCGCTGGTCTGGCTCTGCACGGCGTCCAGGCCCAGGTAGGCGGTGGCGATCGGAATGAGAATCGAGCTGCCAATAATCACCTCGACGAACTCGTTGGTCCAGCCGGCCGCCGAGGCATTGAGCGCGATGTCGTCGTTTTCTCGGACGTAGGCGGCATAGCAGTGGATCGACCCCATGCCCAGCGACAGGGTGAAGAAGACCTGTCCGGCGGCCGCCAGCCAGGTCTTCGGGCTGAGCAACCCCTCCACCTGCGGCTGCCAGATGAAGTTGAGGCCGGCGAGCGGGCTTTCCACCACACCGGGATCATCCGTGGTCAGCGTCAGGCCGCGGATGGCGAGGATGACGCCGAAGATCATCAGCGACGGCAGCCCGTACTTGCAGACCAGTTCCACGCCGCGTGCCAGGCCGCGTGACAGGATGAAGATGTTCAGCGCCAGCGTGATCGAGTACCAGAAGAACGCTTCACGGGGGAACGCGAAGATTGAGCCGGCGGTGACGCCGAGGTAGTGATCGAAGAACGGCTTGGGATCGGTGGTGCCAAATGTGCCGACGACGGAATGGTACACGTAAGCGAGCGTCCAAGATTCCAGGTAGCAATAGTACGCCGCCAGCGTCAGGTTGGTGAACAGGCCGAAGACGCCGATGTATTTCAGCCATCGCTTGTTCCCCAGTCGGTCGAACATGCCCGGGGCGGCGTGGTGGCCGAACTTGCCGCCGTGGCGGCCGATGGCCCACTCGACCCACAGCAGCGGTACGCCCATGAGCACGAAGGAAACGAGGTAGGGGATCAGGAACGCCCCCCCTCCGTTCTGGGCGGCCTGCGCCGGAAAACGCAGGAAGTTGCCCAGCCCCACGGCGTTGCCCGCCACCGCGAGCACCAATCCCACTCGGGTCGCCCAACGCTCCTGTACCGCCATACACGTATGCCTCCATCTGCCAGGGGAGATCGTTCGACCTGGTGCACGTGGATGCGGGAATTGTAGTGAGACGTGACCCGTTGCGGCCGCTGGTCGGACGCCGGGCGGCGCGGCGGCCGCCGGACTGCAGAGACCGCGCGCCGACCGGGCGTGCGCTTGGCGCCCCACCGCGCCCGGAGGCGTTCATACGCACTTACAACGGGTTGGTCCAGATCATCCCGCGACGCCGTTCGGAGGCGCGTCCAGCGCGGCGAACCGGCCCCTGGGTCCGCTTCACTCAGAAGCTGGGAGGGGTGTGAGATGCAGCCGGGCACGCGCCTCGGACAGACACCCGCCACTTCTCGGCTGTTCTCGATTCTAACACGCGTCCTGGGCGGCCCGTCAATAGGCGTCGATGCGTCTGACGGCGCCGCCCGGTTACGGCGCGGCCGTCGAGGTGTGATCGTGAACGATGACCCACCGGCCGTCGATCCGGCGGAAGACCAGCGTGAAGATGCCTCCCACCTCGTCCTTCTCGCGCTGCACCTGCCACTGGCCCACCACCAGCGCCGCGTCGCCGCTGAGCACGTCGAACTCAAGGCCGTCGAACGAGAGGCGCCCCATCTGGTCGCGCGTCTGATAGCGTTCGTGATATCGATCGAGGGTCGCCTGCCAGCCGCGGGTGATCGTTCCTCCGCTGCAGAAGCGCAGCGCCTCCGACTTCCAGTAAGCGTCCATGAACCGGTCGATGCGGCCGGAGTTCCAGTCTTCCACTTGCCGCGACAGCACCGCCCGTAACTCGTCCTCGACGCGGCCCTGGCGGTCCATCACGATTACCGTGTGCCGCGAGGCGCATCCTGCCGCCCCCGCCGTCAGAACCGTCAGCCCTGCCGCCATTGTCACGACGTGCGCATTCCGCATGATCCCGTCTCCTGGAAAACGGACCCGAAACCTGGACGTCTCGACCCGACGGCCGGCGCACTGTAGCGTCCGGGCACGTACAGGTACAGCGGCGGGCCATCTGTGCAGAAAGGCAACGGCGGGAGGCGAAACCGGGGTGCGAGGCGCGGAGCACGGGCCTTCCAACCTTGGAACCTCCCAACCTTACAACTTTCCAACCTCGGGACTCTCCAACCGTTCAACCTTCGAACCCGTGATGAACGGACGTGACGAGTTCTGATATCGGGTTGAGCTGCGCTCCCGGACCCTGCGGGTGCCGCCCAAGTCCGATGAAAAGCCACGCCGCAGCGGCCGCCTGCCCGGCATGATTGGACGATCCGGTGGGCGTGAAATGCGGTACACGCCGCGCGTCGCCGCCGTCAAGAACGGCCCCGGCGACGACGATAGCCGGTGTGGAAGATCGAGGACGGTTGGTTGTCCGGGGCTACATCCATGCATCGCGACCGCGGGATCGCACTGGTCATTGACGATGAGGGGGCCGAGCGCGACCGCCTGTGCCGGTGGTTCGCGGGCCAGGGATGCGACGTCAGGACGCGTCGTTATCGTGACCGGCGCATCGAGGAAGCGCCGCTGCTGGTCGTGGTCCGCTTGACCGGCCTGACGGACCCGGCCCGCGACGAGGCCCTGCGGTTCGCCCGCCGCTGCTCTATCGGCGCCCGGCTCTGTGCAGTGGTGGCGGCGGGCGACGCCCGCGGGATGCGCCGCGCCTTCCTGGGGGGGGCGGTCGACTGTCTCGAAGAGCCCATCACCGAAGCCGGACTCGAAGACGCCTTCAAGCCGCACCTGCAAGCGCCGGCGGTGAACGTGGCGCAGCGCGCCGATCCGGGGGCTGGATCGCCCGAGGCGCTGCTGAGCCGCGTGGAGCGTCTCCGCCAGCGCGCCGATGCGCTCGGCCGGACGTTCTGCCTGGCTCTGCTCGCCCGTCCCCGCCGTCAGCGGCGGGCGCTGGCCGACGCGCTGCTGGACGAGCGGTTCGAGCGGGCGTTTTCCACGGCCGTTTCGGAGGCGCTCGCCGATCACGACGCCGCCGCTCCTTATACGTTCGATCAGTTCGTGCTCGGCCTGGCGGATTGCGATGAGAGCCAGGCGGCCGCCCGCGTGGACGGCGTGCGCGACCGCGTGCAGGCCCTGGCCGACGTGGAGCGCGGCGCCGTGGGCGAGTGGCACGCCTCTGCCGGCGTCGCCGAATACCGACCCGGCTCGCAGGAGAGCATCCGCGACCTGATCGACCGGGCCACCGACGCCCTCAACCTCGCGCGGCGTCGGCCACACGCTTCCACCGTGACCTGGGCGCAGTGGCGGCGCTCGGCGACGACGCGGCGAGCCCTGGAGCAGATCGAGTCGGAAGACGTGACGCTCTGGGCGACGCGCGTGCGCCAGCACCTGTCCCATACGCGTGACGAGGTGACGCGGGCGCTGGTGGCGGCGGTGGAGGCGAAGGATCCTTACACCAACCTGCACTCCGAGAAGGTGGCCGAGTATGCCGACCGGATCGCCGCCCGGCTCGGGCTTTCTCCGCGTCAGTCGGCGGTGCTGCGGAACGCGGCCGTCCTGCACGACGTGGGCAAACTGGGCGTGCCGGACGCGATTCTGTGCAAGCCCGGGCCGCTGACCGACGAAGAGTTTCAGACCATCAAGCGGCACCCGCGCATCGGCGTGGACATTCTGCGCCACATCAGCCACCTGACGGCGGAACTGCCATTGATCCTGCACCACCACGAGCGTTTCGACGGCTCAGGCTACCCCGACGGCCTGGCCGGCGACGCCATTCCCTTCGGCGCTCGCATCCTGGCGGTGGCCGACGCCCTGGACGCCATGCTCTCGCGCCGAAGCTACAAAGAACCCTTCAAGATCGACCGCGCCATGGACGAGCTGGTCCAGCAGAAGGGCCGGCAGTTCGACCCGGTGGTCGTCGATCACACGATCGAGTGCCTGACGGCCGGCGGGTGCTGAGCGAGGGAAGCGCGAACAGCGAATGGCGAATAACGAATGACAGAACCGGCCCCCTGCTACGATGCGCCGCGGCGTCCGTACCCGCTTTCGTCATTCGCGTCCGCGCTGCGCCTGACAGTTCCAGCACAGCTCGAAATGAGACGGATTGAATTCGCCGCACTCAGCGCATGACCACTCAGAGCGCTTGTCTGCGGCGTCGCCGCTCCCGCTTTCCGCTGCCCATGCCCGTACCAGGGCCAGTACGTCGAAGTAGAAGTCCGCAGGCACGTAGATGCTCTCCCCGAGGCCGGGGCCGGCGCTGGTGAGGCCGAAGAGTTCGGACACATTCTCCCGCCCCAGGACGACGTGCGGAACGTACTGGTCGGCGAGCCGATCGGCAATCAGCGACGTCGGCGGCAGCGTATCTACGCAACCACTCAGTGCGATCCATTCCCCGTCGGGGCGAAAGTCGAATGGACTGAATGGCCGGCCGCACGCCGGGCAGCGCCGCTGCACGGCTCCCGCCAGGGGCGCGCCGCACGAGTCGCAATGGAGGCCGAAATCGGGCAATGGCAGTTCCGTCCCCGTCCAGGCTGGCTCCCGCAGCCGGGCGTGCGTCGGGACGATCGCTTCCATGTCCAGATGCTGACCGCACTCGGGACATCGGTGCGACGGCAGACCGTTCAGGCAATAGCCGCATTTCGGACAGGGGAGGTTCCACGCGGGAATCGGTAATTGATAGAGGTCGATGCTGATCATCCCCCCTCCGCCGGATCGCTCTCGGAGAACATGTATCCGGTGCCGCGAATCGTGTGGATGATGCGCGGATAGACGCCCCGCTCGAGCTTGTTGCGCAGGTAGTTGACGTAGACGTTGAGGACGTTTCCCCCATAGTCGGCGTCGTCGCCCCATACGTCCTCCAGGATGCGCTCGCGCGAGAGCTTCTCGTCCGGGTGACGCATCAGGTAGGCCAGCAGGTCCGCCTCGCGCGAGGAGAGTTCGGTGACGATCCCGCCGCGGCGGGCGATGCGCTTGATGAGGTCCAACTGGATCGGCCCCCAGCGCAGCACGTGACTGTCGCGCCCGTGCGCCCGCCGCAGCACCGCCTGCAAGCGGGCGTCCAGCTCTTCAATGGCGAAGGGTTTGCACACGTAGTCGTCCGCGCCCCGCGTCAGCCCCTCCACCCGCTGGTCGACGCTGTTGCGCGAGGTCAGCATGACGATCGGGACCTCGCTGCCGGTGGCGCGGATGGCCTCCGCGACCTTCAACCCGCTGCCGTCCGGCAGGACCAGGTCCAGCACGATCACGTCGTATGGGGCCTGTTCCAGGTGGCGGCGGGCGTCGTCCACGCCGGCAGCGCGGTCGACGTGGAAGCGGGCGGGCGAAAGCCCCGACAGCACCACCCCGGCGACGTCGTCGTCGTCCTCGACCAGCAAGACGCGATAGCTGTGGGAAGGCGCCGTCATCGCCGCTTGCACCTCGATGCCGGGTGGCTCATCAGGCGTCCGCGCGTCCGTTGGCGCGGACGAGTTCGGGGATCTCCAGCGTGACGACCGCGCCCCCGTCGGCCGCGTTCTCGATACGGATGTCACCATCGTGCATCTGGGCCGTCTTGCGCACGGACGCCAGTCCGATGCCCGTCCCGTTCACCTTGGTGGTGAAGAACAGATCGAACACGTTCTGCAGCGAACGCTGGCGGAAGCCGGGTCCGTGGTCCCGGACCGAGATCGTGGCGCACCGGTCCCGTCGTCCGCTGCGCAGCTCGATCTCGGGGCGGGCGGACGTCTGATCCGCCGCGTTGCTGATCAGCTCGATCACGGCGTTGATGATCATCTCGCGGTCGCCGCGCACGCGAAGGCCCGGCGCCGCGAGGTGTCTGGCCAGGCGGATGCCCTTGCGCTCCAGGTGCGGGGCCATTTCATCGGCGGCCTGCTCCAGCAACTCGTCCACCAGCAGCACCTGGGTGGCGATCCGGCGGGTGCGGGCGAACTCCAGGAGCCGCGAGACGCGCTGGTCGAGCCGCTCGCTCTCCGCCAGCACGTCGTTCAAGCGCGCCCGCGTCACTTCGTCGATGGCGCCCTGCTGCAGGCTCAACTCGGCCGAGCTGGCGATGGCGCTGAGCGGGTTACGGATGCCGTGGGCCACGGCGGAGCACAGTTCGCCGACGGCCGCCATGCGTTCGCGCTCCACCAGTTGCCGCTGCGATTCGGATAGGCGGTGCGCCATTTCGTTGACCTGGGTCGCCAGCTTCCCCAGTTCGTCGCGGCTGCGCACCGGACACCGGTGGGCCAGATCGCCCTCGCCGAAGCGCTCGCTGGCGGTCCGCAGGTCCACGATCGGCCGCGCGATCCAGCGCTGCACCATGGCGATCGCAATGGCCGCCAGCACGACCGCCGCCACCAGGTTCGCGGTCAGAATGATGAGCACGTTCCGCTGCACGCGGTCGGCGCTGGCGGCGGCGGTGCGGCCGTGGCGACTGAGGGCGCGGTTGATCTCGGGGATGGCACGGCCGACCCGGTCGAGGGCGTACTGCACCAGCCGCCTGGCGAACAGCGTGTTCCACACGCCGGCAACCATCCACTCCGCGACGGCGACGTGACGCTGCGGCAGCATCGCCAGATTCGGCAAGTTCTCCCGCCGCAGCAGCAGCCGGTCACACCAGCGCAGGTCGTCCCGCAGCTCCAACAGGCCGTCCACGGGAGAATCGCCGCCGGCGCGGGCAAACGTGTGCAGCTCGGAGATGATGGCGTCGATCCGCTTCCAGGCGTCGTCCGTCAGGAGCGGTCCGGTCGGAATGGCGGACTCCGGGTATCGCAGATCGACCGCCAACTCCGTGCCCAGAAGATCCACACGGTCGATCAGCCCCGACGAATAGGCGAACTGGTTGAACGAGGCGTCCACGTAGAGCCAGATGGCCCAGGCGACGGAACCGACGCTGCCCACCACGAAGAAGGTGAAGGCCACCAGCAGCAGGGCCAGCTTGGCGCGGAGCGTCATGGGTGCGAATCCAGCCGATTCGCGCAGGGGGGGACAAGCGGAATCGAAAACGGCCGCGCCGGAGGAACGCGCGACCTGATGACGACGGAAGACCTGGACATGGCCGGTGGCTATTCGGGCTGGTACTTCCAGTCCCAGCCCGGCTCGTGGGTGGCGCTGGCCGTCGAGCGCACGTACCCGCCGACGAAGACGACGTTCATCTTGCCCGCGTGACGGTAACCGGGGAACCACGCTCTGGCATCGGAGTAGACGTCATAGACGCCCGCCAGCGCCGGCGCGGTGAAGTAGGGGTCGGTCTCTTCGAGGTCCGCGGCCGCGCCGTCCACGTCGAACGCGACGGGGACGTTGAGGCGGCGCAGCACATCCGAGCGGACGCGCGTCTTGCGGTCGACGATGGGCCGGCCGTTCAAGTACAGGGTGCGTTGGTAGAGCCGGGCGTTGAATGAATAGCCGACGTTGTCGCGCGGGCCGATCCCCCTGCGGCCGCAGGGCTGCCTGGGCGTGCGCTCCAGCGCTCCGGGGACGGAGGGGCACAGCATGTGGTCCGTGGCCCCGTCCAGAGTCTGGGGCCCGCTTGCCTCGCCCACCCAAAACTCGTCCAGCCGGTACTCGCGCTCGGCGAAGTCCAGAAAGTTGAACACGCCGTGCGGCAGATCATTGCTGTCGCCGCGGTCCTCGTCGAACGACTCGTTGGCGAAGAGCTGGAAGTCGAACGCCACCACCCGCAGGTTGGCCATGCACTTGACCGCCTTGGCCCCCGCCCGCAGCCGCGACAGCGCCGGCAGCAGCAGCGACAACAACAGCGTCATGATCGCGATCACCACCAGCAGTTCCAGCAGGGTGAAGGCGCCCGGGCGTCGGGTGTGGCGATGCGTTGTCGTGCATTTCGCCGAAGGCACGGCTAAGGCCCCGTGAAACGGTTCTGGAACTCGCGAAAGTCGGCCAGATCCACGTCCCCGTCAAAGTCTACGTCCGCCATGACGCAGGAGGGCTTGAGGGGGCCGCCGGGCTGACCAGGGCCGACGTCGCACCTTTTTACCATAAGCTTGCCGTAGTCCGCAAGGTCCACGTCGCCGTCGAAGTCGGCGTCGAACAGCATCGCGACGACCTCCACGTCCTGCACGTCGACCCGCCCGTCGTAGTTCGCGTCCCAGATCGAGAAGTTCTCGGCGAAGCCGGAGACGTCCCCGCCCTGGCCGGACACCATTTGCCGGTAGATCATCTCGTAATCGCCGAGGTCCAGCCGGCGGTTGCCGTCGAAGTTGCCCGGCGTCACGTCCGGGTAGATGTCCGTCCAGACCACCAGCCCTTTGCTGCGGAAGGCGTAGCTGGTTGCGAGTACGGCATTGACCCGCCACAGGTCCGGCTGCAAGTGCTCCTGCGGATCGGTCTGCGCCCACCCCAGGATGACGCCGTCACAGGCCTCCGGCGTCTGCAGCGCGCGGGCGCTGGCCAGCAGGTCCGTGAGGGCCTCGTGAATGGACCAGTGGTCGCGGGTATCGCCGTTCATGTTCTGTTCGCCGGGGTAGCCGGCCATGGCGTTGGCGGCCCGCTGCGTGAGCGGATAGAGCAGCGAGACGACGGTTTCGTCGCGGCGGCTGTCGTGACGCCACATCAGCGGCTGCCCGTTGGGCATGTAACTGCCAAGACGGTGGACACACTGCCCGCAACTGATGCCGAACGGCTCGAACCCATGCGCGCGGTGCAGCCACTCGCCGTACAGGATCCATATCTCGTCTTCGGTGAACTTCCGTGGATCCTCGCCCACTTTCTTGACCTCGATGTGATT
>QZJT01000043.1 GCA_003597935.1 Phycisphaerales bacterium | reverse complement strand
GCCGGGCGGTCCGCGGCCCCGGAGGGGCCGGGGCGTGTAGCCACGGGTGGAGCGCAGCCAGCCGGAAGGCTGGCGAAGCGGAACCCGTGCGAGAGTAGCCCCCCCCCAATCTTCCCGCCCCGAAGGGCGCACGAGCGTAGCCAGGGACTTCAGTCCCTGGGAGCGCGTACCCCCCCGTCACCGCCCGGCGGGCGGACGAAGCGCCCCTCGGGAACGGGGAACACGAATGCAGTGGTTCGAATCGGCACTGCGGCGGCCGGCTCGTTGCTCAGACACAACAACAGGCAACGCCTATGGTGGTTTGGGGCGTTCGCGCCGAGGCGGATCCGCTCGATATCGCGCGCTCCGTCGGCCGTCCGGGCCAAAGATTCGGGGGGGGCATCTACCAGGGACTGAAGTCCCTGGCTACGATCGCCCGCCCTCCGGGCGAAGAAAAAGTCCTCCGGGCGAGGTGAACGTCTTCGCGCCGCCCGGCGGCGAGACATTCGGCTGTTGCTCCGCCCTCCGCGTGAATTCTGACCTGATGGCCGTGCATCGAGCGTCGGTCTTCATCGGGTGGCAGGCTCGGCGCCGTGCCGCTTGTCAGCAGGATGGGCGGTCGCAGCCAAGACCTCCGCCTCCGGAGAATCACCACCCCCCGCAACCCCCCCCAACATCGACGCATTCGCAGCGAACGGCGTGCGTGGCGTCATCCCGCTGAGCAGCGCTGGAGCGCCGGCGCCGCGGAGCGGGCGCGGATCCGCGGCCGGAGTTGTCAGGCCCTTCGATGCCCCGATGCAGAGTACGCAACCGACCGAGTGCCCGGCAGTGCCGCTGCCAGACGACTTCCTCTGAACAGCCTGACATCGCGGCATGGTCCTTGACTGAGCTGCCTCGGTAGTACAGGGCATCGACTGTATCTCGCTCCATCGAAGAGAGCACGGCCAGCGAAGCGCGTACCCGCACGGCGCGCTCGCGCTGCTCGACGATGGATTGCGGGTCACGTGGAGCGCTGCGCCCGATTTGGAAGCTGGCCGTCGACGCAGCGTCGCTGAACGGCGACGCCAGCGGCGCCGGAGTATGCCTGGCGGCGCGGGCTCGGGCACGAACCACCCGATCCGCAACCGTCCATATCCAGTGGAGGAACTGGTCTTCATCCCTGTATGCGAAGTGGCCCGGATGGGCCAAGGCTTCCAGCACGACCTGCTGGTTCAAGTCTTCCAGCGCATCAAACCGGAGCAGGCGCCTCCCGGCCAGGCGCGACACGACTGCGCTGATCCGGTCAAGGCGAAGCACCAGGAGTTGCGAAAGGTCGGTGCCACCCGCGGGGACGGCCGAGGGTCCGGCGGGGGAAGTTCCGTGGGTGTCCGTGCGCATCGTGCGCTCCTTGCTGGTGGACGGTCCCTTCCCCGGGCACAACTTCCACGACTCACTCTACACGCGACCAGGTGGAAAGTCCAGCCCCATGCTCAGCAAGACGGTTCCATTGGCGCATCCGCCAAACCTCATCGGAACGGGGAGCGTCCGCAACCGGCCGAGCCGCGAGCGTCAGCGACCGGCCCTATCAGGACCTGAAGAGCCAGCGCCCGATCAAGGTGCCCGACAACCGCGCCGGGACCGGATTCCAAGAAAAAAGCGCAGATTCCCAGTTTTTCATGTCATGATTTCGCGGGAAGCGCCCTTTATCTGTAGAAGCGAGGCGAGCCTGTCTCGCGCGATCGGCCGGCTGGCGTGCATGCGCCGACCGGGCGGACCGGCGCGATTGCGGCCGCCAACGCATCGATCACGCTCTGGGTTCTGACCGGGGAGATGCCGCGGGGCCTGGTGAACGGGGCGCCCGCGCCGGAATCGGTCACAGGAGAAACAGTGTATGATTGACTCAAAAGCGATTCGAATGACGGCGGCGGTGCTCTGCTGCGTAGCCGGCGTCGCGTCCGGCGTCGGCTTCACCTGGATCACGGACGATTGTCCGTTGAACGACCCGTGCAGTTGGCAGTACATCGGCAACTGGGAACCCGATACCCCCACCTGCGCCCCCTGCTATCCCAGCAGCAGCAATGACGACGCCACCATTCCTCTTCTGGAGGATCATGCATATGTCGACCTGGGGGATTCCGACTTCACGATTGACGACTTCACCATCACGAGCACCACGGACGACAACGTCACATTCATGGGCAGCGCGACCATTTCTGTCGATACTCTGGTCATTACAGGGCCGACCAGTAGCGGTTATGTGGCCGTCTACTTCATCCAGGGAACGAAGCTGGTGGCGAGTAGCCCGTGAGGCGCCAGCCCGCGCGTCCGTGTCCTTCGATGCCGGCGTGCAACGGTTCGCGCTGGGACACGGGCGAGCGCGTCAGACCTCGTTGCCTCAGCGCGAGACGATGCCGGAGGCCGTTGTTGCGAGGACTTGCGTTTTGTGGGAAGAACGAGTAAGATTCTGGAATCGGTCGAATCCCACACGGGCGACGTGACCGTTCGGATCGGTGTCCAGGAGCGTGGTTGTGAAGCGCATGCTGATGGCCGCTGTCCTCGTCTCAGGCTTCGTCCGGTCGGCCCTGGGGCAGGTCAACCTGCCGGATGGCTTCGAGATCGTCGAGTTCGCCGAGTCGGACACACTGACTTGGTCTCCACGCATCAACAACTGTGGAGAGATCGTCTACGTCCAGGATCGTTTGGAAAACTCGCGCGTTTACCTTTACGACAACGGCAAGATCGCTCGCCTGACCGAAGCCGACCCTGGACGGGGCGTGTTCGGTCCAGACATTAACGATGCAGGGACGGTCGTGTGGGCGCGAGGACTGCTCGGCCAACCGAAGACGTGGGAGATTGTGATGCTCGCGAACGGGCAGCGGAGCATGCTCGGCAAGGGCGATAGCCCGAGCATCAACGGCTTGGGACATATGTCATGGGAAGTGTTCCAATCGTATGACTGCAACATCCATAACGACATCATGTACTTTGACGGTGCCACCGTGGAGCGCATCTCCCGCAGCGAACTGACTGATCAGGTTCCCCAGATAAACGACGACGACTGGATCACGTGGGGGCGGCAGAATTTCTGCGTCAACCCGTGGGTTGGGCAGATCCTCCTCTACAGCGAAGGAGTCCCCGTCGTTTTGCCGGCGGAGGCTGCGCAGGCGCAGGCGCCGACGATCAACAATCTCGGCCAGATCGCCTGGGGAACAAATGAGTTGGGGATTGAGCTATGGCAGAACGGTCAGACGAGGATCCTCGCTGGTACGGACAGCGGCAAAAACCCGAGGCTGAACAACCTGGGAGACATCTACTACATCCATTTCGATGGTCCCGGCGGAACCTTGTGGGACGGGTACTTATATCGTGTTTCGGGCGGGGCGCCAACCATTCATCGACTGACGGAAGACACCGTCTGGAATATCGACGGCGATATTAACGACTGGGTGGAAGTCGTGTGGCATTGGACAGTAGGCCCACATGATGAACACGGGGGCATTCGGTTCATGCGCCGCATCCGCACGGGGGACGCCGAGTTCGACGGGGATATTGACCTGGTCGATCACGGCGCGTTCGCGGCATGCATAACCGGACCGGGGCGGGTAGACCGCCTGTGCGACTGCCGCTTCGTGGACATCGACTGCGACGGTGACGTGGACCTTCACGACTTTGCCCAGTTTCAGAATGCGTTCCGGGGAGAATAGGCCCGGAGGCCGAAACGCGCAGGCATGTGGTGCAAGAGGTTTGGGAAAAAGGACACGGGCGTGCGGGTCGGAATGTCCGGCCCGTATGTGTGACTGAATCAGATCGGCGGCAAGTTCGCCGCGTAGTAAGGAGTTTGAATGATGAGGGTTTTCTTGATCCTTATGCTAGCGATCGGGGTCGCCATGGGCGGGGTGGTGTCGCCCGTCTCTGCACAACAGTACGACAAGGTGTTTCGATACGCGGGGCAAGATCATAACTGGGGCACCTCCGGAAATTGGCAGCCACCCGACCCGCCGGAAGCAAGCGACAGTGTTCAGATTCCGTCGGGTGAATCTTGCCTGATTGCCCCCGCCGGCAGCGACGCGGTGGCCGAGTTGGTGGACGTAGCGGGGACCCTGACCATCGACAGCGGGCGGAAGCTGACGGTCACGGCTGCCTCCGCCGTCAAGGCCGGCGGGCTGCTCGAAATCAACTACGGCGGCACACTGACCACCGGCGCCGAGTTGACGATCGAGGGTGCCTCCAGCGGTAGCGCCGGCCACCTCCGGCTTCACCAACTCTCCCAGTCCACCGCCGTGATCAACGGGTCGGGGGGCTACATTACGGTTGAAGCCGGGGCCGTTCCCGGCCTGCTGGATGGGTCGGGAATCGTCGAGATCCCGGTCTACAACAGCGGCATAGTCCAGGGCGGGGGCGATTTCCCTAATAATGTCGGCCCCTTGAGTTTCACTGCGGCCGTCGACGGCAGCACGGGGTGCGAGTTCCGGTCCACGTACGGAGCCTACCTCAAGTTCAATGCAGGTATTTCGGGGGGCGGAACCTGGAGCGCTCCGGAGTGCGATGACGAAGGAGCTCACGGCGGGAACGGATTCTGGATCCTCAGTGCGAGCTGTGTCAGCGCGGACATCAGTGTCCCATACGGAGGACTGAGCTTCGACGACGATTTCTGCACGACAGGCACTTTGAGCGTAGGAAGCGATGATACTGAGTGCAACTTTGGGATGGCGGCGGTAGCCGGCAAGACGGTGCAGTTCCACGTATCGGAGTGTCCGGCGGCGCTGTGCCCGTGAACGCTCGCGCCGCGCCGCACGGCATTTGCGCGAGTGAACTGACGATGCTGCACCCCCGACGGCCCGTCTACGGTGGGCCGTCGGGGGTTTTTCCGTCTGACTCGCCGTGCGCGATACACAACCATGTCAAAGCCGGAAACTCCGCGCGGGCTGAAGCCCGCGGCTCGCTGGCGCCGCATCATCGCGCGGTGACTTACGCGCACGACCATCGATCGTCAGTCGCCCTCTTCATCCGACCGGGGCTTGCGGACCGGCGCGGCCGTTCCCTTCTCGATCTCCGTGACCATGCGTCCTCGTCGCCAGATGCGGACGGTGCCGGTGGATTCGGACAGCGTCAGGGCGATGCTGCGGGTGGAGGCGGTGATGGCCGCGGCGGCGGAGTGCCGCGCCCCCAGACCCTGCGGCAGATCCTCGCCCGCGATGTTGGGCCGCAGCATGGTACCGGCCGAGATGATGACGCCGTTGCCCTTCAGGATGAACGCGCCGTCCAGCTTGGCCAGTTCCTTGACCGTTTCGACGATCGATTCGTCGAGGATGTTGCGTTCCTTCTCGGTGTAGCCGCGGAACGGGTTGATGCGGCCTTCCTGACAGAACTTGACCACGTCGCGTTGGTCGCCGATGACCATCAACGCGCCGACCGGCTTGCCCTCGCGGCCTTCGTGGGCCAGTTCCAGCATGAGCGTCAGCACCCGCTCGAACACCACCCGCCGGATGTGTTCCGTCAGCCGTGGCTGATTGACCGTCTGAAAGAGTTCGTATTCCTCGCCGACGCGCATGCCGACCAGCGTGTCGATCCGCCCCCCGGCCGCGCCGGTCAGAAACACGAACTCGTCGCCGCCGGAAAGCGCCCCGTGCGAGAAGGCCATCAGCGTGGCCATCTTGATCTGGTCCATCCGCTTGAGTTTGAACGGCGGCACCGTGAGCACGGTGGCGTCGATGCCGGCCGCCCGCTCCTCGTCGCGCGGGCGGCGGGCGATCAGCAGCAACTGCGTCGGCGGTTTGACCATCTCGCGCAGCGCGGGCAGGTCGTCCACCGAATCGATGAAGGCAATGAGGGCCTTGGCCTGCACGCGCCCGGCCACGTCGGCCCCGGCGTGCAGGATGGCGTCGTCGAAGCCGGTGGAATCTTTGCTCATCTTCAGTTCGTGTGACGCCGCTTCGAGGCGGCTGCTCCCGCGGGACATTGACCGCGCGTCCGCCGCCGCCCGTCGTAGCGCCGTGCTACGACGCCGCCAGGCTGGAGCCTGGCGGTCCCAGGGGCGCGCCGGCGCACCTTTCACCCTCCACTTCCCGGCTACGACGCCGCCGGTTCAATTGAGCCGCGCGCGCGGCGCGACTATACTTTTGCCGATGTACCGTCACAAGCTGCTGCTGGCGCCCACGGGCGCGATGATCATCCTGTCCGCGGCGGCCGTGGCGGACTCTCCCGGCATGGCCCGTCCCTCGGTTGTGCAACTGACCGATTCCCATCGGACGTTTCTGGTCCGCCTGGCGCGGCGGACACTCGAGGACAAGGTGCTCCAGCGCCAACCGGACGCCGGATACACCCCGAAGTCCTTGCCGGCCGGCGAGGTCGAGGTCATCGTACGCCTGCGGCAGGGCGGCTTTCTTCGCGCCGCCGGGGTGGGCGGGCCGGGGCCGCTGCCGGCCGCGACCCGCGACGCGACGCTGGCGGCGCTTTCGTCGCTGAAGCAGAACGCTCAGCCGGACGCGGATCTGCTCTCGCGGCTGATGATCGAGATCGAGGTGGCCGGCGACCCGGTGGCCGTGCCGCGTGCCGGCGACGCGAGCTGGACCGACCTCATCGACCGCCACGTCGAGCCGGGGATCCACGGCATCGTCCTGGCAGCGGGCGAAAAGCAGGTGCGGCGTTTCTGCCCGACGGAGGTCTTCACCAGCGACGTCGTCATTCACGACGCCATCGCCCGGCTGGCGCAGGCGATGGGCGTCAATCCGGGTCAGACCGACCGGCTCCTGCTGCTGCGCTTCCTGACCGACCATTTCTATGAGGATCCCGCCACCCGCCGGGCAGTGCCGCTGCGGCGCGGGCTGACGACGCTGCCGCCGGAAAGCGTGACGCGGACCAACCTCGACGCCGCCATCGAGTCGCTGGCCGGGTACATGCGCTACCGGCAGAAGCCCGACGGATCGTTCAGCTATCAGTATGAGCCGGCGCGGAACGTCTATTCACAGGAGAATAACGTCGTGCGGCAGGCGGGCGCGGCGGTGGCGATGAGCGTCCACGCCCGCGTCAGCGGATCGGCCGCCTCACGCGACTGTGCCGACCGGATCCTGGCGTACTTCCTGCACGACACGTCGAATGTGCCGGAAGACACCGACGCGGCGTTCGTCCCTACGCCGGACGGATCGAACAAACTCGGCGTGACGGCGCTGGTCGCCCTGGCGCTGGCGGAACACCCCGATGCGGAAAAGGAGCCGTTGGCCGCCGTGCGGCACAAGCTGGTCAACGGGATGCTGTGGCTGCAGCGGCCCTCCGGCATGTTCCTGACCGCCTTCCCCCCCGCCTTGAGCATCGCCGCTCAGGACTACTTCCCCGGCGAGGCGCTGCTGGCGCTGGCGCGGAACTATCACCTGGAACCGACCACGCGGGTCAACGACGCTTTCGTCGCCGCCATCGACTTCTACCGTGACTACTTCCGCGGCAAGCGTTCGCCCGCCTTCGTGCCGTGGCAGGTGCAGGCCTTCGCCGCCATGGCGCCGATGAGCAAGCGCGAGGACTACGTGGCGTTCGTGTTCGAGATGGCCGACTGGCTGGCGGATCAGCAGCTTTCGCCGGACAACTGCGAGTGGCCGGACATGTGGGGGGGGATCGCCAGCTACACGCCGGGCCGGGCCGGGGTATCTACGGCCGCCTACCTGGAGGGCTTCGCGGACGCGCTGGAACTGGCCCGGGCCGCCGGCGACGCGCGGCGGGCCGAGAGATACGAAACGGTGGTGCGCGCGGCCGCCCGCTTCGTGGTGCAGCTTCAGGTGCGGCCGGAAGAGACCTACTTCATGCGCAGCACGATCGACGCGGTGGGGGGGATACGCACCAGCCCTTCGCTGAACCTGCTGCGCATCGACCACTGTCAGCACGCGCTGATCGCGCTGATCAAGACGCGGCGGGCGCTTTTCGGGAGGGAGGACTGAGCCCGATGACCGCCACGGACGCGATGGACTTGATGGACTGAATGGACGGGATGGACCAGATGGGCGCTCCACCGATGACCCTGCTGAGGCGGAACGCTGTGTAGCTGCTGCGGCCTATGTCCTCACGCCGACCTCGACAGCGGACCGCCGAGCCGACTCCTGCCAGGACGACGGGAGAGTGCGTGCGATCGGGCCTGGACATCCGTTTCGTCGCCGCCGTCCTGGCCGTTGCCGTCGTGTCCGTCTGGTTGCTGCGAACGGCGCTGCCCGCCGACTTTGCCGTATCGATCGTCAATCACGCCGTTTTGACCTTCCTGTTCGACGGCGTGCCGGCGCTGGCGATCGTGGCGGCGATGATCGGCGCGGGGATCGGGGTTCTTCAGCGCGGGTCGCAGGCGGTGCTGCCGACGCGCTGGATGGTGCTGCTGGGCGCCGTCGCGGGCATCGGTGGAACATCGACGCTGGTGCTGGTGCTGGGGTCGCTCGGCCTGCTGCACCGCCCCCTGTGGATCGGGATCCTCACGCTGGAGGCCGTCGCGGCCGCGGCCGCGCTGCGCTCATTGCGACGCAGCGGAGAGAAAGGCGGTGCGCTCCCTCCCAATGCAGGGGATGAATGGCGTGAGCCCGCGCAGACCCATGCCCGCAGTTCGTCGGATGGAGCGCAGGCGCAGGGCGGCACCTCGTCGGTTGGAGCGCAGGCCCAGACCCGCGGCTCGCCGGGAGTCACGAAGGCGCAGGATGCCCGTTCGCTGCGGCACTGGCGGTGGCTCTGGCTGCTGGTCGTGCCGTTTGCGATCGCGGCCCTGCTGGTGGCGGCCCAGGCGCCGGGCTACCTGTGGCAGGAGGAGGGCTACGGGTACGACATCCTCGAATACCACTTGCAGGTTCCGAAGGAATACATGCAGGCGGGCCGAATCACCTACCTGCCACACAACGTCTACGCGAACTTCCCGTCGCTGGTGGAGATGCTCTACCTGTTGTGCATGATCGTCTGGGACGATCCCGTCGCCGGGGGATCGGCGGCCAACTACATGCACCTGGCACTGGCGGCGCTGGCGGTGGCGGCCGCGTGGCTGGGCGGGCGTGAGTGGTCGCCCAGGGCGGGCATTGTGGCGGGCGTCGCGGCCGGAACGTGCGGATGGTTAGTCTATCTGTCGGGGTTGGCCTACGTCGAAAACGGGATGCTCTTTTTCGGCACGGCCGGGCTGGCTGCCATCTTCTGGTTTGCGAGGCTGTGTCAGCACGGCAAGGCTGCTGGGGGGGGGGCGGCAGAGCCGGCGCCAGCGCCGTGGCTCGTCATCGCCGGGCTGGCTGCGGGGCTTGCTTGCGGCTGCAAGTACACGGCCGTGCCCATGGTGCTGGTTCCGTTGGCGCTGGCGGCTCTGGCGGCGCAGCCCGGGGGAACCGGGTGGGGGGGGCGGATCTGCGGCGCGGCCGTGGTCTTCGTCGCGGGCGTCCTCGCATTCTCACCCTGGCTGATCAAGAACGCATGGATGACCGGCAACCCGGTATTCCCGCTGGCCAACTCCGTTTTCGATGCCCACCCGCCCGGCTGGTCCGAGGCGTCGCAGCAACGGTGGGACGAGGGACACGCGGCGTCCTCTGGCGATCAATCGATCGGGGCTGGCGCCGGCGCGACCTGGCGGCACATCATCTGGGATGGGCCGGACCACCGCTTCGGCGCGCTGTTGATACTGCTGCCGATCGTGGGCATCTGCGCGGCATGGACTGCGTCCAGCGAGCCGCGGGCTTCGGCCGGCGCGGACGTTCGACAGGAGAATGATTCGCAACACCACCGCCCGTTGCCGGTGCGATCGACGCTGACGCTGCTTCTGCTCGTGCTCGGCGTGCAGTGGATCGTGTGGCTGTTCGCCACGCACCTGTACGCGCGCTTCGCGGTGGTGATGATCCCAGCCCTGGCACTGCTCTGTGGATGCGCCGCGACCGCGCGCGTCAGGCCGGTATCCGCGCTGGTCGTCACATGGCTGGTGATCGGCGGATGTACGAACTTTGCCTATGTGCGCCGCATGATCGGGCGCGAAGTGGCCGTTCCGGGCGTCGCCGCGTGGTTTCAGAACGGACAGATGCCGGGCTTTGAATACCTTGGCCGGGTCAACGGCCTCGGCCATAACGTGGGGAGTGACACCGCGAAGCAAACCGGACCGGCGGACACTCAACGGCACCGGCTGCTCATGCTCGGCGACGCGAAGGCGTTCTACGTGCGCCCGCCGGCGGAGTACTGCGTCGTGTTCAACGAGAACCCTTTCGCCGCGGCCGTGCGGGCGGCCCGCGACGAACGGGAGATCGTCGCGTGGCTGCGCGATCGAGGGATCACGCACGTGCTGGTGAACTGGCTGGAAGTCCAACGCCTGCGGCGGACCTATGGGTTCCCCGAAGAAATCACGCCGGCCCTGTTCGGCCGGCTCGAATCGGGCGGAGTCGGCCTCCTCGAATCGTACGAACTCCCGGGTTCGTCCGCAGCCGGCGGCGACCGCGCCCGATACGTCGACCTCTACGAAGTGCGCGCGCGACGGTAATCGTACTTCAATCCGGCGCGGGCGTCCCGGCGGCTAATCTCCTTCGCCGTCCACCCGCTCCGCATAAAACGGATACTGATCCCCTCCCGTGTCCAGCAGCAGGTCTCCCAGACCGCCGTCGAAGTTCAACAAATAGCCGAACTGCCCGTCCACACGCCGGTCGTCGCCGGTCCCCCAGGCGTAGATGATCGCCCGGCCGACGTAGATGCCGAACAGCCGCACTCGCGCCTCGATCGCTATGCCGAAGGCATCCTCCACACTGACGCCGAATGACCGTGCGGCAAATGTGACGCCGAAAAGGCTGGCCGAGCGGAACTCGTTGTCCACCGGGATCGTCGCCCCGTAGATGTCGGGCAGAAAGTACTTGTTCTCACGGACGCGGGTCGCCTTGCCGTCTGCGTCGAGGTCTATCAGGAAGATCTGCTCATCGACCGGCGGCCGCTCCAATAGACCGCCGTTCAGCAGGCCGCCATACGGCCCGGGGGCAGGTTCGGGGTCCTCGGACGGGTCCTCGTCGGGATCCGCCTTTCGGAACCCCGCCCACGTGCCGCCCGCCAGCAACGCCGGACCAGTGCCCGCCTCGGCCGTCTCCTTGGCGCCTCCCGGCAGGACGACCTCCAGCGTCTCGGAAGGCGCCCCCGAGGTGAAACAGCCCCACGTCGGCAGGCACATCAGGCTCAGGACCGTAAGACGACCACCCATGCGACTTTTCATGCACGAATCTCCACTCTGATCGCGCGCCGGCGGCGCCAATCTGTAATGAGACACATTGCCGCGGAATCCTGCGGCATCTTTCCTCCCGGCCGCCGGGTCACAAGGCACAACGGCGGCCCGTGTCCGCCTCACCCCTGCGGCGCAGGTCCGTCCGACCGGCGGAAGGTCCCACTGCGTCCGCCGCTCTTGGATTCCAGCCGCACCGGACCGATCTCGATGGCCCGGTCAGCGGACTTGGCCATGTCATACACTGTCAGTGCGGCCGCGGACGCTCCCACCAGGGCCTCCAATTCCACCCCCGTCCGCGCCGTGCAGCGGGCGGAGCATGCGATCAGCAGCTCGCCCGGTCCGGTGCGGGCATAAGCAATCTGAACGTGCTCCAGCGGGAGTGCATGACACATCGGGATCCACTCCGACGTGCGTTTGGCCGCCTGGATGCCGGCGATGCGGGCCGTGCTGAGCGCGTCGCCCTTCTTCAGACGCCGGGAGAGCAGTGCATCCAGCACCTCCGGGCGCATCGACACCCGCGCGCTGGCCGCGGCCGACCGCGACGTGACCGGCTTGGCCGAAACGTCCAACATCCGCGCTTCGCCGTCAGGCCCCAGATGACTGAAATCGGGCATTCCCTGCGTTCCGGCACGGATCACGATTGCGGGTTCGAGCACGAACGGTGCGGGCAATATACGCCGCCGCGACCCCGCCCGTCCAATCGCGTCGGCGGCGAGCCGCGCCGTGGGGTCGCGCGGCGCCGGCCCCTTGACACCGGCCGAGATTAGCCTATGATACACCATTGTCGCTCGGTTAAACATTGTTCAGGCCGGGCCGGGTTTAGCCGATGTTACGGCTGAGTCGAGAGGTTCAGGAGAACGATCAGTGCAGATGGCAACCATATCCGTCGGGGCGGCGTCACGGGATGACCGGGGAAGGGCGGCGTCGCGGGACGATGGGGCAACATCGACGTCCGCCAACGTGCGCCAGTCCGCCGCGGGCTGTCGTCCACATGAGTATTCGCAGGGCAGGGGCGCCGAAGGTCGCGCCCGGGCCGGTGGCTGTGCCTTGGCGGTGGGAGCGATCCTGACGGCGTATCTGGGCGCGGCCGCGTGTTCGGCGGACGCCCGGGCCGCGGACGGGCCGCCAGCCTACCCCTACCGCATCGTCACCACGGTCGGCATGGTGGCGGACATCGCCCGGCAGGTGTCCGGCGAGGTCGCCGAGGTCCACGAACTCATCGGGGCCGGCGTCGATCCGCACCTCTACAAGCCCACCCGCAGCGACGTGGCGGCGCTGATGTCCGCCGACGTGGTCCTGTACAATGGCCTGCGGCTGGAAGGGAAGATGGGCGACCTTCTGGACAAGATCAGAACCAGCGGGCGGCTCGTCCACGCCGTCACTTCCGGAATCGATGAGTCTTATCTGCTGGCTCCGGCCGAGTTCCAGGGGCACTTCGACCCGCACGTCTGGATGGACGTCAGCGCCTGGTCGAAGGCGGTCGAATCGGTGGCGGCGGTGCTGTCGGCCTACGACGTTCCGAATGCGGCCGCCTACGCCTCCAACGCCCAGCGGTATCGAAAAGAACTCGAACAGCTCGATGCGTACGCGCGCAACGTGATCGCCTCCATCCCGGCCGAGCGGCGGGTGCTCATCACCGCGCACGATGCGTTCAACTACTTCGGCCGCGCCTACGGCATCGAGGTGAGGGGCATTCAGGGCATCTCGACGGAATCGGAAGCGGGGTTGCAGGACATCACCCGGCTGGTGGACCTGATCGTCGAGCGGCGGGTGCAGGCGGTGTTCGTCGAGACCAGCGTGGCGGACAAGAACGTGCGGGCGCTGTGCGAAGGGGCGAAGGCGCGCGGCCACGAGGTGCGGATCGGCGGCACGCTCTTTTCCGACGCCATGGGCAGGGCCGGAACCTACGAGGGAACGTACATCGGGATGATCGATCATAACGCCACGGTCATCGCCCGGGCCCTGGGCGGCGAGGCGCCCAAAACGGGGATGCAAGGGAAGTTGGGAGGGAGTGTGGGAGTCACTGACTGACTCTTCCACCGAAAGTTGACCTATGAACAGCGAACCGCAAACGGATGAAGCGGCGTTTCGCGAGGGATCGGGCGCCGCGGCCGTTGCGGACGCCGGACCATCGGCGGCGCCGGCGACGTTCCGGCCGCCGACGCCGGCCACCGGCGAGGAGCACCCGGCCGATGCGCCCTTGTCCATCCACGACATGACGGTGGCGTACCATCGCACGCCCGTGTTGTGGGACGTGGACTTCGACGCACCGGAAGGGCGCCTGATCGGAATCGTCGGACCTAACGGCGCCGGCAAGAGCACCCTGCTGAAGGCGGTCCTCGACCTGATCCCGATCGTGTCCGGCCGGGTGACGGTCTACGGCCAGCCCTATCGCAAACAACGACACCTGGTCGGCTACGTGCCGCAGCGCGAATCGGTGGACTGGGACTTTCCCGTAAGCGCCGTGGACGTGGTGTGCATGGGGCGATACGCGCGCATCGGCTGGTGCCGCCCGGTGACGCGCCGGCACAAGGCCGCGGCGATGGAATGCCTGGACCGCGTCGGCATGGCGGACTACGCCCGCCGGCAGATCAGTCAACTGTCCGGCGGCCAGCAACAGCGGGTCTTCCTGGCCCGGGCGCTGGCACAGCAGGCGAAGCTGTATCTGATGGATGAGCCGCTCTCCGGGGTCGATGCCGCCACCGAGCAGGCGATCATCGCCATCCTACACGAACTGCGGGCGGGCGGGAAGACGGTGCTGGTGGTCCACCACGACTTACAGACCGTGCCCCAGTATTTCGACTATGTGCTGCTGCTGAACATGCGCATCGTCGCCCACGGGCCGACCGCCGACGTGTTCACAAAAGAGAACCTGCGCAAAACGTACGGCGGACGGTTGACGCTTCTGGACCAGGCGGCGCACGCGATGGCGCGCAGGGGACGGGAATGATCTCGGCGGGTGAAGCATCCAGCTTGCGACGTCGGTTCCGTGTGCGTCGCGTGCTCGGTGCGCTTCTGGCAGCCGGCGTCATGCTGTTGCTCGCCCACTCAGCGGCGATGGCTGGCGACGCACCTTCGACGCCATCCGCTTCATTCGATGGCGCCATCGAAGTCAGCGACCACGACCTGGTGCGCATCCTCACTCTGCGCGACTACAACACCCGCGTCGTCGTACTGGGCACCGCACTGCTGGGCCTGGCGGCCGGTACGGTCGGCGTGTTCATGCTGCTGCGCAAACGGGCGCTCTTGGGCGACGCCCTCAGTCACGCCACGCTGCCCGGCATAGGGATCGCGTTTATCGTAATGGCGCGGTCGGGCGGAAACGGAAAGTGGCTGCCGGGGCTGCTGCTGGGGGCGGCGATCTCCGGCGCGATCGGCGTGGCGGGCGTGCTGCTGATCCGCCGGTGGACCCGGTTGAAGGAGGACGCGGCCCTGGGCGTGGTGCTGAGCGTCTTTTTCGGCCTGGGCGTGGCGATACTCGGCGTCATTCAGAAAATGGACACCGGCAACGCGGCCGGGCTGTCCTCATTCATCTACGGTAAGACCGCGTCCATGCTGGCGGCGGACACCTGGCTGATCGCCGGCGCCGCGGGCGTCGTGGCGGTCGGATGCCTGTTGCTGTTCAAGGAGTTCGGCCTGCTCTGCTTCGACCTGGAGTTCGCCGGAGCGCAGGGGTGGCCGACGCTGTTGCTCGATACGTTGATGCTCACGCTCGTGATTCTGGTGACCGTCATTGGCTTGCAGGCCGTCGGGCTGATCCTGATGATCGCCCTGCTGGTCATCCCGCCGGCCGCGGCGCGGTTCTGGACGCAGCGCCTGTCGCAGATGGTGCTGATCTCCGCCGGGATCGGGGCGGCGAGCGGGTTCGTCGGCTCGGTGGTCAGCGCCACCCAGCCGAACCTGCCCGCCGGCGCGATCATCGTCCTGGCGGCGTCGGCGTGCTTCCTCATCAGCCTGACGTTCGGCCGCGCCCGCGGCGTGGTGTTTCAGTTCATCGAGCGCGTCCGGCTGGAACGGAAGACGCGCTGCCAGCACCTGCTGCGGGCCGTGTTCGAGTGGGTAGAGGAGGGGCGGGGCAACGGCGGAGTCGGCGCGACCGAGTCGAAGATCCCGTTTTCCGGACTGGTGCGGCAGCGATCATGGAGCAGACACCGTCTGGATCGCATCATTGTCCGGGCGGAGCGCGACGGACTGATCGAACGCGTCGGCGACACTCACGTTCGACTCACGAGCGCCGGCTGGGACGAAGCCCGTCGCGTCGTACGCAATCACCGGCTGTGGGAGCTGTACCTGATCACGCACGCGGACATCGCCCCCAGCCACGTGGACCGCGACGCGGACGAGCTGGAACACGTGCTGGGGCAGACCATGGTGCGCAAGCTCGAGGGCCTGCTCGCCGAGCAGGCGGCGGCGACGGTCCCGCCGAGTCCCCATGCGCTGGCGTAGGGGATCACGATATGCACTGGACCTCACTGGACACCTCGATCGTCATCGTCGCCGCCCTGGGTGCGATGGCGTGCGCGTTGCTCGGTTCGTTCCTGTTGCTGCGTCGGATGAGCATGATGGGTGACGCCATCAGCCACGCCGTGTTGCCGGGGCTGGTGGCCGCGTTCCTGATCAGCGGCAGCCGCAGCGCCATGGCCATGCTGATCGGGGCGGCCGTGGTGGGAATACTGACGGCGGCGTTCACGCAATGGGTCCACCAACTCGGCAAGGTGGAGGAGAGCGCTTCGATGGGGGTGGTGTTCACCGCCCTGTTCGCGGTGGGGCTGGTGATGATCGTGCGCTTCGCCGACTCAGTAGACCTCGATCCCGAGTGTGTATTGTACGGCGCTATCGAACTGACGCCCCTGGATACCGTCACGCTGCTCGGGAAACCGGTGGCCCGTTCTGCAGTAGTGCTGGCCGCGGTGCTGCTGCTCGACGTGGCGTTCGTGCTGGCGTTCTACAAGGAGCTGCGGATCAGTTCCTTTGACCCGGCGCTGGCGACGACGCTCGGCATCCACGCCCGGCTCATGCACTACGTCCTGATGACGCTGGTGGCCATGACGACGGTGGCGTGCTTCGAGAGCATCGGCAGCATCCTGGTGATCGCGATGCTGATCGTACCGCCCGCGGCCGCACACCTGCTCACCGACCGCTATGGCGTGCTGCTGCTGCTGAGCACGCTGCTGGGCGCGGCCAGCGCCGGCCTCGGACACCTCGGGGCAATCTGGGCGCCGACCTGGTGGGGCTTCGAGGACACCAACACCGCGGGCATGATGGCAGTGGCCGCCGGCCTCTTGTTTGCCGCCGCAGTGCTGTTCTCCCCTCGCCACGGCATCATCAGCCGGGCGCTGCAGCGACTGCGCCTGACGCTGCGCATCACGATCGAGGACGTGCTGGGGTTGTTGTATCGCGTGGAGGAGCAGGGATTGATCATCCGCCCGGGCGCCGCGATCGAGCTACTGCGGCGGACGACCGGCAGCGGCTGGCTGGGCCGCCTGGCGATGGCGGAATTGAGAAGACGGCGCTGTATCGCGACGATGGCGGATGGTCTACGATTGACCGGCGCCGGCCGCCGGGCGGCGGCGTCGCTGATCCGCTCGCACCGGTTGTGGGAGGCGTATACGGCCCGGCACGTGGCGCTGCCGACGGACCACCTGCACCACTCGGCCGAGCGCGCGGAGCACTTTATCAGCCGGCCGATGCGCGAAGCGCTGGCCGGCGATCTGGACGGCGTCCGGACCGACCCGCAGGGACGGACGATTCCGAACGGTGGAACCGCCCTGGATCCTACGAAGGCAGGTGCATGACCATAACGGAACCAACCCCGCGGGCGGAAGCGGCCGACGTGGTGCGGCGCCGCAGAAGGGCCCACAGCACCACCGAAGGCTTCCGTCAGGTCCGTCTGGATCACGCCGTGGAGATGGCGGAAGACTACGTGGAACTGATCGACGACCTGATCGCACGGCACGGCGAGGCACGACTGGTGGACATCGCTGAGCACATGGGCGTTTCCCACGTCACCGCCAACAAGACCGTAGCCCGGCTGCTGCGCGACGGCCTGGTCCAGAAGCGCCCTTACCGCGCTATTTTCCTGACCGGCGAGGGCAAGAAACTGGCGGAAGCCAGCAGGCGCAAGCACATCGTGGTGGTTGAGTTCCTGTGCGCCCTGGGCGTGCCGGAGGACCAGGCCCGCATCGACGCCGAGGGCATCGAGCACCATATCAGCGACGTGACGCTCTCCGCCATGTCCAGGTTCGTACTGGCGTCGCGCCCGGAATCGGGAAGCTGACACGATCGCCGCGCTGAGCACCTGCGGATATGGACCGGCTGATCACCCCAGCACGCGCCGCAGACGCTCCAAAGCCCAATCCAGTTCATCGTGGGTCACACACAGGGGTGGGGCCAATCGGATGGTCTGCTCGTGCGTGTCTTTGCACAACAGCCCTTCGGCCATGAGGCGTTCACAGTAGCTTCTGGCTTTTCCGGCGGCCCTGTGAAGTTCGATGCCGACCCACAATCCGCGCCCTCGGATTTCCCTGATCCGGCCGCTGGCCAGTCCGCGCAGTTGTTCCAGAAGGTAGGCGCCCATCCTGCGGGCATTGTCCTGGTAGACTCCACTGGACACGATGTCGATCACCCGCCGCCCCACCGCACAGGCCAGCGGGTTTCCGCCGAACGTACTGCCGTGATCGCCGGGTTTGAAGACGCCCAGAATCTCACGTGACGACACCACCGCCGACAGGGGGATGATCCCGCCGCCCAGAGCCTTCCCCAGAATATACGCATCGGGGCGCACGCCCTCGTGATCGCAACAGAACGTCGTGCCGCACCGGCCCAGCCCCGACTGGATCTCGTCCGCCAGGAACAGGATGTTCCGCTGCGTACACAGCGAACGGACCTGGCGCAGGTAGCCGTCCGGCGGCACGATCACGCCGGCTTCGCCCTGAATGGGTTCCACCAGGAACGCCACCGTGCGGTCCTGGATGGCGGCTTCCAATGCGTCGACGTTTCCGAATTCGATCAGGTCGAATCCGGGGGTCAGCGGACCGAAGCCGTCGCGGGTCTGAGGATCCGTACTGAAGCTGATGAGAGTGGTGGTGCGGCCGTGGAAGTTGTTCGTACAGCAGATGATCTTCGCCTCATCCGCCGGAACGCCTTTCCTGGTGTACCCCCATTTCCGGGCCATTTTGATGGCCGTTTCGACAGCTTCGGCGCCGGTGTTCATGGGCAGCACCGCTTCCATGCCGCACAGCGTCGCCAGGTCGGCGCAGAAGTCGCCCATCTGGTCGTTGTGAAACGCCCGTGAGGTGAGCGTCACGCGGTCGAGCTGAGACCGCGCCGCCGCGATGATCTCCGGATGGCGGTGGCCGAAATTCACAGCCGAGTAAGCCGCCAGCATGTCCATGTACCGCCGGCCCTCCACGTCCTCGACCCACACGCCCTCGGCCCGGGCGATCACGACGGGCAAGGGGTTGTAGTTGTGCGCCGCGTAGGTCTGAACCGTCTCGATGTAGGTGCGGGAATCGGCGGTGGCCGATCGATGACTCGGGATGATCATAGGGGTACCCCACTGTTCCAGCGTCGCGGCCGGGCAGCGCGGCCTCGTCGGGCGGCCATGACCCCGGCGGCGCGGCGTTACGGCTGCAAGCTGCAGACATCCTACACCGTGCGGGCAGGCGCTGCCACTAGGTCGCCGGACCGCGTACGGGCCGTGCCTCGAAGCGGCGCCGCGGACACGCCCATGATAGTCTGCACGGCGCCGCTCGCGCGTGCCGCCATTGGGTCACACGGGCGCGGCGCCCATAGAATGACCCACCGGGTGCGGCGGCGGCCTCTCGATCTACTGAAAAAATTTTTCGCTCCCCAATCGTATCAGCCCTTGACATACGTGTGGGAGGGGACTAGGAACACATCCGTCGTCGGTTGTCGTTCCGTCCGACGGCGTGAAAACGGCTACGCGGTCGCCTCCCGTGAACGTGATCTGGCGGCGGGCCGCAATACAACGGAACCGGGAGTCGACACACATGCCAAGAGGTAGGAAATCGGCTGCAACCGGCGCCGACACGCGCCGGGTCGCCGCCGAAATCAAGGCGATTCATCGGTCGTTGGTCGATCAGCGCGCCGACATCGATCAGCGGATTCAGGCGATGGAGCAGGCCATGGTGGCGCTGACGGGCCAGGAAGTCTTGTTGCCGTT
>QZJT01000143.1 GCA_003597935.1 Phycisphaerales bacterium | reverse complement strand
TTTCGCTTCATTCTGACCGGTGGCGTCAAACTGGGAGAGCCCGGCACGACGACCGGCGTTGCACCTGAAAAACATCCGCGTACGCCGGCGCCAAGCCAAACCGGCCGGCCGTGCAGCATGGAGAGGTAACCGATGAACTCCACATGTCCGCTGTTTGTATCGACCTATCCGCCCGAGGCCTGCGGGCTGGCCACCTTTACCAAAGACCTGGCCGACGCCGTCGATCTGGCGGCCGGGGCGCCGGTGTCCTCGCTGGCAGCGATACGCAAGACGAGCGCGATGTGCCACCACGATCCCCGCGTTGTTCACGTGGTCGACAACGAACGGACCGGCGCCTATACCGAACTTGCAAACGTCGTCAACGACAGTCCCTGTGACGTCGTCTGCCTGCAGCACGAGTTCGGGCTGTATCCGGGCGATTGGGGTTCCGGCGTTCTCGAGTTTCTGCTCCAGTGTCGAAAGCCCCTTGTAACCACGTTTCACACGCTCCTGTCGGAGCCGGACCAGCTTCCACGAAGACTGATCCGACAACTGTCCGTGCTCAGCGGCGCGATGGTCGTGATGACCAACAGTGCCGCGGAACTGCTGTCGAGCGTCTACCACCTGCCGCGCGACCGCGTACACGTTATTCCGCACGGCGTGCCTCTGGCCGGTCCTCGCTCTGACGCCGAGTGCAAGGCGCGGCTGCGGCTCACTGACCGTCGCGTCCTCTGCACCTTCGGGCTGATCAACCGGGGGAAGGGGTTGGAGTACGTCATTCGGGCCATGCCCCGGATCGTGGAGGCATTTCCCGATGCGATCTACCTGATCGTGGGCGTCACCCATCCACAGGTCAAGCGGCAGGAAGGCGAGGTTTATCGCGAACTGCTCGCCTCGATGGCCGACGATCTGGGCGTCGGCGGGCACGTGCGGTTCGTGAACCACTTCCTGGAACTGCCGGAACTGCTCGACCACCTGCAAGCCTGCGACGTGTACGTCACGCCCTACGCGGGAAAGGACCAGATATCCAGCGGCACGCTGGCCTATGCCATCGCGGCCGGTCGAGCGGTCGTCAGTACGCCCTATGTGTATGCGGCTGAGGTACTCGCCGACGGCCGGGGGCTGTTCGTTCCCTTCGGCAGCAGCGACGCACTGGCCGAGGCGACGTTGCGGCTCTTGAGCGACGACGCGCTGCGCGGCCAGATGTGCCGCAAGGCCCATGCCTACGCCAGCGCGATGCGATGGCCGAACGTGGGGCGCCAGTATCTGAACCTGCTGCGGCGGACCGCCGACACGGCGGTGGCCGTCGCCCTGCCGCGCCACGCTGAGCGCATGCAGCATACCGCCGTGCATCTGCTCGGCGCGCCGGATGCAGCCTACGGGGAGGCAACTCATGTACGAGGCGGGTAAGCCCACACTGGATCATCTCGATCGCCTGACCGACACGACGGGGCTGATTCAGCACGCCATCTACAGTCTGCCGCGCCGCGAGAGCGGCTATACGATAGATGATAATGCACGGGCCCTCTTCCTCTGCGTGCATCAATGGTCGCGCCGCCCCCAGCAGCGCACGCTGGACCGCATCACGCGCTACCTGAGTCTGCTCGAGTACGCTCGCCGCCGCGGCAGCGGATTCTACAACCTGATGACCTATCAGCGTCAGTGGCTGGACACCGATAGTCGAGGCGACTGCCAGGGGCAGGCCATTCGGGCACTGGCGGAAGTGCTCGGCAGTGAACTGCCGGACGACTACCGTCTGCTCGCGCGGGAGTTGATCCAGGCGGCGATCCCCACCCTGGCCGAACTCAGAAGCCTGCGGGCACAGGCGTATGTCGTACTGGCCTACGGCCGGTTGCGGGCGGCGGGAATCACGAACATTGAACGACTGGAAGAGATCGCCCTGTCATCGGCCCGCAACCTGGTCGATTGTTACAACCGCTCACGACGACCCGACTGGCGGTGGTTCGAGTCGCGGATGACCTATGCCAATGCGGTCATGCCGCACGCACTGCTCATCGCCGCCGAGTGCTGGTCTGACCCTGCTTTCCTCGAAGTGGGGGAGGACTCGCTGGCATTTCTGAACCAGGAAACTACCCAGGATGATGTATTCTGGCCGGTCGGCAACAACGGCTGGTATTCACACGGCGAAGGGAAGTCGCCGTACGATCAGCAACCGGTGGAGGCGGCCACCATGGCCGATGCCGCGTTCGCCGCGCTGCGGGTTCTTGCGAATGATGGGTACCACGACGTTTTCGACCGGGCGCGAGGCTGGTTCCACGGCCGCAACAGCCTGAAGCAGCCGCTCGTCGATGCCCGCACCGGCGGCTGCTGCGACGGGCTCCAGTCGGGCGGCGTCAATCGTAATCAGGGGGCGGAGTCGACGTGGGCCTACCTGTGGACTGAAGAGCTGGCGCTGTGCCTGGGTGAAAGGACCGACCCGGAGCGTACCGCCAGCCAACTGGTGATCTAGCGGCGTTCGGGTCGACCTCGGCCCGCATCACACACAGGAGACCACAATGACGCTGAAACCGAGACCGGCCAACCTGTACGAAGAGTTCTTTGAGCGATGCCCTCACAACCCCATCCTCACGGCCCGCGACTGGCCCTACCCGGCCCACAGCGTGTTCAACGCCGGCGCGTGCCAACTGGGCGATGAAACCGTCCTGCTTGTGCGCGTCGAAGATCGTCGCGGTCACTCGCACCTGACGGTGGCCCGCAGCCGCGACGGCGTGTCGAACTGGCGAATCGACCCGCGGCCCAGCTTCGCGCCGGACCCGCTCACGTTTTCGGAGGAGGCCTGGGGCATCGAAGATCCGCGCGTGACGTGGGTGCCCGAACGCGGCGACTGGATCATTGCTTACACCGCATTCTCCCCGAGTGGACCGATGGTCTCGCTGGCGAGGACGACGGACTTTGTCTCCTTTTCGCGCCTCGGCCCGGTCATGCCGCCCGAGGATAAGGACGCGGCCGTGTTCCCGCGCCGCTTCGGAAACCGCTATGCGATGATCCACCGGCCGGTGTCCAGCGGAAGTTCCGGCGCGCACATCTGGCTCTCTTTTTCGCCTGACCTGACGCACTGGGGCGATCATCACATCCTGCTCCACGCGCGGCGCGGCGCCTGGTGGGACGCGAACAAGATCGGCCTGAGCCCGCCACCGCTGGAGACCCCGGACGGCTGGCTGCTGCTGTACCATGGCGTGCGGCACACGGCCGGCGGATGCCTGTACCGGTTAGGCCTGGCATTGCTGGACCTGGATGATCCGCGGCAAGTGCTGCATCGCAGCGACGAGTGGATATTTGCCCCCGAATTGCCCTACGAACGCCAGGGCGACGTCAACGGCGTCGTGTTTCCATGCGGCTGGATTCTGGATCCGGCGACCGACGTGCTGCGCATCTACTACGGTGGAGCGGACAGTTGCGTCGCGCTCGCCACCGCGAGCCTCTCCGACTTGCTGGCCTATCTGAAATCGTGCCCTGCTCCGCGGCCGTGATGGGACCGAGAAACACGATACGGACCGGTTCGGTGGAGCGACTTCGCGCAGCCGGTGCGATCACGCGAACTCGACGAACAGCATCTGGTCCGATCCGTCGCCCGGTTGCTGATCCCAGAACCACCACGCAACGGGGCGGCCGGCCGCCGCGTGCGTCCGGGACGCGACTGCCGGAGTATTGTACACCCGCACCGGGCCCCACACGGTGCGGGCGTGCGCACTCGCACGGGGATGTTGATATAATGGGCGGGCATACGGGCGCGTCGGTCGCGGCTTGATCGCCGGGCGGCTGCGCGCCCCCCATCGGCGGATAAGCAGGGAATCACGGGAGGTGTACGGATGTCACATCAACGGACCCAAGGATCGCGTCTGCCGGCGACGGGCATCGCCGGGCTCGCCGGACTGCTGATCGCGGTGACTCCGGCGCCGGCGCAGGGACCGCCGGACATCGTCTGGATGGCGGGAGGACATTCCAGCCGGGTCCGCGCGATGTCCAGCTCGGCGGATGGTCGATTCCTTGTCACGGTTAGTGACGACGCGACGATCAAAGTCTGGAGCACTTCGGACCGGACGCTGCTGCGGACGCTGCGGACGCGTGTTCGATTCAACAACGCCATCGCGGTGTCACCCGACGGCCGGACCGTTGCCTCGCCGGAGGACGCCCTGATTCGTCTATGGTCCGTCTCCGAGGGCGAGGTGGTCCGGACGCTGACCGGTCACGTCGGCGAGGTCCTGGCGGTGGCCTTCTCGCCCGACGGCAGTCTGATTGCCTCAGGTGGAGAAGACGGGACCTTGCGGTTGTGGAGCGCCGCGGACGGCGAACTGCTGCGGACCCTCGTAGGTCATACGCACTACCTGACTGCGGTCACGTTCGCACCGGATGGACTGACGCTGGCTTCCGGCGCGCAAGACGACACCGTCCGCATCTGGCGTGTGTCGGACGGAACTCTGGTCCGAACCCTGGCCTGGCATTCCAGAGACGTGCTTTGCGTTGCCTACTCGCGCAGCGGCGCGCTGATTGCTTCTGGCGACGAGGATGGCATGCTTGCCCTGTGGCGCGCTTCCGACGGCGCGTTGCTCTGGACCATCAAAGCGCACGGCCCTAACGCCTCATCGGTGGCGTTTGCCCCGGACGGCCAGACGCTGGCGTCCGTGGGCGGCGAGAGCCGGGTACGAGTCTGGCGAACGTCGGACGGCGCGCCGGTCCAGGTGTTGGAGGGTCGGGGCACATCCGAGATGTTCGTCGCCTATTCGTCGGAAAACCGATTGATCGCCGGGAACAGCCAGGGCACCATCCTGGTGTGGCGGACGAGCCGGCGAAGGCCGATCGGTGCCGTCTCTTCAGGGCACACCGGCATCGTTCGCGCCGCCGCGTTTTCCTCAGACGGACAGCTCATCGCGATTGGGGGTGCTGCAAACACGGTCGAGATACGGCGGGTCGATGACCGGGGACTGGTGCGAACACTTCGTACCGACGGTTATGGTGACGTCTACACGGTTGCCTTTTCGCCCGACGGCCGCCTGATCGCAACCGGATCCCACCACAACTCGGTGCAGATCTGGCGAACGGACGACGGCGAGCTGTTGCTGACTCTCGACGGGTTCGCGCCCGCCGTCGCGTTCTCTCCCGACGGCCAACTGCTCGCGACGGTCGATGGGAAGGTAGGCCGGTTGTGGCGCATTTCCGACGGGGAACTTCTGCACACGCTGACGACCGGTGGCGAACGCGAGGTGATGCTCGCCCTCGCCTTTTCGCCCGACGGTCAGACGCTGGCGACCGCCGGCGGGGACCGGGACGCCACGGTGTGGCTGTGGCGCGTGTCCGACGGCGCTCTGCTGCGCGGGCTCGTAGCAGAAGCGAGCGCGGTTCAATCGGTGGCATACTCTCCCGACGGGCTGACGGTGGCCGGCGGCGACGATATCCGCAACATCACGCTGTGGCGCGCCGCCGACGGCAGACTGCTGCGTACGTGGGTCGGCCACACGGAGGCGGTCTATTCCGTCGACTTCTCGCCCGACGGACGGGCGCTGGCGTCCAGTTCAGGACGATACGACGGAAGCGTCAAGCTCTGGCGTGTCTCCGACGCAGCGTTGCTGAAAGAGTACGACGACGAGACCCACCAGGTTGTCCGATGTGTGCGATTCTCGCCGGACGGGACTCTGCTGGCCTATGCGCGGGACGACGCCACGTCCGTGCTCGCGGGCAACCCCTTTCAGGGTGAACTGAACTGCGGGCAGGGTGCAACAGTGTCTGCGCGGTGCAAGAACGATGGGCGACGCGTGATCGCTCATCTAAGGGCAGCGACACCGGGTGCGGCCGTGACGTTCACGGTGGACAGTCGGGAGCCGGTCGAGGTCATTGCCGACCATCGAGGCAAGGCCCGCGTCAAGTATACGCACCAGGAGGCCGAGGCGCACACGGTCCGGGTCTGCGCGCTGGAGGCGGGTTGTTGAGCCGGATCGGCGTGCGCCATCCGGCGCCAGCGGCGAGCCGCGGGCTTCAGCCCGCGCGGAGTTTCCTGGTGAAAGCCGTATCAAGCGCGAAAGGGGTTTCCTCCTGTCGCCAGACTGGAGCCTGGCGGTCTCAGGGGCGGCCGCCGTCCGCCGCGGGCGGATCATGCACCCGCGGAACGCCGCTGCGGCCTGGAGGTTTTTCATTCTGATCTGGGGATTTGCTATGCTGCGCAAGAGCGAGGCGAACCGGAGGATCTACGTCATGCACCGGCGCGTTTACAGAATTCTCAATTGGCGGGCGGGGATGGCGACGGCGTCGATGGTGGTCGGCCTCGTCGTCTGGCCCGTGTTCGCAGCCGCTCAGAATCGTCCCGACATCGGCTGGATCGCGGCGGGGCATGAAGACGACGTCGTCTCGATTGCCTACTCCCCCGACGGTGAAACGCTGGCCACCGCCAGCTATGATTTCACCATCAAACTCTGGCGCGCGTCGGACGGCGCGTTGATCCGGACGCTGGGCCGGTTCACCAGCGGCGTCTTCTCCATCGCGTTCATGCCCGACGGACAGACGCTCGTTTCGGGCAGCTTTGATGAGACTCTCCGCCTGTACCGCGTCTTCGACGGGGAATTGCTGTGGTCCGTGCGCGATTCCGATCAGGTGCTGTGCGTCGCGGTCTCGTCCGATGGTGCGTTGATCGCCTCGGGCACGTCCGACGGAACCGTGTCGCTGTGGCGCTCGTCCGACGGCCAGTTTCTGCGGGCGCTGCCGGGCAACGTCGGCCACGTCCGATCGGTGGCGTTTTCGCCGGACGGCAATCTGCTCGCGGCCGGCAGCGATGACAACTTCATCAAGCTCTGGAGCATTCCGGACGGCGCGCTGTTGGGAAAGTGGTCCGGCCACACCGACAGCGTCACCTCGGTCGCCTTCCTGCGCAACAGCCGCGTGCTGGCCTCCGGCAGCCGCGACGCGTCCGTGCGGCTGTGGAACGTCCGAACCGGCATCGCGTTCTGGACGATCCGCGAGCATACGGACGACGTCCGCAGCGTCGCGTTCTCGCGAGATGGACGGATGTTGGCCTCGGCCAGCGAGGACGGTTCCGTGCGGCTGTATGACGTCGAACAGCAGGCGCCGCTGCTGCGGCTTCCGGGACACAGCGGCGGAGCACTGGCCGTCGCCTTCGCGCCGAACGGTCGTACCGTGGCGTCCGGCGGGGGCGATTCATCCGTGTCGATCTGGCGGACGTCAGACGGCGGGCTGGTGCTGTCGCTCTCCCGTAACCGATTGCCGTTCAACGCCGTCGCGTTCTCGCCGGACGGTCGACTGCTGGCGTCGGGCGACGAGAGCGATGCCATTCGCCTGTGGGACGCGCAGCAGGGCACGCGCCTGCGCGTCATGTCCGCAGGCAGAAACGTCGACGCGGTCGAGTTCTCACCCAACGGCAGGCTGCTGGCGACGGCGCAGAGCACGACGGCCGCGATCTGGCGCGTCGCGGACGGCGCGCTGCTGCACTCACTGAACAACCGCGACAACGACGTCTATTCCATCGCGATGTCTCCCGACGGACGCACGCTTGCGACCGGCGACCAGACCATCATCAGACTCTGGCGCACGCGCAACGGACACGAAAAACATCCCCTCGCGCGGCGGATCGACGGGGCGCGGGCGCTGGCCTTCTCGCCCGACGGCCGGATCCTGGCGGCGGGCACGGGGGGGCGGGAGGTTCTGCTCTGGCGCGTCTCGGACCGAACGCTGTTACGCACGCTCCAAGGCCACACTACCGACGTTGCGTCCGTCGCCTTCTCGCCGGATGGTCAGACGCTGGCGTCGGGAAGCTGGGACCGGACGGTCAGGCTCTGGCGGGTCGCCGACGGTACGCTGCTTCACACGCTCACGGGGCACGCGATGTTTCTGGCGAGCGTGGCCTATTCGCCGGACGGCACGACGGTCGCCTCGGCCGATTGGAGCGGCTTCGTCAAGTTCTGGCGGGCGTCGGACGGCGAGCCTCTGGCGACGTGGGACGAGGAAACCGGACCAAGAATCAATGCCCTCCGGTTCTCGCCCGACGGCCGCGCCGTCGCCTATGCCCGCGAAGATGCCACAGTCGCCGTCGCGATGAATCCATACGCCGACCCGCCGGACTGCGGCCAGAACGCGGAGCTGTCCATCCGCTGCCGGCGCGACGGGCGAAAGGTCGTTGCGACACTGGAGTCGGCGACGCCACAGACGCAGGTGATTTTCACGATCGACGGCGGGCAGACGGCGCTGCGAAGGACCGGCCGCAACGGCAAGGCGCAAGTGAAATACGCAGACCAGGAGCGGGGACCGCACGTCGTGCGGGCCTGTGCGCTGGAGTCCGGGTGCTGACTCGGTTCAGCGGCCGCACGGCGCTGGTGGCGTACACGCGGACTCAATCGCGGCACGTTGCCTCGCCGCACACACCGTCGCACTCAGTCACACAAACTTCGTGGGGGCCGAATGCGACGGCTGTCCACTTGGTCCTGGCTTTCCCCGAGTTGCCCGTACTGAGATAGCGATTCGTACCAGGGTCGCCATCCAGTTGAAGGGTTACAGGAGCGTTGGGCAGCCCGCGGCGCAGCGTTGCTGTCAGCGCATTGCCGCTCCGTCTCGATCGGCACTTGAGCCGGAGCGAATCGCGGCCGCTGCAGTGATCGTCACACTCGTCGGGGACGCGGTTTTTGTTGACGTCGCGCGACCGTCCGTCGTAGAGATCACAGGCGTCCGGCTCGTGGTTCAAATTGCAGTCGTGATAGAACGGCGACTCCTGCACACCCATGTCCACGCGGCAGTTGGCGATCCGCGGGTCGCCGTCGATGTCCTCGTCCGGGAGCAGGGGAGCCTCATTGTCGCCTCCCGCGAGGCAGGGTGACATCTCGGTCAGATTGAAATCACCGCCGTCCGGATCGACCCATTGCGGGTCCGCGTCGAGGTTGCCTTCGCCTGGCCAGCCGCCCTGGACCGTGCTGAAGCTGACAATCGGATCGAGACCCTCGGGTCCTCGGACCAACTCCCCCGGGAAGTCACCCCACAGGATCGAATTAACGATGGTCGGCCTCCCGCCGTCCTCCGTATAGATGCCTCCCCCAAACCCTGACGCAGTGTTGCCGTACAGCACGCAGTTGAGCAGGTACGGCGTGAATTCCGTGTAGATCGCCCCGCCATGCCGGTCCGCGTGGTTGCGGATGATCGCGCAGTTGATGAACGACCCGTTCACGTCACCCAGCCCGCCGCCCCATGTGTCCGACCGGTTGTCTTCGATCACGCACGAGAAGAAGGTCGCGTCGCTTTCCGATGTAATGCCGCCCCCGCGAAAATAGGCGGAGTTGCCGGCGATCCGGCATCCAAGAAAAGTCGGACTGCCGCGGCGGCAGTGCACGCCGCCGCCGGTGCCGTCTGAGCGGTTGTTCAGGATGAGGCAGTCCATCACGGCCGCGTTCGAGTCCTCGCAGGCTATCCCGCCGCCGAAGCCCGCCAGGCCGTTGTTGGACGCGCGGTTGTTGACCATGACGCAGTCGCTGATCGTGGGACTGGCATCGTTGCAGTAAATGGCCCCGCCGTCCCTGGCGTAGCCGTTGGTGATGGTAAATCCCTCCAGCCGGCAACCCGGGCCCTCCAGACGCTCGATGGTGAACCCATTCCCCGCCTGCCGGCAGTCGATGGTGCACGCCTCCGGCCCGCCTTCCGATCGCACCGTAATCGCCTTGCCGTGAATGGTGACGCCGACGTTCCCGACGCCGGAATAGCGTCCGTCCGCCACCAGCACAATATCGCCGTTCAAGGCATCATTGACCGCGGCCTGAATGGTGGTGTACTGCTGCGGGACCCGCAGAATCTCGGCCGGGCAGGGAACCGCGGCTAACAGCGTCACGACATAGAAGTCAGATTTGCGCATGGCACCGCCCCCTTTCCATCCTCCGTACCCGGATCCCACCGGGACATTCGCCGCGCGAACGGCGCAGACCCGGAACTCCTTCCTTGTCATTGTACCGGAACTCGCCCGAGAACCGAAATAAACGGCACCTGAACCCGCGACTACAGGTCGGGCAGAGCGCTCTCGATGGCCTCGATCTGATAGACGCCCGTGACGCCGCCGACGTTGAGTTCCGCGCTGTCGCCCACCCGCCGGCCCAGCAGCGCCTGGGCCAGCGGCGTGCGGTAGTTGTAGAGGTGCCGCTCGACGTCGGAGATCCACGGATCGACGATGCTCAGGTCGAGCGCCTCGCCCCCCCCGGGCAGGCGCAGCCGGACTTTCGAGCCGATGCCGACGTAGTCGGTGGGCACCTCGGCCGGATCGATCACCTGGACCCGCCCCATCTCCTCCTGCATCATCGCCAGTCGGCCGCGGAGCAGATCGCGCTCCTCCAGCGCGAACTTGTACTCCGCATTCTCGCTCAGGTCGCCCTTGGAGGCCGCCTCGCCGATGGCGCGGGCGTTCTCCTTGAGCTTGACGTTGACGATCTCGTCGATCTCGGACCGGCGGCGCGTCATCCCCTTCTGCGTGACGTACAGCACGTCCTCGCGCAGCCAGGGCTCGATCTCTTTTTTCTTGATGATGCTGGGGAAGGCGCGGTTGATGCGCGTCGAGAGGTCGTCGCAGACGTTGTCGCCCAGCATCTCCAGCCGCGGCAGCCGCGACTTGAGGGCCACCGCCATGTTCAGGTCCATGGCTTTCAAGCAGGCCTCAAAGCGGCTGTAGTTGCGGGCCGACAGCGCCGTCCGCGCCCGGCCGCCGTACTCGCGCAGCACGGCCGACTCCACCGTGTCGTCGCGGCGCAGGTCGGCCAGCACGCCCATCAGCCGCATCAGGATCGTCACCAGCGGCGTGCGGCAGACCCGCGCCTCGTGCCGCGGCCCGTTCCACAGCCACAGCAATGCCTCGAAGTGATCGGCGGGCGCGGCCAGGATCCGTTCGATCGCCGGCTCGAAGTCCGCAGTGTCGTATCCGGCCCCGACCAGGTGCTCGGCGATGTGCTCACACACGTTTGCCCGCGCCAGCGGCAGCAACGAGAGGAAAACGTCGCGCCAGGAATCCGGGTGGACGTCCCGCAGGCAGTCGAGGGCGGCGCAGGTGAGGGCGTCCACGTCCAGTTCCACCAGCCGCGACTCGAGGTCCTCGATGGAGGCGAGCAGATCGTGGACGACGCGGGTGGACTCGTCGCTGCCGACCAGACGGCCGCTCTGATAAGCGATCAGGGCGTCGCGCAAGGCCGCCCTGGCCCCGGACTCGATGCGGCGGCGGGCCTGCGCCTGGAGGGCGGCGTGAAAGCGGGTCAGCAGCTCTCGATCCGGCTCGGACTTGTGCTGCTTGCACTCGCGCACATACCGCTCGACGACCGACCACTTGTCCAGGGCATCGTGCCTGCCTTCGAACTCGCTGAAGAACTGCTCCTCAATGGACGTCTGGGTCGCGTCGTACTTCAGGAAGTAGGGCGATCGTCCTTCGACCGTCACCTGCGGTACGCGCTTCAGGCCGTTGCGTGCCCGGGTGAACCACTTCTTCCACTGGCCGGCCGGGATCAGGTCCGGCACCAGGATCGCCTCCAGCTCGTCGCTGTTGAGCTGATGGCCGTGGATCTTCAGCAGCGAGACGATGAGGGAGGCCGGCTCCTTCTGCAGCTTCGCGGCCAGCGCCGCGGCATCGAAGCGGCGCAGCACGCGGAAATCGGTGGCCTGGACCGGGCAGTAGGCGTCGGCGAATCGGACCGGGTCGAGCGTGCGGGTCCCGGCGCCGTCGGAGAACGTGATGGTCCAGTCGGCGGGGTCGATCGCCTCGATGCGGGCGGCGCGGTCTTCGTCGCGGCCGGCCGCGAACGACCCCGGTTCCAGCCGCAGGCAGACGTCCAGCGTGCGCAGCGCGCGGCGCAGCGGCCGGCCGCCCTCCAGCCCGGCCTCGCGAATCAGCGCCTCGATCCCCGGCCGTCCGGCGTAGTGCTTGCGGACCAGTTCGGCGGCCTGCTGGCGCAACTCGGGGTTGTCCGGCACGGCCAGCAGCAGCGGCGACGCGGCCGCGATCACCGACTGCGCCTCGAATCGCGATTCCATCGACTCCAGCGCCGCCCACGCCAGCGCCCGCGCTTCCTCGCCCCTGTCCTTGCCCGCCAGCGTCTTGAGCGTGTCCGAATAGCGCGCCACGTCGCCCGGGTCGCGGGCGCGCTCGAGCATTCTCATCCATTCGTCCTCGACCGTGGCGACGTTTCCGCTGGCGGCGAGCTGAATCAGCGAGTCGGGTTCCATGTGTTTCTGCAGTCCAGTAGGTCAGAAGTCCGGCCGCGCGACGGCCCGGCGCGGTCCATCGCGAGCGAACCACCCATTGTGACCTCATCCGCCCCGCTTGTCGAGTCCCGCGCCCGCCGGCGCCAGCCCACGGAGCAACAAAGGTGAAGGCGATCCACGACTACGACCAGGCGGGCGACCGGCTGGAGATCGACCTGCGTCGCGGCGCCGGGGCCAGCGCCGAGGGGTTGTCTGCAGCGAGCCGCGTGGCTTCAGCCCGCGCAGAGGTTCGGCATCGTCGCGGCTTCCAACTTGGCGATGGACGTTGCTGGATTGCACGGCTTACCGGATGTGCGAAAGATCAGAAGTGCGCCCAAGGGGCGCGATTCGGGGAGCGTGCCTTGCGGCTATCGGAGAGACATGTCGTCCGGCGGATGGCGCTAAGTGGGGATATCCGCGCGGGCTGAAGCCACGCGGCTTGCTCAGACCGCTCAGACGCTCCGGCTGCGACGGCTTGCATCGCCTCACCCGGGTCGACCATGATGACAGCGACGTGACCAGGGCGGAGGTGTTCGAGTACGACGGTCTGGGCAACCGCGTGACGTACCAGGACGAACGACAACCGATCGCCACGCTCTACACCGCCCACCAGGCGAACGAGTACCTGACGGTGGGCGCCTCTGCTCAGCCGGCGAGCCGCGGGCTTCAGCCCGCGCGGACGTGCCCCGGTCGACAAAGGTCCGAGTCGCGTGCGCCGACGCACCTCATGCGGGGCGGCGACGACTCCCGCCGCCCCGAAGGGGCAGGAACCTGCCAGCCCAGGGCGACGCCCTGGGTTGCTGGCCCCTCATGGAACAGGAGCCCTGAAAGGGCGATACATGTGCGGGCGACGATCGGCGCCCGGCGTGTTTCGCCTTGTCAGGGCTGGCGGTTCAATCCCGCGCGATACCCAGGGGGGCGCTACGCTTCGCCCTGCTGTCCCTTCCGAGGTCAGTCACAGGCGAGCCGAGCGCCCCCACGGGGTTCGGCGAGGTGAGCCTGTGAGTAACTCGGCGGAAGCTGTGAACTGTTTTGAAGGCACGAACGCTCCCGATGCGGTACGATCGCCGCGGAACCGAGAGACAAACGCCGCGGTCTGGGCTGATATATTGCGGCCTCTTCGGGGCGAGAGTGCGCGGCGTAACTCGAATTCTAATAGGATTGACCTGGGCGACAGGCTCCTCGGATCACGTGTGCTGCCAGCGTCCAGAATGCGGATCGGCGACGATACAGCGGGCTCAAGTGAACCGTATTGGCTTCAGCCTGGGCGGAGTCTCCTTCGAGACGATGCCTACTTCGGATAGAAGGGCCGCCCCTGGCTACCGGGTACCATTCGTGCGGTCGCGCGGGCGGTTTCTGCGACGCTCGCACACTTTGCGCCGACGATCATAGCGCGGACTTTGCCCGCAAACCACCACGGCGGCGCGCAGACGTAATACCGTGCGGACCGGGGAACAGATCGGGCCGATCTGCCGACCTGGGCCCCACGACCCTCGCTATCAACCGCCCTCCGGGCGAAGAGTACACACCGGAATCTTCTCGCGACGCGATGAAACCCGCAGATAGCAGTACAGACGGAGTGATCGCGCATGTCATCAGTCCGACCCATCGTGTGTGCATTCCGCCTGCCGCCGCTTTTCCCACACCTCCTCCGCCTCCGGCCGGCGCACGTAGACGGGCGTCAGCTCTCGGGGGGGGGTCGATTGTCCGTCCTGCCAGGCGGCGAATCCCAGTTCGAGCACGACGCCTGCCCGGGCGGCATTGAGCGCTTCCGGCAGCACCAGCCTGCCGCCGGCCTCGACCGCGTCGCGGTGATAGGCCACGCCTTCGCCGAGGATCGCCGCACCGGCCGGACATCGGGCGAGGAATTCGCCCGGGTCGTGCTCGGCCGGGTTATCGACGGCGACATAACGCTCCACGGCCCCGCCGACCCGTCGAAACAGGGCTGCATAGACGCGCTTGCGTTTGGCATCCAGCAGCACGGCCACGTGGTTCGGACGAGGGGCGGCCGCAAGCGCATTCTGGGCGATGACCTCCAGCGTGGGCACGGCCACGGTGGCCGCCCCCGTCGCCAGCGCCAGCATCCGGGCACAGGTCACGCCGACGCGCAGACCGGTGAAGCTGCCCGGGCCGGCCGAGACACAGACGCACGCGATCTGCCCCGGCGACACGCCGTGATCGCGACAGAGGCCGCTGATCGTCGGCAGCAGTTCGCGGGCGTGGTTGAGGGCGACGTTGAACGCCCGCTCCTCCAGCACATCAGGCCCCGGACCCAGCGCCACCGATCCGAGCCGGCCGGAGGTCTCGATCGCCAGCACGTGGCTCCGCGGGGCGCAGGTGTCGGTCGCCATGACCACCGATTGTAGGCCGGTCGGACTCAGGCCGCACTCCACGGCTGATACAGAGGCTTTCGTGGACAATCCACCGCGTTCCCGCCATACTGCCCGACACGTGAACCGGTGATCCTGCCCTGGCGGGAACCGGTGGTTTTGCAGCATCCGGCCTGGCGAGCGCAGCTACCAGTGACGCAGCTTCCCGCCGCCGGCACAGGTCGAGAGATTTCATGAGCATCCTGGTCGACACCGATACCCGGCTGATCTGTCAGGGCATCACCGGCAAGGCGGGCGCGTTTCACACGGCCCAGTGTCTGGAGTACGGCACGAAGGTGGTCGGCGGCGTGTCGCCCGGCAAGGGCGGCACGACGTCCGAGCACGGACTGCCCGTCTTCAACTCGTGCCACGAGGCCGTGCGCGAGGCGGGCGCGAACGCGACCATGATCTTCGTGCCGGCGCCCTTCGCGGCCGACGCGGCCATGGAGGCGTCCGACGCCGGCATCAAGCTGGTCGTGCTCATCACCGAGGGCATCCCGACGCTCGACATGGTGAAGGCCCGTGAATACCTCGATCAGAACGGCACGCTCCTAGTCGGACCGAACTGCCCCGGCATCATCACGCCCGGCCAGTGCAAGATCGGGATCATGCCCGGTTACATCCACCGGCCGGCCCGGGCCGGGTCCAGGGCGGTGGGCGTCATCTCGCGCAGCGGGACGTTGACCTATGAAGCGGTGTGGCAGTGTACGACCCGCGACATCGGCCAGACGACCTGCATCGGCATCGGCGGAGACCCCGTCAAGGGCCTGAACTTCATCGAGTTGCTGGAGCGCTTCGAGCAGGATCCGCAGACCGACGCGGTGGTCATGATCGGCGAGATCGGCGGCACGGACGAGGAAAAGGCGGCCGAGTACATCCGAGAGCACGTGACCAAGCCCGTGGTGGCTTTCATCGCCGGCCAGACCGCGCCGCCGGGCAGGCGCATGGGCCACGCCGGCGCGATCATCAGCGGCGGCGAGGGCACGGCGGCGTCGAAGGTGGCGGCGCTGAAAGCGGCGGGCGTGACGGTGAGTGCCTCGCCCGCGGCCATAGGCGAGGCGGTGGCGGTGCGCCTGCAAGCGGCGTAGAATTCGCCTCCATCGCCCACTACGCCGCCCCTCGGGGGATGAGCAGATGCTGAACAGACCCTGGATCGCGATGCTGCTGGCGGTACTGTGGCTGGCGACCGTCGGCACCTGGATGTCCTGCCGTCGACAGGCAACGAAAGAAGAGGGCGCGACGACCGCGCCGCCGCCCCATCCCGTCCCGGTCGCTCCGGCCGCCGAACCTTCGAACGGCCCGGACGAGTCATCGCGCGCTTCGGAACGCCCGGGCACGCGATTCGCGCAGCGCCCGAACGATCGCGACCGCAATCGGAGCGACGATGGCGCGGCTGCGGCTCCAGCAGACCACACTGAGACGAAGCGCGCGGAGAAATCCCGGAACAAGCGCAGCCGGCCGACCTCGGACCCGTCACGAATGGAGTCTGAGGACGGCGGGAAGCCCGCCCGCGCGGGACGCACCGCCGACGCACTCGAGCCGGCTGCCGCCGTCGAGTTCACCCGGATCCCGCCCTGGACGAAGTGGGATCCGCCCAACGCGGGTGACGCCTTCATCATGGGATTCGTGCTGGGCGGCGACGCGACGGGGCGGGAGTCAGCCAGAATGGCGGTGACCCGGTCGGCCGGCGGCGAAGGGCGGGTGCAGGACGTCATCGACCGGCTGGTGGAGAGATTCGCAGCCGACCCGGCTCCGACCGTTAAGCGGGCCGAACTGACCGCCTCGGGCATGCCAATCCAGCTCGTGGACATCGTGGGCCTGTACCAGCCCGACGAGGACAAGAGGGGCCGTGCGGAATACCGCATCTACTGCGCCATCGTCGAATACGGGGGGGGGCTCACCACGGTCAAAGTGATGGGGCCGGCCGACGCGATCGAGCAGCACCAGGACGCCATCCTGGACATGGTCCGCAGCGCGCGCCCCCGGTAGAGCGGCCACCGCCCATGGACACAGCGCCCTTCACGTTCCTGGCCCTGCCGCCCGACGAGCATCCCTACGAGTCGGCCGCGTTCGCGGTGCTGCCGGTTCCTTATGACGCCACCACCAGCTTCCAGGTCGGCGCTCGCCAGGGTCCGGCCGCCATCATCGCCGCCTCGCGCGAGGTCGAGCTTTTCGACGAAGAACTCAGCGCCGAGTTCGTCGACGCCGGCGTCGTCACGCTCGATCCGGTGGCGCCGGTCATGTCCGGCCCCGACGCCATGCACGGCCGCGTCTACGACGCCGCCCGCCGCGTCCACGACGACGGCAAGTTCCTCCTGGCGCTGGGCGGCGAGCACGGCATCTCGTCCGCCCTGATCCGGGCGGCCCGCGATCGATACCGGTCGGTCAGCGTGCTCCAGATCGATGCCCACCTGGACCTGCGCGAGGCCTATCAGGGAACCAAGTATTCCCATGCGTCGGTCATGCGGCGGGTTCTGGACATGGGCCTGACCCTGGTGCCGGTCGGCATTCGCAACGTCTGCCGGGAGGAGCATGAGTTTCTGGGCCGATCCGATCTGCGGCCGCTGATGGCCCGCGACTGCCGCGGCGGCGATGATTGGATCGACCAGGCCGTCGAGCGTCTCGGCGAGCACGTCTACGTCACCATCGACATCGACGGCTTCGACCCCGCGTACGCGCCGGGCACCGGCACGCCTGAGCCGGGCGGCCTCGACTGGTATCAGGTCACGGCGCTGCTGCGGCGCACGGCCGAGCGCCGCCGTATCGTCGCCGCCGACGTGGTCGAGGTGCTGCCGATCGGGGGCCAGGCGGTCACGGAGTTCCTGGCGGCGCGACTGGCATACAAGCTGATCTGCTACGTGCAATGGGCGGCGAACCGGACGGCCCGCGACGCCCACACGGGTCGGGCGGAATCCAAACCATGACCTGGCCGGCCGAAGCGGGCTGCGCGGCCAGGGGCCGGCCAGTATCGACGGAGCGTACGCCATGATGGCGCTGGGCAGCGTCTGGGTGGGGCTGGGCTGCCTGGTACTGGCGGTGGCGATGCTTCTGACTCCTGCGGCGTTTAATGAGTACACGCTGCCGGGCCTGCTGTACGTCGGCGCTCCGGCCGGGTTGTGGCTCGCCTGCGTGACGCTCTGGAGCCTGCGCAAGGAACCTCCGGGCGACCCGGCCGTTCAGAGTCGGCGCTTGCAGGCGAAAGTGGGGATTGCGCTGACGCTGGTGGCGGTGGCGGTTGTTTACGTCCTGGTGTTGACATCCCCGGTGACGCCGGGGGGGGAGGGTACGCCGGGGGGGGCGGGCGGCGGCGATGGCGCCGCGGCGCCGTGATGGACGAAATGGACGGGATGGACGGGATGGACAAGGATGAACTGGATGGACGGCATGGACAAGGATGGACTGGATGGACGGCATGGACAAGGATGGACGGGATGGACGGCATGGACAAGGATGGACTGAATGGACGCCACCGAGCAGGTCGGTGCGCGGCAGCGCACGGCATCAGCGAGCCGCGGGCTTCAGCCTGCGCGGTGCTACTACCTGAGCGGCGGCTGCGAATTGCGAAAGGCGCAGTTGGTCACCGAGTCAGAGCGGCCAGCGGTTTGGATTCACGGAATGGAGCGCCTGCATGGAACCCCTGATTCCCAAACACGGCGGGTACCGCAGGCTCAAGAGCTTCCAAGTCGCCCAGTTGGTCTACGACGTCACGGTGCGATTCTGCGACCGCTACGTCGACCGGCGCAGCCGGACGCGTGATCAGATGGTGCAGGCGGCGCGGTCGGGGGTGCAGAACATCGCCGAGGGCAGCCAGGCCTCCGGGACGTCGAAAAAGACGGAGCTGAAACTGACCAACGTGGCGCGAGCCAGCCTGGAAGAGCTGCGACTCGACTACGAGGACTTCCTGCGACAGCGAGGGCTGCGCCTGTGGCCGATGGACGACCCGCGGCGGAAGGAACTGGTGGCGCGCCGCTGCGGAACGGCAGCGGACGTGGCGGAGTGGGTAAGAGAGGTCTACGAGCGAGAGAGAGAACACCCAACGCAGGCCGGCGGACGCGAAGGGCGTGGGCAGCACGGACAGGATGGGCAGCACGGACAGGATGGACAGCGTGGACAAGATGGACTTGATGGACTTGATGGACAAGATGGACTTGATGGACAAGATGGACAACACGGAGCGTCCATGAAGTCCATGAAGTCCATGAAGTCCATGCCGTCCATTCAGTCCGCGCGGTCCACCTACCCTGAGATCGCCGCCAACGCGGCGCTCGTTCTGATCGGCGTGGCGGTGTCACTTCTGAACCGCCAGATCGCCGCGCTGGCCGCTGCCTTCGAGAACGAGGGCGGCTTCACCGAGCGCCTCTACCGCGTTCGCCAAGCCAGGCGGCGCGGCCAATGAGTTGACGCCCCCTGCACCGCCCGCGGTTGACGCCCTCCGCACCGCCCGCGGTTGACGCCCTCTGCACCGCCCGCGGTTGACGCCCCCTGCACCGCCCGCGGTTGACGCCCTGTGCACCGCCCGCGGTTGACGCTCCGTGTCCCGCCCGCGGTTCACGCTCCGTACACCGCCCGCGGTTGACTACCCAGGCTTCGCCCGATGTAATAAGCTATCCAGCGTCGCAGCGGCCGGGCACGAGCGCCCCGAGGCCGACGGCCAAGGAGAGGCTTATGTTCACGCGATCACGGACGAGACGGTTTCCCACCCTGGCACTGTTTGCCGTCGCCGCGTCCTGCAATGGACCCTCGGCGGGTCCGAGCGGCGAGCGGCAGAGA
>QZJT01000036.1 GCA_003597935.1 Phycisphaerales bacterium | reverse complement strand
CCACCGAAACGGTCATCGAAGCCCTCAAGACCTTCGTCGCCACCGGCCAACTCCCCCCACTGCCCGCCCCGAAGCCCGCAGCAGACTGAAGTGTTACGGCTTGACCTGCTATCCCTTCCGAGGTTAGTCACAGGCGAGCCGAGCGCCCCCACGGGGCTCGGCGAGGTGAGCCTGTGAGTAACTCGGCGGAAGCTGTGAATTGTTTTGAAGGCACGAACGCTCGCGATGCGGTACGATGGCCGCGGAGCCGAGAGACAAACGCCGCGGTCTCGACACGGTCGCCTTGCCCTCCTGGGCTGATGTGTTCAGGCCCCGTTGGGGCTGAAACTCGTTCGTTTCGATACGCACCAAGAGATCGTGCGCCATCGGTAGCAGGGACTTCGCGCTGGCCGAAGCCCGCGGCTCGCTGGAGGGCCGTGGTTCGCTGAAGAGCTGCTTCACGCGGAAAGCCCGCGGCTCGCTTAAAAAGCCGCGGCTCGTTGAGTAGCCGCGGCTCGCTGAGCAGCCGCCGTTCGCCGCCGGCCCGTAATCGCGCCGGCTATTCAGCGGCAGGCCGCGGGGTTGGGCCACCCCTCCTGAAGACCCAACCCGCGGCCGTGCGTCCGATGCGGCTGAATCGCCTTGCGCTGATCGCGCCCAGTGCCCAGGTGGCGCGTCCGCGCGGGCTGAAGCCCGCGGCTCGCTGACGGGCTGCTGTGCGCCGGCGGCGCGTGATCACGGACGGCAACCGGGATCCGCTGCGGCGGCCCCTACTCGATGCTGCCTCCGCCGGCCACGAAGAGCGGGCGCAGACGGCCGTACCACACCTGCTCGCGGATTTCTCGGAATCCGGTCTCGTTGATCTCGAAGCCCTTCCGGGTCTTGTACGCGCCGATGAATCCGTCCGGCTTGTCGTCCTCGGGGTTCTTCGGATCGGCGTACCATCCGAGCTGGCCGCCGGTGTCATATACCTTGGCGGCGTGGCCGTCCGCGAAGAGGATATTGGCGAAGCCCCCCACCGTGCCCTGGTCCTTGGCGTCGTGGAGCGGCACGATATCGTTGATCTCGTGTCCGTAGCGGTCGTCATCGCCGGTGACGGTGGAGAAGTCCACGGTCATGCCATCGGTGAAGGACTCAACGGTGAACTCGCCCACTCGGGCGACCTCTTCGTCGGCGAACGCGTTGATGGCGTCGGCGTACTGCTGATTGATGTTGCTCTCGGTGTCGTCGCCGGCGCGGGAATCGCCCATGAGGGCGATGCGGTCCGCGGAAACGACGGCGTTGGTCAGGTGTTTCTCGTTGAGCGGGCCGTCGCCGTCGCCCGGGCACTTGCTCGGGTCGTTCGGGTTGGCGTTGGATTCATAGCCGTTGTGGGTCCCGCCGGCGACGGGGTCGCCGCGGCTGAAGTGCCAGGTGGTGGCGTAGTTGGTGTTGTAGCCGGTGTTCCACATCTCGCGGGATTCGTACTCAGGTCCGCCGACCGGCACGATGGGGATGACGGCCTGGCCGTTCGGGTGGCGGTTGGGGTTGTCCGTTCCCGTCTGGGCCGCCCCGGTGTAGTCGGCGACCTTCTCACTGATGGTGAAGGGATTGGACGGGCACAGCGACTTGCCCGGGTTGGCCACCCGCAGGCCGATGATGTCCGCCACCCAGCCGATGGTGCGGACGTCGCCGTCGCGGCGGTAGTCGAACGCCGACGAGCAGCGGTAGCCGCTGCGGCTCTGGGAAGCGTAGATCTCGAACCCGGATGAGAACGTCCGCAGGTGCGCCTGGCAACTCGCGGTCCGGGCGGCTTCCCGAGCCTTGCTCAGCGAGGGCAGAAGAATCGCCACCAGCAGCGCGATGATGCTGATGACCACCAGCAGTTCGACGAGCGTGAACCCGCCTTTTCGTAGCCTTTCTTGGTGCATCCGACAGTCTCCTTACGTTGCGTTTCTTGAATACGACCGCGGCTGCGGCGGCCGTGTCGGGCGACGCGCCCGGCATGAGTACGGCCAGCATGATCGATGGCGGGTGTTACGGCCGTCTTTCGGATTTGTTAATTTTCCGTTAAAAACCGCGCGGCAGCGTTGGAGGAGCGCCGGCCGGGCCTACACTGCACCGTGGGCGCCGAGGCCCGTGCGCCCGACGAATGGGGGGCTGTGAATGAGTGACGGCGGCACTGGCGTGATCGGGCGGCGGCCCTTTGGACCATCGGCGCGTTCGAGAGGGAGCGATCCCGTGGCGGTCGAAGGATCCGTACTGGTGGTGGAAGACGAGCGGGACCTGGCGGAGCTGGTCTGTCTGAAGCTTTCCGCCGAAGGATACCGCTGCTCGGCCGTCCGCAGCGGGCTGGAGGCGCTGCACGCCGTCGAGCGGCGGGCGCCCGACCTGATCATCCTCGATCGCATGCTCCCCGGGCTGTCGGGCGACGAGTTCATCGGGCGATTGCGGCACAATCCGCGCACGTGCCGAATCCCGGTGATTATGCTGACCGCCAAGGCCGAGGAGGTGGACCAACTGGTCGGTTTCTCTCTCGGCGCGGACGACTACCTCACCAAGCCGTTCTCCATGAAGCTGCTGGCCGCCCGGGTCGCGGCCCTTCTGCGCCGTGCCCGCGCCGCCGGCGACAGCCCGGACGTGATCGCGGCCGGTCCCATCACGGTTGACGCCGGGCGCCACCTGGTGACCGTCAATGGAAAGCCGGTGGCGCTGACCGCGACCGAGTTCCGCCTGCTGCAAGCGCTGGCCGGCGCCCGCGGACGGGTGCTGGACCGCTCCCAGCTCATCGACAAGGCGCTGGGCACGGACGTGGCCGTGATCGATCGCACCATCGACGTCCACGTCACGTCGCTGCGCAAGAAGCTCAATCACGCCGACGAGGGCGAAGCGGCGGCCCGCTGGATCCAAACGGTGCGCGGCGTCGGGTATTCGCTGCGGGAGCCGGTGAACGAATAACGAATGGCGGATAGCGAATAACGAATAAAGTAGCCGAGGAGGGCGACGGAAGAGACTCGCGGGAGTTTCGACGCGCCCGCCGGGTACGGACTCTGCCATTCGACATCCCCTCGTTGGCGCGGTGGGCGACTTCCTGGTACGATCCAGGCTGCGATCCGCGTGAATCGGCGTCAGACTCCGGGAGCGTCGTGCTTGATCGTCGTCAACACCGAAACCGTGCCAGGTTATACGATCACCGAACTAAAGGGGCTGGTGCAGGGCAACACCATCCGGGCGAAACACCTGGGTCGCGACCTGGCCGCCGGGCTGAAGAACCTGGTGGGGGGTGAGCTGCGCGGCTACACCGAACTGCTGACCGAAGCGCGGCGGCAGGCGATGGAGCGCATGCTCGCCCAGGCCCACGAACTGGGCGCCAACGCCGTGGTCAACGTGCGGTTCACCACCAGCAGCGTTACCGCGGGGGCGGCGGAACTCTACGCCTACGGCACCGCCGTGACGGTGGAGAGGAACGTCGATGCGTGAGTTCTGGTTCCAGTTCCTGCCCATTCTGCTGCCGCTCGTGCTCATCGGCCTGGGGTGGGCGGTGGGAACGTGGCGCGAACGGGCACACCTGGCCTCGCTGGCGGTTCGCGAGCAGGCCGCGGCCGACGTCCGCGTGACCAATCTGCGCTGCGTCCCGGGCGATCGCGACGTGGTGGAGGGCCGATTCGTGTGCGGCGACGTGGTGATCGCGTCCGACTACTTCAAGACCGTGGCGGCCGCGCTGCGCAACCTGGTGGGGGGCGAGGTGCGGGCGTTCGAGACGCTGATGGAGCGGGCACGCCGCGAGGCGCTGCTGCGGATGATCGACGACGCCCGCCGGCTCGGGTCGCGCGAGATCTACAACGTGCGTTTCGAGACCGCCAACATCCTCAGCGGCAATCCGAACCGCCGCAACAAGGCGAGCGTGGCGGTGGAGGTGTTCGCCTTCGGGACGGCGGTCGTGCGTGGGGAATCACGTGAGGCGGGAACCATCCCATAGCGGTCCGACCGATCCCTCGGTCTTCGGCGAGCCGCACCAGCGGGCGGAACCGAACCGCGGCGACCCGTCCGAACAGCGTGCGGCACAGATCCTCGGGCGCGAAAGGGCCCGCCCGGCCACGACCTACAGCGACGCCCAGAACGTCTCCGACGAGCCGGACATCTTCCCGCGCGGGCGGCTGCTGATCGACCGCGACTGGTCGTGCAGCGCGTGCGGCTACAACCTGCGCGGGCTGGAGGTGGGCCATCCCTGTCCGGAATGCGGTCACCTCGAGTTGTACCGCCCCCCTCCGGCGTCGGCGCGCAGCTATGGCACGTGGCTGGACGAGCGCGTGGCGGCGACGCCGGCTTCCGGCGTCTGGTGGGTGGTGGCGGGCTGCCTGCCTTGGGGGGGGGTGGCGGCGCTGGTCGCGGCGGTCGTAGGGGTCGGCATGGTTCCCATGAACGTTGCGGCCAGGCTTCCGATGGTGTTGCTCTACGAGGCCCCGGCGGAGGAACTGCTCAAGATCGCCCTGGTGGCGTTCGTCATCGACGTGCGGCCTTATCTGTTCCGCCGGGCGTGGCCCATCTACCTGTCGGCGGCCCTGTCGGCGCTGACCTTTGCCCTGGCCCAGAACGCCGCGTTCTTCGCGCTGCTGGCGCCCAGCGCGGGGCTGGCGCTGACGCTCTACCGCTGGCTGGCGATCCCCGCGGTGCAGATCGCCTGCTCGCTGGTGGTCGCGGCGGCCCTGGTGCGGGTCTGGCAGCAGTGCCTCAGCGAACGGCGTCCGCCGCGCGTCACGGCCGCGCTGGGCGGGCTGCTCCTGGCAGCGGCCCTGCACGCCGCGTACTACGGCATCGAACTCTCCCTGGAAAAGATGTTCGGACCCTGGCGATAGGAGGAGGTCCCGGCCAGACCGCCCTCGCGGCCGGCCCGGTTGAGGTCGCTGGCGGGAGCGCACACCCGCTCGCCGCCGGCACTCGGACCCACCCGACCGCCGCGAGATTTCACGCGGGTTCGCGCATCTGCTCGCATCCGCCGCCGCGACCGTGATCGCCTCGGTCACTCCTGCCATCCTGACCCAAGCGTGGATGCCCTCTCTACGTACCGGGAGCGGGCCCGTTTGCGGCGTGGGCGTCATTCACCGTCCTCGCGCCCTTGCGGCACGCGACTTGCTGTTTCCCAGCGCGGCGAGCGGGCGTTTTCGCCGACTGACACTGGCGCGGGGACGGCGGCTGGGACGCAGGTCCGCTTGTCCAACTGGAGATTCAGCCATGCGGTTTACATCAGTCTCTCGACGTCGTACGTATCCATGGGCTAAGTGCGGGTGCGCCCTCGTGGTGTATTTGGCGGCGACGTCCGGCGCCCGAGCCGAACTGAATGAAGAGTGGACGGTCCGGCTGCCCACGGGTTCGACCCTCTATTCCGGGCTACGCGGCATGACGGTCGACGCCGCCGGCAGCACGTACGTGGTCGGCAACGCGGGCGTATCCTACAACGTCGACACCCTGACCGCCCGGTACGACAGGGACGGCAACCTGGTGTGGTCGCACGTCTACAACGGACCGGGAAACTGGCACGACACCATCAACGGCGTCGCCCTGGCGCCGGACGGCAGCGTGTTGGCGGTCGGCTCGACGCCGGGCGCGGGCCGCTACGCCGATCTACTGGTCCTCAAGTATGACGGCGACGGAAACCTGCTTTGGGACCGGGCTTTCAATGGCGGGCCGTTCGCGTCGGACGGCGGACTGTGCGTCGCCGTGGACCGCGACGGCAACGTCTACGCGGGCGGGCACACCGTCGGTGACGGCTCCGACTGCCTGGTCGTCAAGTTCGACCCGGACGGCCGGACGCTGTGGTCGAAGACGTGGGATGGCCCCGCCCCGGCGCCTTACAGCCAGGAAGCCGTCCGCGGCATCGCGGTCGCGCCCGACGGCGACATCGTCATCATCGCGGACGGCGTGATGCCTTCGCTGCACCCCGATTACGTCGTCATCAAGTACGCAGCCGCCGACGGCGCCGTGAGGTGGATCAGCACCTGGGGAGAGAGCAGCGGCGACACGCCCGTGGACCTGGCGATCGACGCACAAGGCGACATTTACGTCACCGGCACCACGCTGAAGTCCGGCATTGTGTACGGGACGGTGAAGTTCGACGGGAGCGACGGGCGGGTGCTGTGGGCCGAATACGACGCGACGGGGTTCCGCGACGCGCCCCATGCGATCGCGCTGGACGGGCGCGGTGGTGTCTACGTGACCGGCAGCACGGATCCGTTCGGCGACGACAGCAAGTTCATGCACAATATGTATACGGTCAAGCGCAACACCGAGACGGGGGCACAGCTCTGGACGAACGAGTACGGCGCTACCTGCGTGGGTTGTTACGACGTCCCCGGGGACTTGATCGTGGACCTCAGCGGTCACGCCCACGTCGTTGGGACCACGAGTTCGCCTCCATACACTTTGGATCAGCTCCTGTTGGTTTTGGACGCCGAATCGGGCGTCGAAGTCGAAACCGGCATCGTGGAGTCGGGGATCAACGACAGCGCCGCGGCCGGCTTTGTCGCCCTGGACGGCGCCGGCAATGTCCACGTCGGCGGCAACTACGAGCAGCTCAACACCGGCGAAGTGGACATCCTGGCGGTCAAGTATGCATCGTTGGGCGGGGTCGAGTGCGAGCGGATCCGCAAGTTCAGCGTCCGGTGTACCGGCGGGAAGCTCACGGCGGTCGTCAAGTCGACGTTGTCGGAAGGCACACAACTGACGGTCGACAACGGCGGCGACATCAAACCGATGACCATCAACGCTCGTGGCAAGGGCAAGGTCAAGTACACCGGCCAGTCCGGACGACGTACCCTGTCGATCCTGGAATGCCCCGAATTCCGGCGCGAGGTGTCGTGCCGGTAGGTGTGGAACTCCCCCGCTCGGAGCGTCCGATGGCCGCTAGGTGGATTCATCGAAGAGCTGATCCGCTGACGGAGGCTGAATCTCACACAACTATTACCCGTTCCGATGACGAATCCACGCGAAGGATATCCTGATGAACCGCAGACTGACGAAACTGTTGACTCTTGCGGCCGCCGCGCTGACGGCCTGGACTGCGTCTACGGCAGTCGCCGATCCTCCGTGCGGAACCTGGACCATTGTCCCGACGGCGGATCCAGGCGCTGAAACGAATCTGCTCGTGGATGTCGCTCTCACCAGCCCCGCCGACGGGCTGGCCGTCGGCAACTGGACCGGCGGCGGGCGCTCGCGCGTGCCGATGGTGCAGCACTGGGACGGCGCGGACTGGGCGCTGATCGCTGCGCCGGACGTCTCTCACGTCGGCACCAACCCGGCCATCGAAGGCACGGGCGCCGTCGCTGGCGACGTGTGGATCACCGGGTACGTGGACACGCCCTACCCGACGCACAACCTCCCGGTCATGGCCCGCTGGCGCGACGGCCGGTGGGACTACGTCGCGACGGCGACGCTGCGCAAGCAGAACACGTATCCGTTTGCGGACCGGGGCGGGTTCGGATGGGACGTCGACGGTGTGTCGGACGACGACCTGTGGGTGGTCGGCACGGCCGCCGGCTATGGCGACGCCCGGGCGGCATCCGTCGCCATGGCGCTCCACTACGACGGCTCGAAGTGGGAGGACGTGGATGTACCGATCGTCGGCAACCGGTCCAACCAATTCAAGACCCTTTCCGCCAGCTCATCGGACAACGTCTGGGCGGTGGGGATATGGCGCAACACCGCCGGTCCATACCAGGCGCTCATCGGGCGGTGGGATGGTTCGACGTGGGAATTGATAGGAAACCCGGGCGAGGGACCGTGGACCGGCGAAGCCGAGGCGGTCATTGCGTTCGCGCCGGACGACGTCTGGGTCAGCGGCAGCTTCAACAACGCCGCCGACTTCCTGATTCACTGGGACGGCGCAGGCTGGACGGCCGTGGACGCGGGCAACGACGGCAGGTTCGCGGCGTTCGCGGCGACCGGTCCCGACGACATCTGGGCCTCGTCGCCGCTGGACGCGAGCTTCTATCACTACGACGGCGGGCAGTGGTCGCGGGTGGAAGGACCGTCCATTCCGGAGGCGCAGTACATCCTGCGCGGCTGGGGCATGGCGGCGCTGGATTCGTGCGAGGTGTGGTCGGTCGGCGGCTGGTCGGACGGCGTGACGCAGTACACCCTGGCGGAACACCTGACCGGCGGCCTCGACTGCGACGCCATCGGCAAGTTCAGTGCCAAGTGCCGCCGCGGCAAGCTGACCGCGAAGATCGCGTCATCGCTGCCGGAGGGGACCGAACTGACGGTCGCGCGCAACGGAGGCGACAGGAAGACCGCCACGATCAACGCCCGCGGCAAGGGCAAGGTCCGGTACGACGTCCCGTCCGGGCGGCACACGCTGTCGATCGTCGAGTGTCCCGACTTCGAGCGGAAGGTGTCGTGCCCTTGAATAGAGCAAGGCCGGTCGTCCGTCCTTCAACAACTGAAAGCCGGGAATGCCCTGCTGCGGCCGACGGTCGGCCCAGCACGGAGCGGGGCACGCCAGGGAAACGAAAAGCAACAATGGAGAGTATTATGAAATCCGTCGTCATCCATCGGCTCTTATTGGCCGTGACGGCCATCTCTGCGGCCGGTCTGAGCTCGCTCGCCTCGGCTCAGAACGCCGAATACGAACTCGTGATCATCGAACCGTGGGACCTCGAATACCGTTACGCGAGTTCCTCCGCGTCCGGGATCAACAACCTGAACCAGGTGTCGGGCTGCGCCAAGCCGCTGGAGGGCAGTTGCTCGTTCCTGTGGACGCGCGAAACCGGCAAGGTGCAGATCGACCTCGCCGGCGTTATCAACGACGCCGGCGTCATTGCCGGCGGCAACCAGATCCGCCTACCCGACGGGGGCATGATCTCCACGGGCCTCAGCCAGGCGTTCGGCATCAACGAGGCGAACGTCGTAGTCGGCGACACGACGGGCCGCTACTGGGGCGGATGCCGCTGGACGCGCACGGCGCGGGTGTGGGACGAGATCAACGGCATGCGCTCGCTGGTCGACCTGGGTGTGCCCTCCGCTCACCAGGCCCGGTCTATCAACGAGTCCAACCAGATCGTCGGCGTCGTGTCCACCACGGGATCGTGTGGCGACTTCGAGGCGTTTCTTTACGACCTGGACACCGGCGAGCACGTCGATATTCACGAGCTGCTTCTGGGCGGCCAGTCCGGCATCACGGAGGCCTTCGATATCAACGACGCGGGCGTTGTGGCGGGGGAAGGGCCGTACGGACGCAACATCGGCGAAGTCGGCCCGTTCATCTGGAGCCGCGACGCCGGATTCCAGTTCCTGCCCGCCATGCCCGGCGGCACGACGATGGACACCCACGCTCGGGCGATCAACAACCGCGGCCAGGTCGTCGGCGGCGGCATCGTCGACGATCAATACTGGCACGGCTTCGTCTGGGACGAAATCAACGGCATGCGCGATCTGAACGACCTGACGGAAGGCATTCCGGAGCGGTTCATGGTCGACATGGCCAAAGAGATCAACGACAACGGCTGGATCATCGGCTCGGGCCACTACGGCGCCTGGAGCCCGGAGCGGGCGGTCGTGCTGATCCCGATCGGCGGCGTGAACTGCGACGCCATCCGGCAATTCAAGACGTCTTGTGGCAACGGCAAGCTGAAGGTGCTGGTGAAATCCTCGCTGCCCCGTGGCGCCGAACTGACCATCGACAACGACGGCGACCTGCGCACGCTGACCATCGGCAAGGGCGGCAAGGGCAAAGTGAAGTACACCGGCCAGAGCGGGCGGCACACCGTCTCGATCGTGGAGTGCGGACAGCATCGGGCGGAGGTGGACTGCGGGTAAGACCCGCAGTGCAGTCGAGCGTCCGAGCGGACGCAGGTTGAGCAGTTCGCGCGCGTGCGCGCAAGCACGAATCACCCGCAGAGCCCCGGCATTCATGCCGGGGTTTCTTCTTGGGGCGTCGCGCTTGATCTCCCTGCTGACAAGTGCCGGAATGCGACGTCACGTCAGCCACGACCGGTCGCGCGTTTCGCCCTCCGAGCAAGTTCGATCAACGTGACTCCTCCTCGAAGGCGCCATCGTGGAAGAGCCGGGTCGGCTGTAGCGATAATCAGCGACGAATGAGCCCCCGCGGTCGCGGGATGGGAGCGGAGGAGCCGCGGGAGGGTGGAACCGCATAACTTGAATGAACTCTCGCACGACCGTACAATAAACTCGGAGATTTGACGGCGCCCGGGGTCGCTGGGAGTTCGATCATGGACCGCCCGCTTCGGACGATTCAGCAGCAAGACATAGACTCGCTCGACTCAGAAGCTCGGCGGTTTCGCCGCCAACTGGTCGCCGCCCTTGAGGAAGACCCAATCGAGGACGGCGTTTCCCATCCGGCGGAGCGTCTGATTGAGCAGGCATTCTGCGATGACGCGGACCGCGCGCGTGGCTGGCTCTCTGATGCTCTCAGCGCGATCTCCCCTGTTCGGCCGGGTACGGCCGCATCGCTGCTGCGCTGCATCGGTCGGATCGACTATGCGCAGACAGGCGCCTGGGGCCTGGGCGTCGCCGCGGATGCGCTGCGACATGGAGATCCAGAGGTGCGTGACGCCGCCATCCGTGCGCTCGAATCCTGGGGTGGTAACGACTGCCTGGTCATGCTGCGAGGCCACCACGATCCGGAGGCATGGCTGCGATCCTACGTTGAACAAGTGACGCTCGACCTGTCCGCCGCCACGCCGTGAGCATGCTCGCGCGGAAGATCAGCTTCGGGAAGTGGCGGGCGAAGCCGTACCTGGCCGCGGACGCGATTCGAGCCGATGCCGTCACTGGGTGCCTGCGAACCAGAGACGATACCCTGTCATTCTGGTCATGCGAGGACACTCCGGACGATCTCGACCAGGTTTTTCTCGCCCTCGCCACAGGTTCCAGCGTTTCTCGTTTTGAGACAATGGACATCGTCCTCATTGCAGAAGCCGATCTTGACGATGCCGGAGTTGTGACGGAGGCGAACGAAGGCGATACGGCCGTCGAGGATCTCAAAGCGCGGCACATCGACCTTGTGTACCTCGATCTGGATAAGCTCGCCGCGCTCGCGCGGATCATCGCCGCGCGAGTGAGGGTTCTGCACGCCCGTCGTACCGCGGGGCAACTCAGACGCCTGGTCGAAGACGCCGTGGTTGTCGGTCGCCTGCGGCCGGAATTGCTCAACCCGGAATTGGGCGACAGACTCAGGGCGCGCGGCACGCCCGACTAGGGGGTCGATCGCCCCTCGCCGTTCATCTGCCCCCGGGCCGCGTCAGTTTCATCCGCTTGAGGCGCGACGCCAGCGTCGTGGGCCTCATGCCGAGCAGTTCGGCGGCGCCGTCCGGGCCGTGGATGCGCCAGTCGGATTGCGCCAGCGCGGCCAGAATGTTCTCCCGCTCAAGGCGCTTGATCTCGTCGTGCGGCAGGACCGTTCCGCGCTCGGTGGCGGCGGATAAGCCCCGCCGTGGCCGGGTCGCGGTCGGCAGGTCGAAGCGCAACGCGCCTCGTTGCGATGTGATGACGGCGCGCTCGAGGACGTTCATCAATTCGCGCACGTTACCGGGCCAGTCGTATGCTTGCAACGCCAGCACGTTGCCGTGCGACAACTCCAGGCCCGGCCGGTTGAAGCGGCCGGCGGCGCGGCGAAGGAACTCGCCGGCCAGCAGCGGGATGTCCTCGCGCCGCTTGCGCAGCGGCGGCACCTCGATGGGGAAGACGTTCAGGCGGAAGTAGAGATCCTGGCGGAACCGGCCGGCGTCGACCTCCGCCTTCAGGTCGCGGTTGGTGGCGGCGATGATGCGGGCGTCCGCGTCGCGCGTGCGCTCCTCGCCGATGCGCTCGTAGGTGCCTTCCTGCAAGACGCGCAGCAGCTTGCTCTGCAATTCGAGCGGGATCTCGCCGACCTCGTCCAGGAAGAGCGTGCCGCCGTGGGCCAGCTCGAACCGCCCGGCCCGGTCGCGGACGGCGCCGGTGAACGCGCCGCGGACGTGGCCGAAAAACTCGCTCTCGTAGAGGTCGCGCGGCACGGATGCGCAGTTCACGCGGACCAGCGGCCGTCCGTGACGCTGACTCCGGCGGTGGATCTCCTGCGCCACCAGTTCCTTGCCCGTCCCCGATTCGCCCAGGATCAGAACGTTGGCCTCGGTCGGCGCGACCAGTTCGATTTGCTGACTGATCGTGCGAATGGCGGCGCTGCCGCCGATCAGGTCGCCGAACGCGCGGGCTTCCGACACCTCGCTGCGCAGATACTCGTTCTCCATCTCCAGTTGCGCCCGCAGCCGCTCGATCACCTCGAACGCGCGGGCGTTGGCGATGGATGCGGCGGTCAGGTCCGCCACCATCCGCAGCCAGTCCAGACAGTGCTGCGTCAGCGGCGCCCGCGTGAAGATCGCCAGCACGCCCAGGATCTCGCCCTTGAAGATCAGCGGCTGGCCCTCGAAGCCCAGGATTCCCTCACGCCGCGCCCAATCGGGGTCCGCGATCCAGGTCGAGTCCTCGGCTGCGTTCAGCACCGCCAGGCACTCGCCGCTGGCGCCGATCTTCCCGACCTTGCGCACGCCGAGCGGGAAGCGTCGAAACGCGCCGTCGACGCGCTGCCAGTCCTCGTTGCCGTGCGACCGGCCGGCGCTGGCGGCCAGGTGCAGGCACTGGCTCCGGTCCGGACACTCTGCCCGCATCGGACAGTTTGTGCAGATGTCGCCGGGCCGGATGAGCCACAACCGAGCCAGCGCGACGACCTCCTGCTGCGCCAGGCGGCGAACAACCGTCGCCATCACGGCATCCAGCGTCCGCTGCTGGCCCACGTCCAGAAGCAGGTCACGCAGACCGGTCGACAGGGACATTCCTTCGTCGAGCGAGGGCATCGTCGGGATGATAGTCCCGCGACTCATTTTCGCAACGTATTTGCGTCGATGACGCAATTTCGTCGGCACGGCGATGGAGCTCGATAGACCGTTAAAAGTTGTGGAAAAACGAGTTACAGCACATCATCTGAACGGCACGGCAGTTGCTCAACCGGGCTGGCGTGTCTGAAGCACACCCAAGTGTGCGGAAAGGAAACGACGGATGCCACGACTGAGAGCATTGAGCAAGACGGAAGCCGGTAATGAGGCGCAACCGCTGCTGGCGGCGGTGGAGAAGAAGCTGGGGACGGTCCCGAACCTGATGCGGACCATGGCGAACTCGCCGGCGGTGCTGGAAGCCTACCTGGGCTTCAGCGGGACGCTGGCCAAGGGCGCGTTGGGCACGAAGCTGCGGGAGCAGATCGCGCTGGCCGTGGGGGAGTCCAACGACTGCCGGTACTGCCTGGCGGCCCACACCGCGCTCGGCCGGATGGCTGGTCTGAATGACGAGCAGATCCGCGACAGCCGCCGCGGCCGCTCGCCGGACCGCAAGACTGAGGCCGCGCTGGCCTTCGCCCGCAAGGTCGTGGCGGAACGTGGTTCGGTCAGCGACGCCGACGTCGATGCGCTTCGCGCCGCCGGTTTCAACGACGGCGACGTGGCGGAGATCGTCGCCAACGTCGCGCTCAACCTGTTCACCAACTACTTCAACCACGTCGCTGGGACGGAGATCGACTTCCCGGAAGCAGAGTCGCTGCCGTGCGAACGGGCGTGCGCCTGCTGACAATCGCGGCAGTCTCGGGGGGGGGTGTTCGCACCTTCGTTCTCATCAACCCGCCGCGGGGCGGGATGGATCACCAGCCGCCGTGTCCCCGGAGGGTCCGGGGCGCGGCGGAGATTCGGCGCCTCCGCGCGCCAATGAGGAGATGAGATACCCACTGGAGAGAGGTGAGCCGCTGACCCGTGGGGTCGCCGGAGCTTCCGGGGTGGATCGCTCGATGGGTTGGGGCGGTCGCCGCCAGGATCAACGCATACCGTGCCGGACGCCGGCGCGGCTGTTTGAAAGGAGAAAAGCCGTGAAAACCGCCGTCATCGTCATGTCGGATCCCAATTCGGAATCGGAGGAATCCCTGGGACGCGTCTTCAACGCCCTGGCTGCCGCTTATGACATCAAGCAGCGGGGCGAGGACGTGGTCATCCAGTTTCAAGGCACCGGAACCCGGTGGGTCGGTCGGCTGGCGGATGAACGTCACCCGGCCCACGCCCTGTTCAACCAGGTGAAGGACCGGGTCGCGGGAGTGTCCTGCGGCTGCGCCGACGTCTTCGGCGGTCGTGAGGACGCCGAGAAGAACGGGTTCGATCTGATCACGGAGAACCAGGTTCCAGGGACGACCGGTCTGCCGAGCGTCGGGCGGCTGGTCGCGGACGGGTACAGCGTCGTTACGTTCTGAGGACGGATCGCGGCGAGGGGCGGCGCCCGGCGTCGCCCCCGTCGCCTCTTTCTTGCGGAGTCCGGTCACATGGACGTCGGGGTTGGTTACCACGAGGGTGAGATTGCGGTCCAGGAGCAAGTCGGCGAGCGGGCCCTTGCGGAGATGAACGGTCGCGTCATCCGCCCGTCCATCCCCGCAGGCGCAGTGGGGTTCCTGGAGAGGCAACGACTGGTCGTGCTGGCCGGTGTGGACGAGTCGGGGCGCCCGTGGGCGTCGATTGCGGCCGGGCCCGTCGGCTTTGTGCGCGCGCCGGACGAGCGCCGGGTCGAGTTCAGCCGGGCTCGGGCAGGGGGAGACGGTTCCGACCCGCTCTGGAGCCAGGTGTCCGTCGGCGGGCACCTTGCCCTGTTGGGAATCGAGTTCGACCGGCGGCGCCGTCTGCGCGTCAACGGCGTGGTCAGCCGGGTGGATTCTGACGGAGTCGACCTGGAGGTGCGCGAAGCGTATCCGAACTGTCCGAAGTACATCCGGCGCCGACATCTGCGATCGATGGCACCCCGCGCATTGCGCCGGCAGGCTGCCACCGGCACGGCACTGGGTGCCGAGCAGGTGTGCCTGATCGGCGCCGCCGACACGATGTTCGTGGCCAGCGCTCACCCGGAGCGCGGGGCGGACGTCTCACACCGCGGCGGATCGGCCGGCTTCATCGCCGTCGTCGATTCCCGAACGTTGCGCCTGCCGGACTACCCCGGGAACAGCATGTTCAACACATTCGGCAATCTGCGTCTCAACCCGGCCGTCGGCGCGGCCCTGCTCGATTTCAGATCATCAAGGGTCCTGCATTTGTCGGGTACGGCGGCACTCGAATTCGACCAGGCCGACCCCGACGGTGTCACGGGCGGAACCGGGCGCTTCTGGCGGATCGACATCGCCGAGTGGCGGGCCTGGGATCTGGCGTGGGAGTTGGAGTGGGAAACGCTGGAGCCGTCACCCTTGAATCCGCCGGCGACGAGAGACGCTGGACGATTCACCGGGGTCGGCGGCGGGTCAGGGAGTTGACCGTGTTCTGTCACATCAGACACGTGTACGAATCAGCACGGGAGAGAATCACATGCCTGTTGCAATCGTAAGCGGTGCTTCGAGTGGAATCGGTCTGGCAATAGTGCGGGCGCTGGCGGAACATGGGTACGCCGTGGTCGCCAACGCCCGGCGGATCGGGTCCGAGCTGCCCGGCCTCCATGCCGATGGCCTGGTGACGGTGGCCGGCGACGTCGGCGATCCGGCGGATGCCCGGAGAATCTTCGAGGCCGCCATCACGCACTTCGACGGCGTCGATCTGCTGGTCAACAATGCCGGCGTCTTCATTCCGAAGCCCTTCGCCGAGTACAGCGTCGGGGACTTCGACCGACTCCTGAAGACGAACGTCCTCGGTTTCTTTCACCTCACGCAGCACGTTCTCGCCCACATGGTCAGGCGCGGCCGGGGACATGTGATCAACATCACCACGTCCCTTGCTGAAAACCCGATCAAGGCGGTGCCCAGCGTACTGCCGATCCTGACCAAGGGCGGTCTCAACGCCGCCACCCGTGCCCTGGCGCAGGAATATGCCGCAGCGGGGGTTCGCGTGAATGCCGTCTCCCCCGGTATCATCCGTACGCCCATGCACGAGGCGGCCGATCACGGTTTCCTGGCGACGCTCCATCCGGTGGGACGCATGGGCGCTGTCGAGGACGTCGTCCGCGGCGTGTTGTATCTCGAGGAGGCGTCTTTCGTCACGGGCGAGATTCTGCACGTGGACGGGGGGGCCTACTACGGACGATGGTAGATTGCCCCGATAGACGCACTTCACGGGAGCTTAATGGTCATGCCCTACGTTCACGTCCGGATCACGCGCGAGGCGGAAACAACGCCCGAGATGAAGGCCGAGGTCATCCGTGGAATCACGGATGTACTGGCGAGGGTACTGAGCAAGGACCCGGAGACGACTTTCGTCGTCATCGACGAAGTCGAGCCGGCGAACTGGGGAATCGCTGGAATGACGACGACCGCCTGGCGGGCCCGTAAAGGACGCGGCCGGGCGGCCGCGGAGCAGGCGGCCGGAGCGGAGGGGCGCCGGGCATCCGACGACCGGGGCAGATCGTCCGGGACGTAGCCTGCCTGGCGTGGCGGCCGGGTGGTGTTGATCCGGGACGCTCGGCCCCGGGTCCTTTGCCGCACCGGCAGACGCGGGTATGGTCGGGCGGATCGACGCCTATGCGATGGTTCGTACGACATGACCTGGACGGCTTCTTCGGGTTGTTCGTGGACAACCTGGTGCAGCTTCTCCTGATCGTGGCGCTGTGCTCGTCGCTGTGCGGCATGACGGGCGACGACGCTCGGTTCATCTACAAGGTGATCCTGCCGGGCGCGGCCGTGTCGATCCTGGTCGGCAACGTGTTCTACGCCTGGCAGGCGCACCGTGTCGCCCGGCGCGAAGGGCGCGACAACGTCACCGCCCTTCCCTACGGCATCAACACGCCCTCGCTGATCATCTACGCCTACTTCGTCATGGCCCCGGCGTATCGCGAGACGGGCAGCGCCGAGGCGGCGTGGGCGATGGGGCTGGTCGCCTGCCTGGGCAGCGGCGTGATCGAACTGACGGGGGCGCTGGTGGCCGAACGGGTGCGGAAGCGCACGCCGCGTGCGGCGCTGCTGTCCACCCTGGCGGGCATCGCCATCGGCTTCATCGCCATGACGTTCGCGCTGCAGATCTGGGCGCGGCCGATCGTCGCCATGCTGCCCATGGCGATCGTGCTGGTGACCTACTTCAGCGGGGTCTCGTTCCCGCTGGGGCTGCCGGGGGGGCTGGTGGCCATCGCGGCCGGGACGCTGATCGCCTGGATCGTGCCCGAGGACCTCACCGGCGTCGCCATGAGCGGCGGCGCCATCGCGGAGGCGTGGACGCAGCGCAGCGCCTCCTGGCCGGTGTGGTGCGGCGGCGTGGTGTGGGAGGCCGTCCTTCACCCGGCGCAATGGTTGAAGTACATCTCCGTCATCGTGCCGATGGGACTGTTCAACGTCATCGGCTCGCTTCAGAACATCGAATCGGCGGAAGCGGGCGACGACCGCTTCCACACCGGCGCGTCGCTGGCCGCCAACGGCATCGGCACGGTGGCGGCGGCCTGCTTCGGAAGCTGCTTCCCGACCACGATCTACATCGGGCATCCCGGCTGGAAGGCGCTGGGGGCGCGGGCGGGCTATTCGACGTTGAACGGGCTGGCGATCACGGCGCTGTGTCTTTCCGGCACGCTGGCGATCGTGCAGGCGGTGGTGCCGATGGAGGCGGGCATCGCGATCGTGCTGTGGATCGGCATCGTCATCACCGCCCAGGCGTTTCAGGCGACGCCGCGCGAGCACGCCCCGGCCGTGGCCCTGGGGCTGTTTCCGGCGATTGCCGCGTGGGGAGCGACCTGCGTCTTCGGGGCCTTTGTTGCAGCCGGCGAGAACGCCCGGACGATGCAGTCGCTGCTGGAGGAATCGACGGGCGCCAACGTCAGCGGCTTCCTGCTGCACGGGCTGATCGTCATGGAGCACGGCTATATCTTCGTCTGCATGGTCATTGCGGCGCTCTCGGCCCACCTGATCGACCGGCGGTTCTACCCGGCGGCCTTGTGGGCCCTGCTGGGCGCGGCCGCGGCGATCACGGGCCTCTCCCACGCCTATGTGCTCGACGGGAACGCGGTCGGATACCTGCTGATTGGTACGACGCCCCCCCCCGGCGCCATCGCCTACCGGGCGTATGATGTGGCGGTGGGGTATCTGGCCGTCGCGGCCGTCCTCGCAGCGACCGGCTACTATCTGGCCAGACGTGGGTCGTTCCAGCGCACGGCCTGATGCCCCCCCCGGGCGGGTCGGCCGGCGTCGAAGCGCCGCGGAAGTCAGCCGACTTCGCCGCATTGGAGCCGCGGCTGCGATGCGCACGTCGACGGGTACGCGAGCATTCAGGCGATGGTGGACGCGGTGGGGAGTCAAGCCGCCATCGAAACACGACTGCCGGGAGTGCAACTCGCGAATCCGGTATTCGACGGTAGCTTTGCCTTTGAGTCCCGTGCGCGGTATCATCCGACTGTTGATGCGCTCCGACGTGACTCAGATCCTGACAGCCATCGACCATGGCGATCCCGGCGCGTCAGAGGCGTTGCTGCCGCTGGTGTACGAGGAGCTGCGTAAGCTCGCGGCGCAGCGGATGGCGAAAGAGGTCCCCGGGCAGACGCTCCAGGCGACGGCGCTGGTACATGAGGCTTACCTGCGGCTGGTTGGCTCACACGGAGGCCAATCCGATCGGTGGGACAGCCGCGGCCACTTCTTCGCCGCCGCGGCCGAGGCGATGCGGCGCATTCTGATCGATCGGGCCCGCTCCAAAGGGGCCCTGAAGCGCGGCAGCAACCCGATGCGCTTGCAGCTCGATCAGGATCCTCTCGCCTGCGACGATCTGTCGGCCGAGTTGCTCGACCTCGACGGCGCACTTTCGAAGCTGGCTGCGGCGGACCCCACCAAGGCCCAACTGGTCAAGCTGCGTTTCTTTGCCGGGCTGACGCTGGAGGAGGCGGCCCTCATGCTGGGCATCTCGCCCGCGACCGCCGACCGCCACTGGTCGTACGCCAGGGCCTGGCTCTACCGCGAAATGTCGCGGGAGTAAGGCTGCGATCGGCCGACGCTGGCATTCCGCGGGCGGCCGTTCACGGACGGCACCGGCATCTCGGGCCCAAATCAAAAAAAAAGAATGCGAACTTCTTGAGGCCGGCGGCGGGCGGTTTCCGCATTGAGGGTTGAAGCGGGCGGATCGGCCGCTCGCGAAATGCGCTGCCTGTTTGGAGCATGTGCTCCTGGCACGCCTCGTGGTCACGACCTCAAGAAGGAGAAACGTGATGAAGTCAATCTGGAGCCGCCAAAGTTGTCTGTTCGCAGTCGCGCTTGCAGCCGGAGTCGCGGGCGCCTGGTCGGAACTCCAAGCACAGTCGGAACCGCAGAAGTCAGTCAGCGAAGCGATCATCGCTCTGTCCCCGGATTTTGGCACGTTCGTGCAGATCTCGGAGAACGGCGACGGCACTGCCGTCACAGCAGTCTTTACGCCCATCAGCGACTGCGAGTTCTTGGGCGTGGTGGTCTTTGACAGTACTGACTATGAGATCTCTGTTGACCTCAAGCCGGGCCAGGGGGGAAAGGGAACCGGTTCCGGCACGGGTCATTTC
>QZJT01000016.1 GCA_003597935.1 Phycisphaerales bacterium | reverse complement strand
GGGCTTTCAAGCCGGGCGGACCACCGGCTGGAAGCCGGTGCCACACTCAGAGCCCCGGCTTTCAAGCCGGGCGGACCACCGGCTGGAAACCGGTGCCACGCCCAGAGCCCCGGCATTCATGCCGGGCGGACACCGGTTGGAAACCGGTGCCACACGGACGACTGCGGATGCCGAAGACGCTCTACCTCATCGACGGGCACGCCCAGATCTATCGTGCCTACTACGCTCCGTTCCGGGAGTTGACCAGCCCCACCGGCGAGCCGACCAAGGCCACCAGCGTCTTCTGCCAGATGCTCCTCAAACTCCTCACCGAGAAACGGCCGGACTACCTCGCCGTGGTGCTGGACAGCCGCGACGAAACGGTCTTCCGCTGCGACATCTATCCCGACTACAAGAAAAACCGCGACCCCGCCCCCGAGGATCTGCACGTGCAGGCGGACCGGATCATCTCCATCGTCGAAGCGATGGCGGTGCCGACCTTTCGGCTGGAAGGCTTCGAGGCGGATGACCTGATCGCCACCATCGCCGAGCGCCTCAAGGGCGAGGACGTCGTCATCTACGCGGTCAGCAAAGACAAGGACCTCGAACAGCTCATGTCGGACCGGTTCGTGCTCTACGACGCCGGCAAGGACGCAGTCTTCGACACGGCCGCGCTGATCGAATCGAAGGGTTATCCGCCGGAGAAGGCGGTGGAGATCCAGACGCTCACCGGCGACACGACGGACAACGTGCCCGGCGTCCACGGCATCGGCCCCAAGAAAGCGGCCGCTCTGATCGAGCAATATGGCACCGCCGAGGCGGTGCTCGCCCACGCCGACGAACTGACGCCGAAGATGGCCGAGAACGTCAGGGCGTTCGCGCCGCTGATGCCGGTCGCGCGGCAGCTCGTGACGCTGCGCCGCGACGTGCCCTTCGAGTTCGACCTTCAGCGGTGCCGGACGGAACTCGTCCAACCGGCGCGGGCGCTGCCGATCTTCGAGAGCCTGGGATTCACGCGGTTGCGGCACCAGGTTATGGCGCTGGCGGGCGGCGGCGACCCACGTGCCGCCGGCGGCCCGTCGGACGGCTTTCCGCGGGCAGCGGTGGATTCGGGCGGGGCCGCCGCGCCCCAGACGCTCTTCGACGATGCCCCGCTTTCTCCCCCCCCCGAGGCGGCGCGGGTCGAACCGGCCGTGCCGCTGACCCGGCGCGATTACACGCTGGTGGACACGCCGGAAAAGCTGAAACACCTGCGAAACGAGCTGATGAAGCGGCCGCGCTTCGCGTTCGACACGGAGACCACCGGCCTGAACGCGGTAGCGGCGCAGCTCTGCGGCGTCTCCCTCTCGTGGCAGGCGGGCACGGGCTTCTACGTGCCGGTGCGCGGCATCATGGGCCCGGTGCTGCCGGAAGGCGACGTGGTCGCGGCGCTGAAACCGATCTTCGAGAACGACAAATCCGTCAAGGTCGGGCACAACCTCAAGTACGACCTGCTGGTGCTGCGTCAGGCCGGCATCGAGGTGGCCGGGCCGATGTTCGACACCATGGTCGCCAGCTTCCTGCTGGATCCGATGCGCCGCTCCCACTCCCTGGACGGTCTGTCGCTGGAGCTGTTCGGCTTCCGCAAGATCCCCACCCACGACCTGATCGGCAAGGGCAAAGACCAGATCACCTTCGCCGAGGTGGACACCTCCCGCGCCTGCGAATACGCCTGCGAGGACGTCGACTACACCTGGCGGATCATGGAGGTGCTGGAGCCGCAGCTCGCCGGAACGTCCATCGAACGGCTCTTCTACGAGACCGAGATGCCGCTGGTCAACGTCCTGACCGGCATGGAGCACCGCGGCGTGTCGCTGGACGCCGACGCGCTGCACGCGCTGAGCATCGAACTGGACGCCCAGATGGCCGAGCTGCGCACGCGGGTCTGCGACGCCGCCGGGCACGATTTCAACGTGGATTCGACGAAGCAGCTCGCGGTGGTGCTGTTCGATGAACTCAAGCTGGGCGTCGTGCGCACGACCAAGACCGGCCGCAGCACCGACGGCGACACACTGGAAACGCTCGCCCGACAGACGAACAGCCCCATCCCCGCGCTGGTGCTGCAATACCGTGAACTGGCCAAGCTCAAAAACACCTACGTGGACACGCTGCCGAAGATGGTGCTCCCGCGGACCGGACGCATCCACACCAGCTTTCACGTCCTCGGCGCCGCCACCGGGCGGCTCTCCTCCAGCGACCCGAACCTGCAGAACATCCCCATCCGCACGCCCACCGGCAAGCGCATCCGGGCCGCGTTCGTGCCGCAGAAGGACACGCAGGTGCTGCTGGCGGCCGACTATTCCCAGATCGAGCTGCGCGTGCTGGCGCACTATTGCCGGGACGCCGCCCTGCTGCGGGCGTTCCAGGAAGGCGTGGACATCCACCGGTTCGTGGCGGCGCAGGTCCACGGCGTCGAGCTGGACGCCGTCACGCCGGAGCAGCGCAGCGCCGCCAAGGCGGTCAACTTCGGCATCATCTACGGTCAGACGGCGTTCGGGCTGGCCCGCGGCATCAACGTCTCGGTTTCTGAGGCACGTTCGTTCATCGACCGTTATTTCCGGCGCTATCCCGGCATCCGCCGATTCATCGATTCCTGCACCGACGACGCCCGCCGCACCGGCTACGCCCAGACCATCCTCGGCCGGCGTCGGGCGATCCCGGAGTTGCACTCGCGCAACCCGCAGCAGCGCGCGCTGGGCGAGCGGGTGGCGGTCAACACGGTCATCCAGGGCTCCGCCGCGGACATGATCAAGCGGGCGATGGTGGACATCGACCGGGAGCTGGCACGTGGCGGCTACTCGGCGCGCATGTTGATCCAGGTTCACGACGAACTGGTCTTCGAGGTCGACCGCGCGTCGGTCGAGCGCGAAGCCGACATGATCCGCCGGAAGATGATCCACGCCATCCCGCTGGACGTGCCCGTCGTGGTGGACGTGGGCTGGGGGCGGAACTGGCTGGAGTGCAAGTAACGGCACGAAGGTAACGATGGCGCGGGCGTCGGAGGCCCCCCCGTGTATCGTGAGGACGGAAGACGACGGCATGCTGAACCGGAGAAGGACGTGATAGCCGACGGATTCAGTTGCAGGCCCTGCGCGCCGGTCCGCGCTCCGCGTGTCGTCCGGACCGGTTGTCGCGCCGCGGCCGTCGCGATGCTGTTTGTCGTTTCGGCACGCGCCCAGATTCCCTCCCTTCCGCCCGAAGAAGAGTTGAAAGGAAGAACAGCCGGGGACCTGGTCACCAGGCTCGGCCGGTATCACGACGGCGATGCGGATTGGGGCATCCTGTTCGTACCCGAGAACCGGGCCGTCCCGGACTCACGATTGACGCGGCTCGTCGTCGTACGTCAGCGGGCACAGGGCAAGAGCGAGGTTCCACCCGTTTTCAACCTGGTCGGCGGACCCGGTGACAGCAACGTCTGGGGCAGCGGTGAGTTCGGGCCGTGGTTTCGTCAGCACACCGACATCGTGCGCGTCGGCTATCGCGGGATCGACGGCTCCGTCAAGCTCAAGTGCCCCACGTACGCCAGGGCGCTCGACACCGACGAGCCTCTCTTGCGGCGGAGCATCGAGCGGGCCCGTCAAGCGCTGCGGTCGGACTACGGCCGACTCCGGGCGGAGGGTATCGACCTCGACGGGTACAACGTGGTCGAGGTCGCAGACGACATCGAAGCCGCCAGAAACGCGTTGGGCTACGAGCGCATCAACCTGCTGGCGGTGAGCTGGGGTACGCAGATCGCCTACGTCTACTGCCGGCGTTATCCCGATCGCGTCCATCGCGTCCTCATGATCGGCGCTGGAAGCCGGGCGCGCGGGTTCGGTCTGTGGGAACCGGACGGGATCGATCGCAAGCTGCGCGACTACGCCGAACTCTGGAATCAGGACGCCGACGCGGCCGCGCGAAGCGCAGACCTCCTGGCCACCATCCGCAACGTGCTGGCGACGCTGCCGCGGCAGTGGAACGACGTCCGAATCGACCGCGACAAGGTGCGATTGAGCACCTGGTACCTGCTGCGCGAGACGGCGGACGCGGCGCGGGTCTTTGACGCCTTCGTTGCCGCTGAAAAAGGCGACTACGGCGGCCTGGCGCTTCTGTCGCGCGGCTATGACCTCGAGATCGCCAGACAGCTATCCGACCCGCACGGCGAGTATCACGGGGAGTTCTTCTGCAAAACAATGAGTTCCGGATTGGATCGGCAGCGCGACTACGTCAGCGAGATGGACCCACCCGGTTCGATCCTCGGTTCCCCGGCCGCCAAGCTGCTATGGGGCGCCGCCGGGCGGGGCGGCTGGCCCGTCAAGCCGATCCCGGCCGAATACTGCCGCAACGACCCGATCGACGCCGAAACGCTGGTGCTCATGGGGGCGCTCGACTTCGCCAGCCCGCACGAGTACGTACAGGCCGAACTGATGCCGTGCCTGAAGCGCGGGCACCTGGTCGTACTGCCCCAGATGGGGCACACGGACGTGGTGCGCTTGCAGCCGCAGGCGTTCGAGCGCCTGGCCGAGCGGTTCTTTCGCGACGGGGTCGTTGACGGGTCGGGGTATCGCGAACATCGAATCGACTTCACGCCGGAGGATACGTTGCAGTCGCACGCCGGGAGCACAGCGGAGGAGAGGAGAGACGGTCCGCGATGAAGGGTCGACGCTACACCGCGAAGTCAGTGGGCGTGACCCATCGGCGGCCGACGGCTCCGCGCTGCTTTCGCGGCCGCACAGCGGCGCATGAGAACGTCATCGAGACCGGGTACCAGCAACACACCGGGCCGGGGCGCGCGTGACAACCCGTGGTACAAAAAGCAGCGGCGCACTGCGGACCCGGTCAGGCCCCCAGGCGCCGCCGTCTTAGGGCGTGTGAGATGCTGCGTGCGCCGGTCCGCTACTTCGCCGCCGCCAGCTTGGCGTCCTTGTCGGCGTCGGCCAGCTTGTCCCAGCGTCCGATGCAGCCGGGGCAGCAGAACGCGACCGTCTTGTCGCCATAGGCGACGGTCACCGTCGGATCGACCGGCTTGCCGGAAAACGGACACTTGCTGTTGTAGGCCGCGGTCGTGGTCACGGCCGGCTTGGCGCAGCAGGGCTTGGTGCATCCGGGCGGACAGCTCGCGGTGGTGGCGCTCTGCGTACAGGTGCTGCACGTCCTTTGCGAGCAGCCGGCCAGCGCGACCATCACCAGCACAAACGCGGCCGCGGCCGCGAAACGGGTCAAGTTCGAAGCAAGACGATTCATCGTGAACAATTCTCCAGACAAAACGGGATCAAACAGAACGAGCGCGGCCCTGCCACGCTTCGCCCGCCACGGCAATCCGCGGCGGGGGGCAGTATAGCAGCCCACGCCCCCGAGCGCAAGGCGCCGGCCGAATCAGGTCGAAGGTCGAAGGTCGAAGGTCCGAGGCCGGAGGCCGGAGGCACGGAATCGAGGGTCAGATGTCGAAGGCGAGTAAGGATTCGACGATCCCGGCATCCTGCGCCTTTCGCCACGCCACGCGTCATTCGCCACTCGCGACTCGTCACTCGTCACTCGCCATTCGACCGCCGCCATTCGTCATTCGTCATTCGTCATTCGCCATTCCTCAGATACGCGTCGATCGCCGCCGCCGCCCGCTTGCCGTCGCCCATGGCCAGGATCACGGTGGCCCCGCCGCGGACGATGTCCCCCCCCGCGAACACACCGGGGATGCTGGTCATGTTGTTTTCATCGACGATGATGTTGCCCCACTTGTTGGTGTTGAGGCCCGGCGTGGTCTGCGTCAGCAGCGGGTTGGCCCTGGTGCCGATCGCCTGGATGAAGATCTGACAGGGGATGTCGAATTCGCTGCCTGGGATCGGCACGGGCCGGCGGCGTCCGGAGGCGTCCGGCTCGCCAAGTTCCATGCGGATGCAGCGGGTCGCCCGTACCCAGCCGTTCTCGTCCGCCAGAATCTCCACCGGGTTGCAGAGAACCTCGAACACGACACCCTCTTCCTCGGCGTGCTTGACCTCCTCCGCCCGGGCGGGCATCTCCCGGCGCGAGCGGCGATACACCAGCGTCGCCGGGTCGGCGCCCAGCCGCCGCGACGTCCGCACCGCGTCCATCGCGGTGTTGCCCCCCCCGCACACGACGGTGCGGGTCGAGGTCAGCACCGGCGTGTCGGACTCTTCGCCGCGATAGGCCCCCATCAGGTTGACACGGGTGAGGAACTCGTTGGCGGAGTAGACGCCTTTGAGGTTCTCGCCGGGGATGCCCTGGAAGATCGGCAGGCCAGCCCCATTGGCGATGAACACGGCGTCGAAGCCCTCGGTCCGCATCAGTTCCCGGATCGTGTAGGTCTGGCCGATGATCACGTCGGTGACGATCTCGACCCCGCGGCGGCGCAGCGTCTCCACCTCGGCGTCGACGATGGCGTTGGGCAGGCGAAACTCGGGGATGCCGTAGACGAGCACGCCGCCGGGCCGGTGCAGAGCTTCGAACACGGTGACGGCGTGTCCGCGCTTGGACAACTCGCCGGCGCAGGTCAGACCGCCGGGGCCGGAGCCGACGATCGCCACCCGCCTGCCCGACGGCGGCGGCGGGTCGAACAGCTCGCGGCGGTGCTCCCGCGCCCAGTCGGCCACGTAGCGCTCGAGATAGCCGATGCCGACCGGATCGCCCTTCTTGGCCCGTACGCACACCTCTTCGCACTGCGTCTCCTGCGGGCAGACGCGGCCAGTGATGCCGGGCAGCACGTTGTCGGCGAACAGGATGTCCGCCGCGGCCGGCAGGTCGTCGCGGGCGATGGCATCGACAAAGGCGGGGATGTCGATCCCCACCGGGCAGCCGGCGATGCACTTGGCGTCCTTGCACTGGAGGCAGCGCATGGATTCCGTCACCGCGGCCTGAGACGTGTAGCCGCGGTTGACTTCGATGAAGGCCGTGCGCCGCTCGTCGGCCTCCCGTTCCGGCATGCGCTGCCGCGGGATCTTCATCCGCTCGGACGGTTTCAATGCTGGCATCAAACAAATCTCCTTAGAGCCCGGCTTCTCCTCAGAGCCCCGGCATTCATGCCTCGCTCTTCTACACAAGTCCGCGCGGCAGGCGGCCCATGCGGCCAGTGAGGCTGGAAAACGCCTCCCGCTACCGGATGCTGCCGGCCCCGAAGGCGTTTTTCAGTATCACGGCGAGGGCCGACCTGACTTGTGTAGTATGACGAGGCATTCATGCCGGGAGTTCTTCACGGCAGTCACCGGTTGCAAACCGGCGCCACACAGGATCACCGGCTGGAAGCCGATGCCACACTCAGACCGGCGCCGCCGCCTCCAGTCCCGACATCTGGCAGTGCGCCCCCCGGGAATGGTCACCCAGGGCTGTCTCGTGCAGCCGGTTCCACGCCAGTTGCTCCTGGTTGCGATACGTCGTCAGTCGATCGGTCAGTCCGGCGAAGTCCACCGTGTGGGCATCGAACTCCGGCCCGTCCACGCAGGCGAACTTCATCTGGCCGTCGACGGTTACGCGGCAACCGCCGCACATGCCCGTGCCGTCCACCATGATGGGGTTGAGCGAGGCGATGGTCCTGATTCCGTGCGGCCGCGTCACTTCCGCCACCGCCCGCATCATCGGCACCGGCCCGGCGGTCAGCACCAGGCCCACGTCGCCGGTGTCGTCGATGAGATCCTTCAGCCAGCCGGTGACGAATCCGTGATAGCCATAGCTGCCGTCATCGGTGCAGGGGAAGACGTCGTCGCAACACTGGGCGAGTTCCGCTTCCAGGATGACGTATTCGCGCGAGCGCCCGCCGATCACCGCCGTGACCCGGTTGCCGACCTCGCGCAGGGCCGCGGCCTGCGGGTAGATCACGGCGGTGCCGACTCCGCCGCCGACGAGTACGGCGTGTCCGACATACTCGATGTCCGTCGGCCTGCCCAGCGGGCCGGCGACGTTAGAGATGCCCTCTCCCGCCTCCAGTCCACACAGCCGCTCCGTCGTGGCGCCGACGACCTGGACGATCAGCGTAATCGTCCCGTGACCGGCATCCGAGTCCGCGATGGTCAGCGGGATGCGCTCGCCCTCTTCGTGGACGCGGACGATGACGAAGTGTCCGGGCTGATGGCGCCGGGCCACCCGCGGCGCCTCGACCATCAGCCGGCGAACTTTGGGGGCCAGCCATTCCGCCTGAACGATCTTGAACATGGGGAATCTTCCGCTCCGTTTTCCGTCCGCAGATCACAGCATGGACAGGGACATACGCCCACCGGCGCCTGCCGCAACTGCTCAGGCGCGCGGCACCACACGAGAGCCATAGCAATCCGCGTACCAACGAGCCGATGCCGCCGACCGACAACGCGTCCTCCAATCGAATTGACGCCCTGCGTCCGCCGCTCGTAAGCTTTCCACTGCGACGCCGTGGGTCCGGCGGCGGGCGGGTCGAACTCGGGAGCATCAGGATGGCATGAAGCGGGTGCGCGGCAACGTTATCGGGTGGAGGGAGATCGTCTCCCTGCCCGAGTGGGGCGTGGAAGGCATCGAGGCGAAGATCGACACCGGCGCCCGCATCAGCGCCGTCCACGTCGAGGACGCCGCGCGGCTCAAGGGCGGGCGGGTGCGGTTTCACCTCGTCACCAGCAGCCGCCGCCCCTTCCGCCACGTGCCCATCACGGCCGACCTGGTCCGTACGACGCGAGTTCGCTCCAGCACCGGCCACACCCAGGAACGCTACGTGGTGGAGACGACCATCCGGCTGGGGTCGATCGAGCGCCGCATCGAGGTGGGCCTGGTCCGGCGCGACAAGATGCTGTGCCGGATGCTGCTGGGCAGAAAAGCGCTGGAAGGGGTTTTCGTGATCGATCCGGGCCGCAGGTACGTGCAGGGCAGACGCGCACCGGCCGCGTCCGCTTCGCCGACCACCGTGCCGCCCGACGGCGACGGGCGACCGCCGGGCGACCCGGGCACTGCGACGAAGGCCGCGAAAGCAGGCGGGGCATGAAGATCGCGATCCTGTCCCGCAGCCCCAAGTTCTACAGCACCGCCCGCCTGCGCCAGGCGGCGACGGGCCGTGGGCACACCGTGCGCATCCTCGACACCATGAAGTTCGCCATCTCGCTGGAGGAGCGCAACCCGGACCTGTACTACAAGGGCAGACCCGTCAGCCACTTCGACGCGGTGCTGCCCCGGATCGGCGCGTCGATCACCTACTACGGCACGGCCGTGGTGCGGCAGTTCGAACAGATGGGGGTGTTCTGCGCCAATACGGCCCTGGGCATCTCTCATTCGCGCGACAAGCTGCGCTGCCTGCAGATCCTCAGCCGGCACGACGTGGGCATCCCGGACACCGCCTTCGTACGCGACAAGGACGACGTGCTGCCCGCCATCGAGCGGGTCGGTGGAGCGCCGGTGATCGTGAAGCTCCTGGAAGGCACGCAGGGGGTCGGCGTGATCCTGGCCGAGGACCGCAAGATCGCCGAGGCGATCATCGAGACGCTGCAGAGCGCCAAGCAGAACGTGCTCATTCAGAAGTTCGTGGCCGAGAGCAAGGGCAAGGACATCCGTGCCTTCGTGGTGGGCGACCGCGTGGTCGCGGCCATGCGGCGCTCGGCCACCGGTCCGGAGTTTCGCAGCAACGTCCACCGCGGCGGCTCGACTGAGGCTATGACGCTGGACGCGGCGTATCAGGAGGCGGCGGTGCGGGCGGCCCAGATCGTGGGGCTGCGGATCGCCGGCGTCGACATGCTGGAAGGACACGAAGGCCCGCAGATCATGGAGGTCAACTCGTCGCCGGGGCTGGAAGGCATCGAGAAGGCCACCAACATCGACGTTGCCGGCGCGATCATCGACTACGTCAGCGATCAGGTCGCCTTCCCGGAGATGGACGTGCGGCAGCGGCTGACGGTCAGCCGCGGCTATGGCGTCGCCGAGATCCGCATCGCGTCCAAATCCGAACTGGCCGGCAAAACGATCGCGGAATCGGGGCTGCGCGAGCGGGACGTCTCGGTGCTGACGCTAAACCGCGGCAAGCGCGTCATCGCCAACCCGCGCGAATCGCGGCGGCTGCGGGCCGGCGACCGGCTGCTGTGCTTCGGCAGACTGGAGATGATGCGGACGTTGATCCCGAAGCACAAACGCCGCCGCGTGCGCAAGCTGACGCGCAAGGTGATCGAGGAGGCGATCGCGCTGCAGGAACGTGCGGGCGAGCCGGCGCGGCCGTGACCGCTGCGCTGGCCCGGGCCGGTACCGCGTTTCGACCCGAACAGAATCCAAAAAAGCGCTGGACGGTCACGCCAGCCGCGCGTAGACTGCCGCCATGTCCGTCAACCCTGCCGACGCCATCGATACCGATGCCCGGCCCGTCATCTCCGACGTGGGCCGACAGTACTTGCGGCTGCACATGACGCCGGACGTAGGGCCGGTGCGACTGCGGAACCTGTTGCAGCACTTCGGGTCGGTGGAGGCCGTGCTCAGCGCGTCCATCGCCGAGCTGACTCAGGTCGAGCAGATCGGCCCGTCCACGGCCGCGTCGATCTTCAGCCACCGCCGCGATGACACCGGCGATCGCGAGATCGAGCGGGCGGCGGACGTGGGCGCGCGCATCCTGTGTCTGGAGGATGCGGATTATCCTCCGATGCTGCGGCGGATCAGCGACCCGCCCACCTGTCTCTACGTCCGCGGCGACCTGCGTCCGACCGACGGCGTGGCGCTGGCCATCGTCGGATCGCGGCGATGTTCGCACTACGGGATGGAGCAGGCGCGGCGTTTCGCCGAGGGGCTGGCGCGGGCGGGGATGACCATCGTCTCCGGCCTGGCTCGCGGGATCGACGGCGCGGCCCACCGGGCGGCGCTGGACGTGGGCGGGCGGACGCTGGCGGTGCTGGGCAACGGGCTGGCGAGCGTTTATCCACCCGAGCACGAGGACATGGCCGCCGAGATCGTCCGCAGCGGCGCCCTGCTCAGTGAACTGGCCGTCGATCAACCGCCCGACGCCAAGAACTTCCCTCCCCGCAACCGCATCATCGTGGGACTGACGATGGGCGTGCTGGTGATCGAGGCGAGCCGGCGCAGCGGGGCGCTGATCAGCGCGCGGCTGGCCAACGACTGCAACCGCGAGGTCTTCGCCCTGCCCGGCCGGGTGGACCAGCTCGAATACTCCGGCGGCACCAACGGCGCCATCCGCGAAGGCTGGGCACGCCCGGTCACCTGCGTCGAGGACGTGCTCGACGATCTGGCGGAGGTGGGGCGGATCCTGGCGGCGGGGGGGGCGGAGCGTCCGGGGGAGGCCGACCCGTCGAGCGCGGCGGATCGACCGCCGCACGTCGCCCCGGACACGGCCGGCGGCCGATCGCCGCGATCGAACGTGGCGGCAGCCGCCCAAGCTGACGGCCCGGCCACGTTGGCGCTGTCCGAGGAGGAGCAGGAGTTGCTCCGCGCGGTCGGCGGCGACGCCCTGCTCGTCGACGACATCCACGACCGCTGCGGCCTGGACGTCTCGCGCGTCGGGGCGCTGCTGATCAACCTGGAGCTGAAAGGCGTCCTGAAACGCCTGCCGGGCAACCGCTACGCGCGGCGGTAGGCCCCGCCGCGAATCAGCGGCCGGGACCTCCGTGTGCGCCCATCGCTGGCTTGCCCAGGCCGCCGCGGAGCACGGCGATCTGCTCCTCGGTCAGCTTCGGCGCGGTCTTGCGGACGATCTGGATGAAGTGCTCGATCTCGAAGTCTTCCACCGGAAAGCCGATGTTGCCCTTCGCGCCGTTGCCATCGGCCAGCCTGGCGCCGTTGGCGTCCAGGATCGCGATGAACGGGAAGCCCTTGTCTGCGGCGCCGAGGTACTTCTCGGCCGCGTCCTTTCCTCCGGTCATGCGGTCGACGTCGATCTTGACCGCCACGTACTCGCGGTTCATCACCGCCGCGATTTCCGGCCGCTTGAGGTAATCCGCCAGCTTGTGGCACCAGCCGCACCACGGCGCAGACGAATAGGCAAACACCTTTTTGCCCTCGGCCCTGGCCCGCTGGAGGGCGCCGGACATGACGGCACTCGCGACCGCCGGCGGCGCCTTCCACTCATTCAGGAAGGCCAGAACTTTCTTCGGATCGTGCGCGGGACCGACCTCGAACTCGCCCGTGCCCTGAGTCTTGAGCATTTTCCCGCCGCCATCCAGCACCACCAGTGCCGGGTAGCCGCCGTGCGTCTTGGCCGGGTGGCCGTACTTTTCGCTGACGGCGAGGTTGTTCATGGTCCCGTCCGGCCGTCGGCCGTTGTCGACCATGACCAGTTCATACTCGTACAACAGCGTTTTCTTCAGGTCCCGGTCAGACTCGAACAGGTCGTGCAGCCGGTGGCACCAGACGCACTCGTTGAAACCGAACATCAGCAGCACGCGCTTGTTGTCCTCGCGGGCGCGTGCCGCGGCCGCGGCGATATCCGCGGCGGCGTCCGCCTGGGTGTCGTAAAGCGGCGGGGCGGCATCTCCCGGGGCGTGATCCTGCCCGCGGGCGGCCGGCGGCATCGCCCAGACGGCCGTCGCGACAACCAGAAGACCCTGGATTACAGTCGGGGTACGCTTCAGGTGCATCAAAGGCTCTCCAGCAACTAGTGGCAGGCTCGCCGGAAGGTCAGGTCTCGACTCCGGTCGTTGCGCCGCTCGACGCGCCGTGCGCGTCCCCACGGGCTTGAAGATCGCGGCCGTCACGGTCGGTTGGCGGCGACATTGTCTATTTTGACCTGCTCGAGCCGCGCGAGCAGCTCGTCCGGTCTGCCGTCGGCCCGGGCGGCTTCGATCAAGCGGTCGAACATGTGCTCGACGTACCAGGCTGCGTCGATGCGCTCGCCCGACGCGCCGGATTCGGTGATGACGGCGACGTGGTGCCGGTCCACCAGGCCGGTCAAATACCGCTCTTCCTCGGCCGCGAACTCATTGTAGCGGATAATCCCGATGAAATCGTCCCGAAAGGTCTCCGCTCCGCGGTCACGGTTGTAGGCCACCACCGCGACGACCGCGGCCACCGCCAGCAACAGGAACAGGACGTGCCTCATCGCACGGTCTCCCTCGGCGCCTCGCGCAGCAACCAGCGTCCCGGACCTGCCAGCGCCGCGCCGCCCTCCGGCCGGATCGCCCCCGGCCGCGGCATCCGGCCGTCATCGGTCGGGAAAGCGGCGCTCGCCGTCCTCAGGTGCAACGGACCAGCCCCGGTTCTCCACGCAGATGGAACCGGCGCGAGGACACACCCGCGTGCCACGCCGCCGGCGCCTCAGGCGCCTTCAACGGCTTTCTTGCCGCGCTTCTTGGCCTGAAGCTCCTTCCGGGCCTTATCGGCGGCGGCCCACAAGTCATAAGCTTCCTTGCGGTCGCCGCGCTTGTACGCTTCAGCCGCCAGCAGTTTCTGTCGCTTGATCGCCTTGTTCGGTCTGGGCATCGGGTTTCCCGGAAATTCTGCCAATCCTGACGGAGACTGTCCTACGAATCCTGGAGTATATCGGCGCGGCCGACCGGAGTCCAGCCAGCCCGGACAGTCCCCCGCGGTTCTCCAAGCACAGCACCGGCAAGGTGTTGTGCGCGGAGACGGGGGGAGCTACACTGGGTCCGCCACGTCAGGTTTCCGGGCCGCGCGGGGCGGAGGACAGCAGTGCAGACACGGCCCCGCGGGCGGTCGAGTGCTGCCGGCGCTGCGCCGGCCGGGTCTCGTCTGTGTCTGGAGCGGAGGATCAAGTCCAATGACGGAACGCACATTATCTCACCGTCATCGTTGCGGCCGCGGCGGTTTCACGCTGATCGAGCTGCTGGTCGTCATCGCCATCATCGCCCTGCTGATTTCGATCCTGCTGCCCTCGTTGCAGAAGGCCCGCCAGCAGGCCAAGCGCAGCGTCTGCCTGTCGAACATGAAGGGGCTGGCCACCGCCAGCCGCGTGTACGCGGCCGAGGAAGAGGGCGGCTGGGCGATTCCCATCCACCCGCTGAACTTCGACCAGGATCCGCAGCGCGTCACCTACATCGGCGCCTACGAGTGGGGCGGCAAGTCCGGCGTGGGCCGCACGCCCTTCTGTGGGGGGGGGCAGAACAACCCCATATTCAGCAAGTACGGCACGCGCTGCGGCTTCGGCCCGGCCAGCCGCCCGCTCAACAAGATCGTCTACAAGTTCGACTTCGCCGATTACCGCAATGACACTCCGGAGAAGCAGCTTCGCGACACGCGGCTGGAATTGAAGGACTACCAGTGTCCCGGCGACGACGGGCCGCCGCGAGGCGCGCACTGCCAGGACTGGGTCGACGACGGGCAGACCACGTCGTTCGACTGGTTCGGCAACAGCTATTGCTCGAACGTGTTTCTGACCGGACAGGTGGGCGGCGGCGGCAAGCTGCACAGCAACTCGCCCTATCTGCGGCCCAGTTCGCGGGTGCCGAACGCGGCCCGGACGCTCTATTACGAGGAGAACATCGGCCGCTGGGCCTGGGGCGCCCGCCGCGAGATCTGCGCCCCGGTGGCGCCCGGCGTGGACATCGGCCCGCTCAAGACGCTGCGCGGCTGGCACGGCGAGGACTGGTTTTACGTCCGTTCGTTCGTGGACGCCCACGCCGCCTATCAGAAAATCCTGATCGAAGGCACGCGCGACGCCGAGGGCTATTACCAGCACTACGTCTCCGGGCGGTACGAGATCAACGACCGAGACTGGCCGCTGCGAAACGTCAACTGCGACAAAGATCCGGGGACCACCCGGCTGAGTTACGGCATCGCGTCGTGTCTGATCGTTCGTGGTCAGGACTGGCAGAAGGACACGCTCCCGGCGCCGCGCATCTGCACCAACCTGCCCGGCGTGCCGGGCACGCGCCGCCCGTCGTACGAGGAGTGCGTCTGCGTCCGGATGCCCTGCAACCCACCGTGACGCGGCGCTCTCTGCGTGGTTGCTGAGGTCCGCCCCGAGCCCCGCCATTCATGGCGGGCGGACTGTCGCTGCATTTCAACCATGTGCGAATCGGGGGCCACGTCACCGCGGGAGAATCCGCGCGGGCTTCAAGCCCGCGGCTCGCTATGTGGGGCCATCGCTTACTTGCCACGCGGCGTTCCGCAGCGCGGGCAGGCGGCGGCCGTTACGTCGCGGAGGTCCAGCCCGCACATGCTGCACCCGTTCCGACCCCAGGCCACCAGGGCTTTCGCCACCGCCGCCGCGCCCGCCGCGCTCAGATGACTGTCGTCGATGAACGCCGACCGCCCCAGCGGTGCGAGTACGGGCAGAACGTCCAGACAGGGAATGCCGGTGCGCATACAGTGGTCGAACAACCGACGCTGCGGCGCAGGCGGGGGAGCATCCGGCTCGAGCTGAAACCTGAAGGGAAAGATGACCACGGACAGGGCGCAGCCGTCCGCTCGCGTCTGCTCGTGCAGTCGATCGAGCGCCTCCAGGGCGCGATTCCAACCGTTCTCGACGGCCGGCCCGTCCGGATCGGTGAACAACTGGCGCACGTGGGAGATTTGGCGACGCTCTGCCCCGACCAGCCAGCGGAAGAGGGCCGAGTGCCGCGTCAGCGCCGCCACCGCGGCCGGCGGCGGCGTCCGCAGGTTGTTGTGCATCTCCGCCACGTCGTTGAGGCAGAAGCCGAGGAAGACGTGGTCGGGTCGGTAAGGCCGGACGATCGTTTCATAGGCCGTCAGTTCCTGCAGCGTCGCCCAGCCGGAGGTCGCTACGTTGAAAACCTCCGCGTCCACGCCGAGTTGCACGAGGTAGCTCTGCAGCGCGTGCGGATAGGCGGCTTCCCTCGGCAGAGTGTGTCCCATGGTGACGCTGTCGCCCAGGCAGATGATGCGGAACCGGCCGGGCGGCTTGGCACGCTCGTGTTCTGCGTCGCGCAGCCCGTCGGAGTTGAACCCCGGCCCGCGCGTCACCCAGAAGACCCGGCCGTCCGGCGTGTGATGCCACTGCGAGATGGCGCCGTCGATCGCCTCGTGCCGCCCCAGGCCGATGGCGCGGCACAGCCCTTCCGCCAGCGTCAGCGCCGAGGCCAGCGTCACAGCCGAAAACAGGGCCTTTCGCCCGCGGGATAGCGGCCGTCCCGAGCGGCGCGGGCGCCGCGGGCGCCGCGGGCGCGCGCGTTCGCGTTCGACCCGATCCGGCAACGCCGGCGTCGAAGCACTTCGCTCGGCAGTCGGCGCGGCCTGTGCGGGCGGGTCAGGCATACACGGCTCCGTCGTTTCCGTGGACGGCCGGCGCCGGGCCGGACCGGTCCGGCCAACCGGCCGCTGAATTGTAGCGATTTTTTCCGTAAAAAACTTGGACAACGTGCCGAAAACCCTGTATTAACGTGCCGATTCGGTCGCCGCGCGGTGCGGCGACGCGCTGCGGCGCGGCCAGCGCCGCCGCAGAAAGTGCGTTGATGGCCCGCAAAAAGGGCAGCGCCGCGGTCGGCGCAACGGAACGAAAGGAGTTCGAGATGGCCAAGACGAAGAGCGGGGCCGCGTCCGGCAGGACGCGCACCAAGTCGGAGATCCTTGCCGGCATGGCGGCGGCGGGGAACGTCTCCCGCAAGCAGGTGTCCGCCATGATGGACGAGCTGAGCAGCATGATCAAAAAGGACCTCACCCGCGGTCCGGGGGCGTTTTCGATTCCGGGCCTGGTGAAACTGCGCGTGATCAAGAAGAAGGCCACCAAGGCGCGCAAGGGCGTCAACCCCTTCACCGGCGAGGAGATGATGTTCAAGGCCAAGCCCGCCCGCAAGGTGGTCAAGGCCACGGCGCTGAAAGCGCTCAAGGACATGGTGTAAGGCCCGGCGACGGGCCGTGCTGGCCGGAATGACGCGCCACGGCAGACCGGCAAGCCCGCCACAGACATCGAAGGCCGCCTCCCGCTTCGGGGGGCGGCCTTTTTCGCACCATCACGGGCGGCGCGTGGGCGGCGCGATCGCGCCCGGACCTTTGACCTCCCGCACGATCCCCCGCGCTGGGCGTGGGGCGCGGCCCGCGGTAGACTCGCGCCGTGAACGAAGGCCGCAAAAAACGGCTGACCGACTACGCCCAGTGCGCGGGTTGAGCCGGCAAGCTCGGCATGACGCCGACGGCGCAGGTGCTGCGCCGATTGCCGCCGATGAACGACGCGAACCTGCTGGCCGGCGTCGACCAGTGCGAGGACGCGGGCGTGTACCGGCTGCGCGACGACCTGGCCGTCGTGACCACGACGGACTTCTTCCCGCCGCTGGTCGACGATCCTTACGTGTTCGGTCAGATCGCCGCCGCCAACAGCCTGTCGGACGTGTACGCGATGGGCGCCCGGCCGGTCTGCGCCCTCAACCTGGTCGGCTTCCCCGACGCGGAACTCGACCTGGGCGTGCTGGAGGATATCCTGCGGGGGGGGGCAGACAAGGTCGTGGAGGCGGGGGCGGTGATCGCCGGCGGGCACTCCGTCCGCGACGCCGAGATCAAGTACGGACTGGCGGTCACGGGCGTGGTTCACCCCCAGGCGTTCGTCCGCAACCGCGGCGCGGCGCCCGGCGACGTCCTGGTGCTCACCAAGCCCATCGGCAGCGGCATCCTGACCAGCGCCGCCAAGCGCGGCTGGATCACGCCGGCTCAGTTGCAGGAGGCCATCGACGTGATGACCTGGCTCAACGCGGCCGCGGCACGGGCGATGGTCGCGGCCGGCGCTCATGCCGCCACCGATGTGACGGGCTTCGGTCTGGTCGGCCACGCTTTCGAGATGGCGCAGGCATCCGACGTGACGCTTCTGATCGAGGCGACGGCCGTGCCGCTGATGACGCAGACGCACGCGCTGGCAGGACGCGGCGGCCTGACGCGGGCCTGCAAGAGTACGCTGGAGTACGTCGCCGGACTGCTCTCGGCGTCGGGCGTCGACGAGACGCTGGTCTCCGTGCTGGCGGACGCGCAGACCTCCGGCGGTCTGCTCATCAGCGTCGATGCCGCCCGGGCGTCCGAGCTGATCGAGCGGATCGGCGATCCGCCGGCGGGACTGCCGCGGCCACGGGTCATCGGGCGCGTCGAGCCGGCCTCCTCCCACCGGATCCGGCTGGTCCCATAGTCCCACGCTCCACCGCGGCGTTCGTACGGGTCGGCCGGTTCCTTTTCAGCGACGATTCCTGTAGGATGATTCTACGGGCGGCGGTTCCGCCGGCCTGCCGTGATACGATCTCACACCTGAAGAGGGGAATGACCATGAGATTCGCCTGCACTTCGTCGGTCGTCGCGTGGACCCTGGCTTTCGCCGTAGCGGGCGCGTTCGGACAGGATTGTGCGACCCACGTGGCTCTGCTGGGGGAGAACTTCGATCTGTCCAGCGCCGCCACGCCCCAGCGCCTTCATCCGTGGCCGGCCTTTGACGGCGTACACGACCAATACATGGTCGTCTGGCTCGATTCGCGCAATCCTGGCAACAACGACATCTTCGGGCAGCGCGTCTCCGGCGACGGGCAGCTTCTGGGGGACAACTTCCCGGTCATCGAGTTCCCCGATTCGCAGAGCAACCCGTGCATCGCGTTCAACGCGCAGGAGGCGGAGTTTCTGGTCTCGTGGCGGACGCAGCACGGCGGAGCGTTCAATCAGGGTTACGGGCGGCGCGTCGATGCCGCCGGCGCGCCCATCGGCGGCCAGTTCTTCATTTCCAACGGCGGGTTCGAGGCGTCGCTGTCCTACAACCCGTCGAAGAACGAGTATTTCTACTCCGGCCGCAACTTCGCAGGCGGCGGACCGGCGGGCATCCGCGGCCGCCGCATCGACGCCGAGGGGAATCTCGTCGGACCGGACATCACCATCGCCCCCTCCGGCGCGCCCGACGGGCAGGCGGTGTACAACCCGACGGCCGACCACTACTTCGCCACCTGGCGCGACCAGAACGTGCGGAACCTCCAGGGCGCCATCTTCGATCCCGAAGGCAACCGGATCGCCGGACCGTTCATCATCTCGCCGCGTTTTCCCGCCTCGGGGCTGGCGGCCAGCGTCGCGGTCGATCCGGTGCTGAACCGCTATTTCGTCGTGTACGGAGACTTCACCGAATCGGAGGTGTACGCCCAGTTCGTCGACAGCCACGGCGCGCCGATCGGCGACGAGATCCCGGTGGCGCTGGGGCTGCCGTCGCGGGTGTCGCCGTTCGCCGTCTTTCACGAAGGCGCCGGCCTGTTCGTCGTCGCGTGGGGTTCGGCTTCGTCGGTGGCGGCGATGGTGTTGAACGCGGACGGCGTGCCGCTGGGTGATCCGGTGGACGTGGTCGTTGGCACGGCCATCGGCGATCCGCGCATGGCGTACAACGGCGCGGCCGGCGAAGTGCTGGTCACCTGGGCGGACAGCCGCAACCAGGGCCAGGGCGAGGCGGACATCTTCGCCCAGCTCCTGGGCGTGGAGGGCGTCACCGCCCGCATCAGGAAGGCGAAATGCCGTGGCGCCGACCTGACCGTGAAGATGACCGGCGGCGTGCCGCGCGACAACGTATCGGTCGTGCTCAGTTCCGGCGAAACACGGGTTTCCCGCGTCAAGAACAGCGGCAAGGCGAAGGCGAAGTTCCTCAACGTGCCGGACCGGCGCGGCACGGCGGCCGCGTCTTGGGGCTGC